>CAYOIL010000343.1:0-4027 GCA_964403985.1 uncultured Saprospiraceae bacterium
CGTATGTAGCCCATAAATAAAGACTAGGTAATTGATATTTTAAAGTAATATCTCCACCATAGGCTAAACCATTTTCAGAAGTGTAATCTGGAGTTAAAGCATCAATTTTGTTCCTATTAACAACTATTAATTGATCAAAACTTTTATAATAGGATTCTACATTAACTGAAAAATTCTTAAAAAGATCGATTTCTATCCCACCAATTAAATGTGAAGCTTTTTGTAAATTTGAAGAAGTTTTATCTCCTGTACCTAATGAAGATATACCACTTTCAGGTGACGTTAAGAATCCGCTAAATAAAGCAACTACATCTTGTTCATTACTTGTTGAAAGTAAATTTTGACTGTAGAGCCCGCCTGCTGCTTTTAGCCTTATACTTTCATTTACATTGTATTTTAATCCCAATCGTGGCTCTGGTGAAAATTCAGATAATGCAGCATAAAATATACCTCTGAATCCAGGTTCAATAACTAGATTTCCTAATTTGTATCTTAATTTAACAAAACCAGCAATATCTGGAGAACTTTGAGTTGCATCAATTGTCAAACCGAAAGGGTTGGTAAAGTTGAAATTAGTATTTAATACATTAACTTCTAAACCATATGTAAATGAGCCTTTTGGCATATAATAATCAAAATCAAATCTTCCTACAAAATTTCCAACGGAGCTTGACCTAGGATCATCACCATTATCTTGTGAAAATGCGATATCATAACTTGTATAACCAACAAGTCCATTAATTACTAAGTCACTATTATCTAACAACAATCTAAAATTAGCTCCTCCTCCTGTATTGTTCCAACCGATAGAAGCGACTGCTGGGTTGTCAAATTGATCAAGATAATTAAATCCGAAAAGGGATAAATGTGAGCCATTCTTATTTATTAGGCTTAATTTTCCATATGTATCATTAAGACTATAAGGTAAACCAATTGAATCACTTAATGCAGCATATGGATATAGTAAAGTTCCTGTTTGATTGATATAGCTTCTTTTATGTGAAAACATAAATGAAGTTGAACCACCATTTTTAGTTTGTTTTACAATAGGGCCTTCAAGAAATGCTTTTGCCATAAATGGACTTGCAGAAACAGAACCACTTAATTTCTTTTTATCTCCATCCTTTGTATTAATTTCAACAATAGCAGAAATTCTTCCTCCATGATCAGCATTGAATCCACCTGTAAGCACGTCAACATTTCGTATTGCATTCGTTTCAAAAGTAGAAAAGAAACCGATACTGTGAAAGGGGTTATATATAGTCAAACCGTCCATTAAAATTTTATTTTGGACGGGAGAACCACCTCTAATAAAAATCTGACCACCAGCATCTCCAGTAGAAATTACCCCTGGTATAACTTGTAGGTATTGAACAATATCTGGTTCACCACCGGTAGAAGGGAGCATTGTAATTTGTTGTGGACTAATGCTTAGTTGACTGATTTTTACTTCATTTCTAGAAACTTCCCTTTCCGCTGAAATACTAACTTCATTTATTTTAAGACCAGATTCACGCAAGAATAACTGTTCAGTTATAACTTCATTATCCTTTAGGGTAATTTCAACTCTCGCTGTATCATATCCTATAAAAGTGGCCATTAAATTATATGTACCTGCTGGAATTTGGCTCAAGGTATAAAAGCCATCGACATTTGTAGTTACACCATAAGTTGTATTTTCTAAAAATACATTACAGAAACCTACAGGCTCTCCAGAGTTTTCATCAAATACCGATCCTCTAACTGAACTTTGGGCGAAAGCCCCATAAGTTAAGATTGAAAAAATAAACACAATAATAATATTGCTCAGAATTTTATTCGTCATAGTTTTATTTATAGTATTTCTTGTGGGGTGTGTAAAGTATTAATTATTATCTTCAAAATATTCTCTTGCTCTTCTATTTACATTATCGACAACTGTTGTAGCATCTACTCTATTACCTACTATGTCTTTAGGAGCATCAGAGTAAAGTTCGATTTCCCATTGACGATTTTGTTTTTCATATCGAGAAGTGGAATGTAAAAGTTGATAATCATTTCCTCCCAAAGAAGGGTTGTAAAATAAAAATTTCATATTAGTTTCCCCAGTGAGGTCTAATTTATCGTAAAACCAAATTTCATATGGAGGAGCTGAAGGTTCATTTTCTACAGATATTATATTATTAGGTCTTCCATATCGTAGGAAAATATAACCTCTATCTGTTTCAAAACCTCTCCCTACAGTAGAGTAATATTTAATATCTACGGCTTTTGCTATTTCTCTAAATTGTTCGAAGGATTCAACTGGTTTGACAGGATTGTACGTATTCCAATAATTAAATAAAAAGAATTTTTGACCTTCAATATTATTTTCAGATAGCAGAAGATTAAGTATTGTTACTTCAGATTGAGGTAAAACAGGAGCTAATGCCTTTAAATTATATCTTAAGTCTTCATTAGTAAGAGCTCCAACGAAAGTCTCATTTAGATCAACTTCACTATTAACTAATATTTCTGCATCATATGATGGATTACTTCTTTGGAAGAATTGATTAGAAGCAATAAGAATTTCATTTCTCTTATTGATTATCTCAACTTTTATTTCATAATTACCACTAATCATTTCATTGATATTAAATGATTCAATGAGAACTTCTTTATCTAATTTTTCAAGTTTCTTGTATTTTACTAGAGGGTCAACATCGGATCGATCAATGTTAGAAATAGATATTTTTGCAACTATAGTTTCATCTTGAATTGAATTCAAAGAATAGAATTCGTTGAAAACAATAAGTCGATCCATACTGCTATGGTAAAAATTATAAGCAGTTGGTAGAAGTATGAATCCGTACTTGTAAAAAGGATTAGAGGTATCTTCTGATGGAGTTACTTCATATAATAGTTGCATATCAGATGCAAAAGCTTCAGCTTCCCACGGCGAAATATCAATAGCTTGAGTTTTAGATAAGCGATTGGAGTTATCTAATTGATCGGTTAATTCTACATTTAGGGTGTATTTTCCTGGTTGTAAAGAGAATCTTTTTAAATCGATAAAATCTGATGCTGCAACTGCTGTTGGAGAGATTAGACCAAATTTTCTAAAATCAATTATTTCATTTTCTTGAGTAACAGTAATTAAAACATTAACTCTACTTTCTACCATTCCCTTGTCAAGCTTCCTTTGTGTCAAACTAGACCCTACGATATGGAAACTTACATCAACAAAAGGTGTTTGATCTTGGTAATAAATTGAAGAATCAATGTCTGCATCAATTTGACCATAATTAGAACAACTAAATAGTAAAATTAATAAGCTAAAAAAGGAAGTGGTAATAGATTGTTTACTCATTACTTTTTTTCATTAAAAACTCAAATTTCATATTGCTAATTTTTGTACCTAAACTTAAAGAGTCTGATGATAAGGAATTAATTTTTAATTCGTTTATCATTTCATCATTGACAATAATTTTATTTCCATCAGTTGTAAAAGAACTAACTATAGTGTCTCCGTTAATGTTATGAGATATTTTACTGTCAGTAAAAGAGAAAAAAGATTTATCTAGAGTTGATGTTTCTTTATTGTTTCTTTTAGCATTGACCATTTCCCAAGTCCCACTTAAATGATCATAGTTTATTTGTTCATCATTTTTACATGAAAATAGAACAACAATCATCACAACAGATAGTAGAAATAATTTTTTCACGCTGTAAATTTTAGGAATTTTATGGAATTCAAGGTTATTATAAGTGACAATTTGGTAAGTAATAAGTAAATGGACATAAAAAAAGTATTAAATTGTCTAAAACAAAGGTAATAAGTACATTTTATTAATGCAGTGTTTGTAATTCCAAATGTACAAAAAACAAATGTGAGTAAAGACTAATAAAAAAGCCGAAAAGAAATTCTTTTCGGCTTTTAATATTTTTGTTATTGAATCTTACTTCAACATTGTTCTTTCTTTAATTCTTGCTTTCTTACCAACAAGGCCTCTCAAGTAATAAAGTTTAGCTCTTCTAACTTTTCCTCTTTTAAGAACTTCAATTGCAC
>CAYOIL010000344.1:0-4006 GCA_964403985.1 uncultured Saprospiraceae bacterium
GTCTTATCATTATGCCATGGACAACACAACCTTTGATTTCTATCAACAGATAAATTGTAGTAATTGAGTACATTTTGGATACTGAGTGTGGCTTTTATGTCTTGTATTTCCATTTGACTATATTGAAAAATAAATATTTTCTGCGCATTTATGCAACAAATATATACTTTAATCTACATCAAACCGTGAATATATTATTTTTTTCTTCACTATATGCTCCGTATATTTGAATTATTAGCGGTTAATCGCTGTTTAAACAGCATTTAGTGTATTTAATTATGAGTGACTTTAGTAGAAAATTAAAAGATAGAAGAGAGGTATTAGGACTTTCACAAACCAAACTTGCTGCTCTTGTTAGTGTGCACCATTCAATTATCGGACGATATGAGAGAGACGAAGCTAAACCTACCATTGATGTGATTTCAAGAATAGCTAAAGCCCTCAATACAACCGTAGGATATTTACTTGGAGAAAATGAAGACGCAGAACTCTTTCAAGATCCTACAATGCTAAAACGATTTAAGAATATCATGGAACTAGATCAAGAAGATAAGTCTGCTTTACTTAAAAATATCGACGCAGTCATTCGTGATGCTAAAACTAGAAAAGCTTACGCATAGCAAATTCTAAAAAATATATTTATCATCCCAACCAAACTCTGGAATATACTCTGACTTTACAGATATTACTACTTGCCTATCCTTAGCGAAAGAGCAACATGCCAGAAGAGGAATGTCTATCCAATAGCTAGAGTTATCTTCCTCTTTATTTAATAAAATCCATCGGTTCTTATATTTAAGATATTCAGCTAATAAGTCGTTAAACTCAGCGCTCTTCCTTTTATATGCAAGATCATATAATTTTATTAGTGGTAGCCATATATTCTTTCTTACATTATCTTCATTGTCTACCTCAATGCGACCATCTTCTTTCAATCCAATAAACTCAACAACTCCTGTTGCTGCTTCTGCTTCAATATCTTGTAATAGAGATTCGTCATAGTCTACATTTTGCATAATCAACAAATACAAGTCTGAAAATTTCTCCCAAAAAACATTAGTCGTTTGTTCTTTGATGTGATTATGTAGAACCTGCAATTCAGCACGATAATTATTTTTCTGCAACAACTCAGCTGCACTGCACAATTGCCACCAATCAAAGAGATTCTTTTCTTTGTTATTCACCATAGTAGCAACTCCAAAACTAGAATCTAGTAATCTAATTTCTATTTGATTCTCGTTAGAAAAAACCTGCCTAAAATGAGCTATTCCTGCTTGAACCGCAGATACTAAAATCCCATTTGGAATCTTACCTTCTACCACCAAAGAATAAACAACAAGCCTGATGCTTAAGCTCTTAAATGCCCATAAGTTTACCTTATTGCCATCTTTTAACAATGCGATTACCCGCTTTTCAAATTTATTGTATTTGACTCTCGCTGATAGAAGATCTGCATTAACATCTCGTTTGATTAAGTGTCTTTCGATTATCATGGAAAAGTTTTTACAATGTAGTTTGATTTGACAGCAGTATTTTGTTTTATTAGTACATATGACAGCAAATCTTCTCCAAATAATTCTACCTCTTCTAGTGCTTCTCTAAGTAAATCATCTTCTGGTAATTTTTCGAGAAGATTTTCAATAATATTATCACGATACTTCTTAGTTCCTTGCTGTGCTACTGTTCCATCGCTCATAACCCTTGAACCCAGAGAACCTCCGCCTCCTTTAGCCTCAATTACATGTAGTTTAACCAAATTGTTATCTACATCATATTCAGCATATACTCGATCAAATTTACCCTGCTTCCCTGGCGGAATTCCATCTACATCCAATCTAGTCCATCCTTTATCCGCGTAAATCTGATCTACTCTTGCTTCTCCTAGCAGCTCACTAGCTTCAACTTTCTGTTGCTTAGTGACAGCATTTTGTCGATTATTCCAAGTTGCATCAACATCAATACTTGTTGCGTTAGGATTCAAATCGTCAAAGACCTCATCCATCTGATTTACAGGTGTATTCATTTTATGGTCAATCGCCTTTCCATTTGTAGAAAAAGCATCTAAAAACTGCTCCTTACTAGAACCTTCGTCAGAAGCCTCTCTTATTCTCTTTATTAATTTAGCTTTCGAACTTGAATTATTAACTCCAACTCGTATCGCATCTTCTGTTAGTCCAGCTGTTTCAAAAAACCGTACATCTAATACTTCCGCAATATCTTCTAAACTACTTATTTGCTTTCGTATTACGGGTGAATCAATTAAAAATTCCCACGCCCTAACCATCCCCTTCTGCTCCTCCAATGTCAATCCCTTAATATGATCAAATAATGGACTCGGCCCATTACTTCCATAAGGCATAAGATCTTTACCTAAATTATTTCTTAGTAACTGTCTATCTGCCGCAGTAAAACTCTCACTTAAAGGAAAAAGTAAATTAAATTCTTCGTCAGAAATTCCTAAAGCATTTATAGCACAATGATTGTGTACTAAAATCTCATGTTCTCCAACAAAATAATTATGGTAATCTTCTACCTCGAAATTATAGGCAGTATATGTTGTATCAGCATAAGCCACACTATCAAGACTCATAAGTCCCACTGCTAAAGTCAAAACCTTGACTCCTCGCATTAAACTATCAGCAGATAAATACTTTCCTTTTTCCGGCAACCAAAATTTATGCGTTGGTGTACAACTTATTTTCTTGCCGTTAAAAAACAAGTGAATTAATTTATTCCATGTCGAAGTAAATGTATTTTTCACAACACCAAAGTTAACACTTTCAGATTGATGGTCATAAGTCTTTACTATATCTCCAATCTTTACTTCTTCAACAGCTTTTTGATTCTCATTCATGGAGATTTGTGTTCCAGCCAAAAAACATTCACCTAAACCACAATTACCACCTATGCAATTAAAAGATTTTTGACCGTCAGGTGTCAGATATTTCACGTCATCACCAAGAGAATTCGTAAGATTATCATTGTAACTTAAATGGTTGTATTTAGACGAAGATATTGTAGCTACTATATCTTCATAGTACTGATTTCCTATTTCATTTTGACCTAAATACCTAATTTCTAATACATCAGTACTACCATCTTGAAATTTAATAGAAATTTCTCCATTGTTTAATAAAGTTTCAAACCAACTAGCATTTTCTGCAATTTCAGAAATACTAGATTCTTTTAAATTTCTTAAATGAATTAAATAATCTTGATCTAAAATTCCAGCTAACTTGGTTAAAGCTGCAGGATAAACTTCGATTGGTAATCCAGCTCCATCAAATTCTGTGAATTTTTTAGGATTTTTAAGCATCTCTTGAATCATTGATAACTGACCGATAGTATGTGTTTCTAAAAGGTTTTCATTTTCTGAGATTACCGCTGCTAGTTCTTTCAATTTATCATATCTGTCTTCAGGGACTAAATTTATTCCGTTTTCTTCCACTAATTCAATTAATCTTCTTTTAGTTTTTGTATTTCTTTTCATATTAATAAGCTTAACTCTTCTTGCATAGCCCCAATCTGCAATTGCTGATGAAACTCCTAAAGCTGCTCCTGCTAAATCAAGAGTCAATGATAATTCAGGAGTCTCATGTTCAATCGAATTCGCAGCAAAGGTTAAAAGAATTGATGCCCTATCTGCCTTTATAATATACTTTGATAATTTTCCGATTTTTGAAACTGGAAATCCTAAAGTTGCTAAATCTAAGCTAATAAAAACTAAATCTTCAACTGTTTCTGATGTCGCTTCATTATTCAAAAAATAATAGAAAATAGCTGGTTTTAAATCTACATTAGAAAGTGGATCTTCAGCAAATTGTTTAGAAAGACCATAGGATCCAGTCTTGTCCAACAATACAGGGTCAAATAACTTCAAATTCTTTCTAGAATTTTCTTCTTGTTCATTATATACCAAAAACATTGCTTTATAATGTTGTAAGATATCTATTGAATTATCTGAATTAACAGTAATATCGGTTATCAAAAAATCTGTTTCAGTTGG
>CAYOIL010000345.1:0-3963 GCA_964403985.1 uncultured Saprospiraceae bacterium
GTATTGAATGGTCGAGTAATATTGATGGAGTTCTTAACACCGATGCCGCAAACGAGAGTGGTATATCTTCTTTTGATGCAGCATTATCTGTTGGTATGCATACAATTACCTTGAAAGTAACAGATTCTGACAATCTTGAATCAACAGATCAAATTAGTATTGAAGCTATAAAAATTGTTCAGCCTGTAGTTCTTGATCCTTTAAATACTACAAATCAGGGAATAGACTTAAATTGGTCAGCATCTAATGAGACAGACTTTTCAAGTTATAGGATTTTACGAAGCTCGTCTTCAAATAGTAATTTTATGGTTATCGATGTAATATCTGATATTAATACAACTTCGTATAGTGATTTAAACCTGCCGTATGGAGAAACATATTCTTATCAAGTAGTAGTTGTAACAGGCACTGGTGCGGAGTCTTTTAGTAATATTGAAAGTTCGTTTTTTGATGGTGTGAATATCAGTTTAGGGGTGAATATTGTACGTATGGTTATTGATCCAGAAAGACCATATATCTATGCATGCGATCGAATTAATAATTCATTACTATTCATAAATACCGATACCAAAGTTGTAGAGAAAACCATATTTGTAGGGTCAGCACCTTCAGATGTTGTAATAAGTTTAGATAATTCAAAGGCATATGTAGCTAATTTTGGAAGTACACTTATTTCTGTAATAGATTTAGATTCACAAACAAAAGTGGATGACCTTATTGTAGATACTCAAACTGGATCTTGGGATGGAAATCCATATAGAATTGCTTGTCTTTCAGGTAATCGTTTAGTATTTACTGGTGAGGACCAATGGAACAACTTGAAATTAATTGATGCTAGTACTGGTAGTACATTAAGTACTACTGGAAGTATTTATTATCCAGGTTTAATCACTAATTCATTAGGGACAGTTCTTTATGTAACAGAATCGGGATCAACTGGAAGTGCCACTTTAAGATTTAACTTAGAAGGAGATGAATTAATTGAAGTTGATGAATCAAATGGTGGAAGTTCATTTGGACGCCGAGATGGAGCAATAAGTGCGGATGATAATTATGTTTTTCACAGAAGGAGAAAATATTTAGCAAACAACCTAAATGCAGAATTGGGTCTTTTTTCTGAAGATATTGTTGCATGTAATGCTGATGGAAGTATTGCTATTGGAGAAGAAAATATATGGGATGCAGAGACATTTTCAATCATTAAACCTCTTCCGATTTCTTCTGAAATATTGAGGTTGGATATTGACGAAAATACGATTTACATTTATGACAATAATTCAAGTAAAATTTATATAACTACAGTTGAATAATTGTAGTTGTCAAAGCTTTTTTGGGCTTTCGCCCAAATGTACCCCCCCCTAGTGAACATAGAGGGTAAAATGAGGCCTCAGTACATTTGTGCTGGGGCTTTTTAAATGTTTTTATTTAACTTATCCCTCCTGCCTTCACTTGATAAAAGAAGGGAGGTGAAATTTTGTTTTAAATTTCAAATTGTCCCAAGCTAAATTTTTATTATTCTCACTCTCTTCGAAAATGGCTGCCATCGTCTAACACTTAGGATTACCACTGTGCCGTTTCTAATTAAAAGAAAAGGGCTGAAATAATTGAGATATATAATGACTTATTTATTTTAATCTCTATATAAAGAAGTAATTATAAATGTAACTAAGTAAAGAAGGAATAAAAGTTAGTATGAAAAGGGGCGAATGTTTGTGTATTTTATAGAGTAAATATAACTCAACAATAGTCTTTTCATGAAAAAGAATACAGTTAAGATTTCAATTAGTTAATAGTTTGAAATTTTGAATTAAAGTAGTTGTTTTATAAGTGAATAATTTTTTTTGATTCAAAACTTCCATCTTGATAAATGAGCTTTATAAAATAAATACCAGGATTTAAGTTTGAAACATCAATAGTGACATTATTAACAGCATCAAGATTTTCTTGTTTAGAGAAATTTAGATCTGAACTTGTAATTAAGTATTGGTTAATTTTTTTTTCACTAGAGTGAACAACAATTATATCAGTAACAGGATTTGGTTTTATTATTAGATTTGTAGTAATATTTGGAGGATTACCTATGGAATCTATAACTGGCTTTCCAAGATTGTAATAATAATCTGTAATTTCCGTCTCTGAAATATTTGACCATTGATGATTGTATATTCCATGAACTTCAAAACTCATGTTTATAATATCTTCATTTTTAAATGTATCGCCTTTAAATCCAGCTACAATACCTTTACTGAGTTCATATTGATGTTCAGTGCATTCTTCCGTTATGTTGTTATCTCTCCAATAACCAAATTCTGGTTCATCGGAATGGTCATAAATGTAATTAATAGAATCATACTCAGAGCTTGACAAATTATAGCCAATATTTCCAAAGGTTAATGCAAGTCCATCTGGCCATTTAGAATGGAGTATATTATGTAACATATTTTGATTTGCTGGTAAATTATGAGAATCCCAATAATTATAATTATTACATCTTTTAGGAGTAATCAGATTGAAAGTATTTAGATTTTTGTTTTCATAGTTAAATTTCATTAATGTCATAGCATTAAAACTATTTTGTAAATTTCCATAACAATCACTTGATTCATTGGAGTAAACAAAGCCAAGATTATGCTTAGGAAGGCAACCAACTCTATCATTATGAAATTTTTCTTCACACCTTGCACTTATATCTGCTATAAAGCCAGTTCTAAAATCATTAAGTGTTTCGTGTTCTGTATTAGCAACAATGACTAAATCAGCATAAAATGAAAATTTTAAATCTGGATTCGATTCATCTACATATAAATAGACATGTGTTTCAATACCAAGTAAATTTTGACCATTGCCACCAGTGTCATTAAAAAGCCAATAATACATCGTAGTACCACGCATTTTAGGGTAGTCCCCTAAAGATGGTTCATATTTTCCATTATTATTTCTATCAACGAATTCTGCTAAACCTCCATAATTACTAGTTGGTAGTGAAACACCATATTTTTCCTGGAACTTAGAATTGCCTATTGCTGGGTAGTAAAGAATATCTTCTGGTATGGGCGAGTCTAAGATTTGGTCCGTTTCCCAATCATTTTTAAAATTATCAACATTATCTTTATGTACTGCGAAAATATTATTACTAAATAATTCACATAACTCATCCGAAGTTGACTTTGTAATGTCATCTAATGGACCTTTTTGATAATAATTTCCACTCTTATAGGTGGGTACTAGTCTGGAGCAAACTCCATAGTAAACATCATCTTCTCCTATTTTATTTTTTACAGCAGATAAGCCCAATGAGGCATTATCTAATAAATATATTTCTCCTAGTTTACTATGTTTTACTTTTGCTGAGAATCCTAAAGGACTTTGACCGAAATGAGTAAACTTTAAATATGTAGTTTCAAAATCTTTGATACTTAAGTCACATTGAGAAAAAGAAGGAAAATTAATGGATATTAGAATGATAAGAAGACTTAAAGTTTTCATTAGAAAGTGTTTTTTGTGAAAATAATATAATCCTCATATCTTGTAGACTTAAATGTGTTGTTAGTGCTTTTTCTGACAAGTTTTAAAAAGAAAAAATTTGATAAAATCTTTGAAATGACATTTTAAGATTATGAATCAAGCATGTTATCTAATTTTTAAAAATATTAAATATGAGTTTCTTGACGAAGAAATTTGTTATTTGATTATTTAAGGCTAGTTATACAAAACAAAAAAAGCCTTTGGGCATAACCCAAAAGCTGTTTATCTTGTCATATGATATGACTTTATAAACACAATATGTTTCAATTGTGTCACAATATTCAAAGAGATCTTATTTATCTCCGAATTTCATTTGTCTGTATTCAGCACTAATGATCTCATTTCTTCTTTCAACAGAAGGCTTTGTGAAATGCTTTCTTCTTCTTAGTTGTTTCAATGTACCAGTAGATATATATTTTCTCTTATATCTTTTAAGAG
>CAYOIL010000346.1:0-3962 GCA_964403985.1 uncultured Saprospiraceae bacterium
ATTTTCAAACTTAATATCTTACTTAAGTTGTCTAACATATTGGGGGAACATCAGTTCTTCATTGAAACCTTCGAATATCATATTACTCCATAACAAAAAATCATTTTATGACAATCGGCTGTTAACTAATTTAATCCCGCTTTCCGATCTTGCTCGTTAGACCACTTTATTTTATTCGCCAGAGACATTCTTATTTTATTTAAATGCTCTTCAAAGCCATCATTTAGCGATTTGAAATATTCAATGATTAAACAACCTTGTTCTTCAAGCATTAATCGATAAGTGTTACATTTAAATGAAATGTCACTTTCAAATTCTGATTCAATTTTAATATAATTTAATTCACCTTTAACAACTTTAGAATCTAAAATTTTGACAGAATAATTAAGTCTTTCTCCAGATTTTAAAATTGCTTCTTTTTCATAAAATAATAAATCATCGGAGGGTGGAATTTTGTACGTTCGTATTAGTCAAATGATATGATCATCACTATTAGCATTTACTAAAATGTTACTTTTATGATAAATACTTTTGTCAAAATTTCGAGAAATGAACTTGTTAATAAATAATTCATACTCTTCATTTACATGAGAAAAAATATAATTTGAGTCAATTTTTGAAAAATTTGAAGGTAGACTAATCGTATCTTCGGTATTTAAAATGACTTCTATATAAGGTTTTGTCATTCTTTGTGTACAACTGCATAAAACAATAAATACAAGAAAGAATGTAATTGATAATAATGGGAGTGGCTTTAAGTTTTTCATAATTATTTTTAGTCTTGAATGGTGTATATGATGATAACAAGTGAATGCTTAATATTATTGTATTCAGTCATTTTCAAAGTAGTACTCCTACCCCACCATCCCCTGAACAAAGACCTCTATAAATTTCTTCATCTTATCTAGAATCCTTAAACCAATTGCCTTGGCAGCCAATATACTAGGTCGTTCAGCCAAACACTTATTAATATCATCTCGAATAGGTTCCTTTCCACTATAAATGTAAGCTTCAATTAATGCATTAAATTGCCCTTTATCCAATTTCTCCTCCTCACATATTTTGGCCAAAGCCAATACTTTCTGATCTTGCCAATAAGCCTCAAACTCGTCTTCAATTGTATCTACATCATCGATTTTAGGTAAGTTCTCTTCTATAAACTTCTCTATCAATTCTCGTTTACTTCGCAAAGACACATCTCCACCAATCAAATCCAATATCGCTTTCTTCTGTGCGTCTGCGTCCGCTTTCTTCGCATGCTTCATCTTAGCCAATAAGCGGATGATATAAGATACATTGATATGATCACGATGAATTAGCTCTAGCTCAAAATCAATATCATCTAGCACCGAAGTCTTATTCTTTTGGCGATCCATCTTTACCCGATCATAAACCTTCAAATACTTAATCTTGTACTCCTCATACTCCTCCTCATCAATAGGCAAATCATCCCAGTCAAAATCCGTATAAGATTGCAATACATTCATCGTTCGCATCATACGCCGGAAAGCAATCACAAATTGCGCATCCTCTTCCTCACTAGGAAAATCTTCCACACTCTGAAAAGTAGGTGCAACCTGTTTCATAGCTTCAAGTGCTGACATAAACTTCTCCGCTATGGCCTCATAAGGTGGCATTAAAACCGTTTCTATCGCTTCTGTATTGGAAAATAAAGTAATCGCATCATCCGTCGCCTGCTTCAGGTTCCTAAAACATAAAATATTTCCTTGCGACTTCTGATCCCCCAAAATTCTATTCGTCCGAGAAAAAGCTTGTATCAAGCCATGCTGCTTCAGATTTTTATCCACATACAGCGTATTGACTTTTTTAGCATCAAATCCAGTCAACATCATATTGACTACAATTACGATATCCAATCGATCCTTTTCGTCATTAAAAGTAATCTTCTCTCTTTCCTTCAAGCGCTTACTTATGTCTTTAAAATAACCTTCAAATTGTTTGGAATCTTTCGTGGAATAGGAAGTGCCATACATCGAATTGTAATCGCTTATAAAACCATCCAACTTATCACGAGAATGACTAGCGACATAAAACGGCTTAGCCTCATTAAATGACCATTCTTCTTCATCACCTGGCAGATAATCCTGTGCTTCCACACTCCCTTCGTTTGCACCATAAGAAAATATAGTCGCAATCCTCAAGTCATGCAATCCAGCCTCCTTCTTTTGCTGAAATAAGTCATAATATTTGACCACGTTTTTAATACTACTCACAGCAAAAATGGCAGAATATTGCTTACTGAATGTCTTCTGATCATGATGTGCAATAATATAATCTACTATTTTATTTAGACGCTTAGGAGCATCAAATACTTCCTTTTTATCGATCGCCTCCACCTCTATATCATACAATGATTTCGTCTTGTTCTTATATTTCCCCACATACTCAATCCCAAACTTCAATACATTCCGATCTCGTATCGCATTCGTTATCACATACTTATGCAAACAAGCCCCAAACAAGTCTTTCGTCGTCCTTTTCCCAAGGTCATTTTTACTCGCATTCTCCGCAAAAATCGGCGTCCCTGTAAAACCAAACAATTGACCACTTGCAAAAAAACCAGTTATTCTTTCATGTGTTTCCCCGAACTGACTACGATGACATTCATCAAAAATAAATACGATCTTTTTATCTTGTAGATGGCTTAATCGTTTTCCATACTTTCCCTTAGATATCGCATTATTCAATTTCTGTATAGTTGTCAAGACCAACTTCGAATCATCAGTCAATTGATTAACCAAGGAATTCGTATTATCTGTCACATCCACACTATCCTTCTTGAAAGCATTGAACTCTTTCATCGTTTGATAATCGAGATCCTTACGATCTACGACGAATACTACCTTATGCACGCCCGGCAGATCCATAACTACCTGACTCGCTTTGAAAGAAGTCAAGGTCTTACCTGATCCTGTCGTATGCCATATATAGCCATTGTCACTAGACTCGCTAACTTGTTGTATGATCGCCTCTGCCGCATGATATTGATAAGGACGCAAGATCATCATGAATTTACCCGCTTCATTGATGACAATATACTGAGCAATCATTTTACCCAGTTGATTTGGCTCCAAAAATGCATCAGCAAATTCCGTCAATCCTTCGATGTTCTTATTGTTTACATCCGCCCAGTAAAAGGTTTGCTTTACCGATTGTAATTTGTTATTCGCTAGATATTTTGTTTCCGAGTCGTTACTGATCACAAAAACCTGCACATACTGAAACAGTCCATGATTACTCCAAAAAGAATGTTTTTGATACCGATTGATTTGATTGAACGCCTCCTTTATTTCTAGTCCTTTTCGCTTAAGCTCTATTTGCACCAGCGGCAATCCATTTACAAGAAGCGTTACATCATAGCGATTCTCATAAGACCCTACTTGTGTGACCTGATTCGTAACCTGAAACAAATTATTCGTCCAGTCTTCTGAATCATAAAAGCGCACATAGACGACCTCACCATTTTCCCTAGAAAAACTAAATCGATCACGCAAGGTCTTCGCCTTTTCAAACACCGATCCCTTCGCCAAATGATTCAGTATTGCATCAAATTCCTTATCCGTATAGCTCGCCTGGTTAAATACCTCTAGTTGTGTCTTAAGATTCGAAACCAGCGCTTCACCATCAGGCACCTTGACAGAGGAATAGCCTAGTTCGACCAATTGCTGGATCAATTTATATTCTAATACGGCTTCTGCTTGATGACTCATTATTCTAGCTATGTTTTTCCTGTCCTTAGTTGTGGCTTGCAATGAACACGAAAAATAAACTTTCCATCAATGATAGACAAATATCAGTGCTTAAGATGTTCTATTTTAAAAAGTTAAATAGGATGGGCACATCGCTCGCAATCGCCTAAAAAGGCTCCTACTCCCGTCAGGCTATCCGCTGTACGCCTAGTTCTTCACCTTCCTTTCGCATAGTCGTCCCTCGTCTCTCCT
>CAYOIL010000347.1:0-3955 GCA_964403985.1 uncultured Saprospiraceae bacterium
GAAACATATTGCTTCTTATTTGGGAATTACACCACAAAGTCTCAGTCGAATAAGAAGAAAATTGTCAGGTCATTCTTAAATTACCATAGGGTAACTTTATTCGGTATCTCAAGTAATAAATTTGTGTCATTATATAACTTAGATTATCAATAATGATTCAATTTACTAAGATTTTATTACATGTGTTTTTTATTCTCTTTTCATTTTCAGTGACTGCTCAAAATGAAATTGAGTATTCAAAAATCCAATTTAAAACAACGTTAGGAAATCACAACATTGGATTACCTGGACAGATTTCTTTCAATTCCTTTAATCCCTCGATAAATGTAGGTTTATTAAGAAAGCTAAATAAAAACAAAAAGTATCTTCTATTTGCTACATCTAGTTTTGGAGGATTTATCAACCAATCAATAGGGAGTTCTTTAATTCTTGATATTGGCAGTGGGTATAGGTATACCCATAAAGTTGGTCTGTATATTGAGTTAGAACTAGACATAGGAGGAATCCTTCAATTTCATCCACGTGATATTTACAAGTTGGATCCAGAAAATGGAACATATATAAAGAAAAGAAAAACTGGTAAATTAGCTACAGTAATTGGATACGAAATAGGTGTAGGATATGATTTATCAAATAGATTTGACCTGCCTTACACGATTGGAATAAGTAATACATTCTTTATTCAATCACCTTATTTTAAAGTAAGCTCATTTCCAATTATGCCACAATCAATCAATACTATTTCAATAACTTATAAATTTAATAAACTATGAAATTTTGTCAATATATCTTAATAGTTATTTGTCTTTTATTTATTGCTTGTACGGAAGAATTTATTGGCCCTGAAAACGATATTACATGCAATTTAATGTTTGATGGACATTCAAAGAATGAGGATTTTCAAAGTTTAATTGATAACTATACTTTAGACGGATTCGTAGGATTAACCTTATTGGTTGATTCTCCAGAAGATGGCTTATGGATTGGTTCTTCAGGACTTGCGAACATAGAAGAAAATGAGCAAATGAATCCTTGCCATATTCATCATACTGCAAGCTTATATAAAACCTTTATTGCAACAATTATTCTTCAATTTGAAAATGAAGGGAAATTAAAAGTTGATGATAAATTATCTAACTATATAAGTTCTGAAATTACTGATAGATTACCAAATGGTAGTGAATTAAGTATTAAAAACTTGCTACAACATCGTTCTGGAATTCCAGATATATTTGAGATAGATTTCATTCTTGATTTTTTCAATAATCAAACCAAAGAATACAGCGTTGAAGAGTTACTTGAATATGTTTATGATCTTGAGCCATTATCAGCTGTAGATTAAGAGTTTTACTACTCCGATGCTAATTTCTCTTTACTTACCTTGGTTATAGAAAACCTTGAAGGAAATATAGAAGATGTTCTAAAAAGTAGAATTTTTCAAGCACTTGATTTAAATGATACTTATTTTCTAGTTGATGATCAATTGCCATTAGGTTTGTCAGATAGTTACTGGGACAGATATGGTGATGGAAGTATAGAAAACTATACAGACATTCAAGTGATTTTAACAAGAGGCTTAAAAGGATCGGATGGTGTTTTAAGTTCTGCGAATGATTTAAAAACTTTTATACAAGCAATTGCAAATGAAGAATTAAATATCAATCTATCACAAATGACCAATTTTGTTGATGTTCCTCTAAGTATTCAACAAACCAATGTTTATTCGGGATATGGGATGGGACTAATGAGAGTGAATGTAAGTGGTGAAGAATGGTATGGACATTTTGGAAATCAAATAGGATCTGGTTCTATTGTACTTTATAACCAAAAAAGAAATATAACTCTTGTGGCGCTCCAAAATATGGGTACTTTTTTTAACGATGATATAAAATCGAAATTTTTCTACAAGCTAATTATTGACGTAGAATCTATAGTTTTTTAAGAATCAATTTATGCTTAAATAATCTTAAAATTTGATAGAGTGTTTAAAAAACTTTCAAAAATCAAAATACCCTTATTCAACATAATACCCTTTGAAATGGAATAGATTTTAATTATTCTTAAGGCTTATTAAATTCACAATGCAGCAGAATAGAAACACATTCGTTTTAAAATAAACAACTTTAAATGAAATTTATAGTCTTCATTTTCTCCCTTTTTTGTTTTAATCCAATATTCTGTCAATTTGTTCCAGATTCAGTAATAGGTGTTGATATCTCTAAACTTCAGAGATATTCTGAAACTGACACTGTACCTATTGTTCGTATGGAAAATACGAAGGTCACTAATAATGTGATTTGGTATGTTAATGGAGAGCAAGTTGATGATCATATAATAAGTAACCTAAATTTAGATCATATTGAAAATTTGGAAATTTTTAAAGATACTGTTCGAGTTAAGAATCAAGACTACTTTGGTAAAATTGTTATTACCTTGAAGGATGATATCAACATAAATTGGATATCACTTTCTGAATTAAATGATAAATACCTTTATAATCCTCAGAGCAGATCTGTTTTATTTATGATAAATGGAAAAGCTGTGGATAAAGATTATAATTCGTTTTTCGTAGATGAATATTATATTTTAAAGCTACAAACTCAAGAAGTAGTCAATTCTAATTTGGGATTGGATTTGTTAGTAGTAGAGATTGTATTTAGAACAAAAGAAAATTTGAAAAAGGCAAATATGATACGAATAAAAGGAGATGGAATTATAGATTAATCAAACCATGTTTATTATATCTTCAGTTGATTTATCCAGTATTAGACTAGCTTTTAATTATTCAATTATCTTTCATATTTACTGTTTATTGTCTAAATGTATCTAAAATAATATGTACATTAGGTGTTACATTATAGAGTGATTCAATCTTTATACTTTAAAAATATCAAATGGCAATACATCCATTAGCAGGGAAATCAGCTAAGCTTGCACAGCTAACTAATATACCTCAATTAATTACAGATTACTTTACAAAATATCCGGATCTTTCTTCGCGTACACATAGAGTTTCATTCGGTACTTCAGGACATAGAGGTTCTTCATTCAGTAATTCTTTCAATGAGCAACATATTCTGGCAATTACTCAAGCAATTTGTGATTATAAAAAGAAAGAAAAAATTTTTGGCCCAGTATTTTTAGGTATTGATTCTCATGCACTTTCAACTCCTGCTCAATCTACGGCACTCGAGGTTTTAGCTGCAAACGAAATAGCTGTTATGATTGCAAAAGAGAATGATTATACACCTACACCAGCTGTTAGTCATGCGATAATAGAATACAACAAGGGAAGAAAAATTGGGTTAGCTGATGGAATCGTTATTACTCCATCTCATAATCCACCTGTTGATGGAGGCTTTAAATACAATATGACGAACGGTGGTCCAGCTGATGGAGGGGTTACAAGTTGGATTGAAAATAGAGCGAATGAGATTCTTGAAGATAAATTAACTGCTGTAAAAAGAATGACAATTAGCAAAGCGCTGAAAGCTTCAACTACAAAACAGTATGATTATTTAGGAACCTATGTAAATGATCTTAAGCAAGTAATTGATATCGACATTTTAAGAGAATCTAAGATAAAAATGGGAGTTGATCCTTTAGGAGGTGCAGGGGTTAATTATTGGCAAAGGATAGCTGATCAATATCAATTAAATTTAGATGTACTAAGCGACAAGATTGATCATACATTCAGTTTCATGACACTAGACTGGGATGGTAAAGTAAGAATGGACCCTTCTTCAAGTTATGCAATGCAACGATTAATTGAATTACAGGATAAATATACTGTTGCATTTGCATGTGACACAGATCATGACCGACATGGAATTGTTACTAGCAATGGGGGCTTGATGCAACCTAATCATTACTTAGCTGTAGCTATTGATTATTTATTTCAGAATAGACCAAATTGGAAACCATCAACTGGAATAGGTAAAACACTGGTTAGTAG
>CAYOIL010000348.1:0-3937 GCA_964403985.1 uncultured Saprospiraceae bacterium
CTCTTTATTCTTATCAATTACAGAGGCTATTTCTTTATATATTGTCGAATATTCTTCGTAGGGAGTATCTTCTGCCAGCTGTAAACCTGATTTTCTTTGCTGCAATACATCAATGATGTTTCGAATAGGCCTAACGATTAAATCTCTTGGGATATCTCTTGTCAGTGGCCAGAGAAGCGCTGAGATCAATAAACAAAAGACGATAAGTAATGCAATTCGATTAAAAAGATTGGCAACAATCTCTGGCATATCAAAGAGGGACCCTTTAAATGCAAGATGCCCAAAGCTTTGTCCATCAAATTTTTTCATTGGATACTCAAAATGCCAATACCACGGTAAAGTCCATTCAATACTTTGATTAGAAACTTGTTGGTTTTGAATCCATGTCATATTTCCAGGTAGATCTTTTCTTGCGCTTTTTAAAATCAGATCAATGGACTCGCTACTATCAACTAAAACCTCACTAATGATTTGGTCTTCAAGATCAACACTATGAGTTCTAAGAGTTTTCTCAATTTTGCTGAGAGAATACCTAGCATCAAAAAATGACATTGCTAGTACGCAAACAAATAATATTGCAAACGTTAACAAGATTCCATGTACTTGATGTTATAAAAGCGGCTTCGTTGGTCTGCATGTTGCAGCCAAAAATTTTTAACCACAGTTAAAGGAGAAGTCACCCATGGGTAAGAAACAAAAAATAGATCACTCTGGCAAGCATATTTTTGTGGGAATTGATGTCCATAAGAAGACCTATACGATAACAGCTATGGCAGAACATATAGCCTACCCAGTTAAAGTTGGCGGTATGGCTGCTGATCCTGAGGCATTTATTGAGTGGTTAAAAAATAGGTTCCCTGATGCGATACTACACACAGCTTATGAGGCAGGTTTTTCAGGCTTTCATCTGCATCGCAAGATGAAAGCTGCAGGCATTGATAACATTGTTGTAAACCCCGGTTCGATTGAAGTTGCCGTCAGTAACAACGTAAAAACAGATAAACGCGATTCCTATAAAATAGCAGAGCACCTGCTCCAGAAAAGAATAAAAGGCATTCATATTCCAAGCAAAGCTCAAGAAGAAGCCCGTCAGATCACTAGAACACGCACTCAGCTTGTTAAGAAAAGAACAGGTATCGGTAATCAGATAAAAGCTAAATTATTTTTGTTTGGCTTTATCAAACATAATGAAAACAAAAAGATGAGTCCAAGTTTTATTAAAAAAGTGCTACCCACCCTTGATCTTGGTTATGATTTAAAATACTCGATTGATTGTCTTGCAAGGATATATTTGTGTATTAACGATCAAGTAAAAGAAATTGATAAGAGGATTGCTGCACAAGCAGCAAAAGATCATACAACAGATGCTATCTATAGATCAGTTCCGGGTATTGGCCCGGTGTGGGCAAGAACCCTTGCCAACGAGCTCGGTGATCTTACCTATTTTACTTCAGAGAAAAAGCTATTTTCCTATTTAGGGTTAACCCCAACAGAGTCAAGCTCTGGAGAAAAAAGAATACAAGGCCATATCTCAAGGCAAGGTAAATCCATACTGCGTATGGTCTTGTGTGAAGCCAGTTGGGTCGCCATAAAAAAAGACCCTGCTCTTGCCAAAAGCTTTGAACGCATAAAATTCCGGCGTGGCGCTAAAAGAGCGATTATTGCTATATGTAGAAAACTCATCGGCCGTATTCGTCACTGTCTTATAAACCAAAAACACTACTTGCTAGGGCATGGTCTAAAAAATTTTAAACCAGTTTATAAATATGAATTAAAAACAATAAGTTCACAGGAGGCAGCTAGGGCCTAAATCTTATATATTTACTTAGTCAATAGATACGATCAAATATGGCTAGTCCTCGACCTGAGTTGGGATTTGTGCGCTAGTTAAAAAACTAGACCACCGTGACAAGAGTGAGGCGAGGCGGCCACCCGTTTTCGGCTGATAGCGAATACAGAATCTAGTGGCGCAGATACGTCTGTGACCAACGAATTGCAGTGAGTGACGTCGATTAAGTAAAAACCAGTAAGGGTTGTGAGCCTACAGGAGTAGTAAGCAATTCTTGTCGAAGCAAATACATAAAATGCTCGTCTATGAACGGGTTTAATTTTTTATTGCCTAAATATAAAATAAAGTCATTGCAGGCTGCTGCAAACAGAGTTAGAGAAAAAGTAAACGCTATTACAGCAACGATCATGGAAGACCTTCTGTAATAAAAATGCGTAAATGCAAAACGGGCCGCTGACAGGATGTCAGTGGCCCGTTTGGTTTATATAAAAATGATTACTTACATTTTCCTACAAAAACATAATGACGTTGATCACTACGAGTTCGAATAATTAAACTACAATATCCAGATTCTCTTACAGTCAAGTTTGCAACTACAAACCTTGGACCATCAATTTGATAAACGATCTCTGCTGAGTCATTCGAAACTTTTTTAAGTTTTCCATTGCTATGAAAAAAATGATGCAACGCAAGTTTCTGTCCATTTTTTGAAAAATAGCGTCCTATCACTGTTGCAGAATCTCCATTAAACTTAACAAGAGCCTGACGATTATCGTATGGAGATGGATCAGCTTTATACCCAACTTTATGGTCTAGATAATGATAAAACTTAGAAGTATTAAAACTATAAAAACCAGCACGGCCGGCAATAAAGTGAAGCGTGTGATAGCGTTCTGAAACAACTTCTTCAATCTGATCGTCACTGAGTTCAAACTGTGAATTACTTTTAATATTCTCTAGATCAGCGTCAGATAAACTCTGAGCATTTAGACATATTCCAAAACTAGTTAAAAAAACTAAAAATAAGGACCAAAATTTCATGGCAAACTCCTGTTTGATTATGGTTGAAAGGTTTAACTGATAGCTGGCATGAAGGCCAACAGAGGCTTTTTATTAACATAAAATCACTCGTAGACAAAGAAAAGCACAATAGGTTCATGGAAAACACTCTTCTTATATGCATAACATATTGTTTTTATTGGTTATTTTATATAAAAAGCCCTGAGTTGATGTTTTAACGTAAGTTCCCTAAATTAATAGAACTGGATTTTAAGGAAAACAATGCGGCTTTTACCAATATTCAAAGCAATGGGCCTATTCTTACTGATCATCGGGTTTGTAGCTATTGCAACGCAAGTTTTCACAAACTCTAGTCAGGCATTTGAGATCATTGATGCCAAGCAAAACTCAAAAAGCAAAGACAGGCTTTTTTATGACTCCATCGGTAACCTTCCAAAGAGCCTACGATATGTAAGTCAAAACGATGCCTCTAACAAGTTTGCTGTTGAACTTTTTCAGAGCGAAGAAGAAAGAGAAGTCATTCAAAAGATTGCAGAACTCAAATCGAGACAACTCGACTGCTACTACTCTCCTTTTGCGGCTGATACTAAAATTATTTATCGCATCAGATGCGGTATGTATTCCAACGAAAAAAATGCTCAAAAAAACCTTAGAAAATATGCCACTCAAAATTCTAGTTTCGAAGCGAAAGTTGTGAAGTTAAATTGAATCCTAAAAATATTAGAAATTTTTGTATCATCGCTCATATTGATCACGGTAAATCAACATTGGCTGATCGCTTGATTGAGTCAACTGGATCGCTCACCAATCGCGAAATGCAAGCTCAGGTACTTGACTCGATGGATATCGAGCGAGAGCGTGGTATCACCATTAAAGCCCAAACAGCAACCATGACTTACAAAGCTAAAGACGGCGAGGAGTACCTTCTTAACTTAATTGATACTCCGGGACATGTTGACTTTAGTTATGAGGTTTCAAGAAGCCTCGCAGCTTGCGAAGGGGCTTTAGTTGTAGTTGATGCAGCACAAGGGGTCGAGGCTCAAACAGTCGCGAATGTTTCATTAGCGATGAAGCATGACCTACAAATCATTCCTGTAATCAATAAAATTGATCTGCCAAGCGCACAGC
>CAYOIL010000349.1:0-3892 GCA_964403985.1 uncultured Saprospiraceae bacterium
ACTTTACCCTATATTTATTCAATCGAGGGAGAAGTAAACTCTTTAGGACTTTTTTTGGATTTAGAAAGTGGAATCTATGAAGGATTTGTTGAAGACGCTAATGGTTGTGTTTTGCCATTGACTTTAGGTATCGAAGAAATAGAAGAACCCGTAGCAGTCATAACTGTGGGAGATATGCCCACTTGTGACAATTTACAAGTAGTGTTAAATGGTAGTGAATCTTCCATTGGTAATGTTACATATTTTTGGTCTTCTGATAATGGTGGAACTATTGTAGATGGCCAAGGAACTGTATTTCCTACTATTGAAGGAGATGGAACTTATAATTTAATAGTAACCGACCAAAATTATAATTGTACATCTGGTGCAATGATTGTAATTGAAGGCGATACTCAAGAACCAATAGCCGATGCTGGTTTAAATCAAACCATTACCTGTGAAGTATTAGAAGTTGTGCTAAATGGAACAAATTCTTCTCAAGGAGCAAATTTCGCTTATCAATGGTCAACAACAGAAGGTAATATTTTAAGTGGAGAAGATTCAAATGAAGCTATTGTAAACGCAGCTGGTGAATATACAATTCTAGTTACAAATACAGATAATGGTTGCACATCAACTTCTGATGTTACAGTAATACAAACTGCCGATTTACCAACTGCTGATGCAGGACAAGCACAAGAAATTACTTGCGCCTTATCTACTGTAATATTAGATGGAAGTAATTCTGAAGGTGGAGATGATATACAATATTCTTGGTCAACTAGTGATGGTATGATTATAAACGGGGAAAATACATTGAATCCAGAAGTAAACGCTCCAGGAACATATTTACTTGAAGTTCTAAACTCTGCCTCTGGATGTGTTTCATTTGCATCTGTTATCGTTTCAGAAAATACAAATACTCCAGAAGCAGAAATATTGGAAGCTGATTTGCTTACCTGTTTACTTGACGAACAAGCATTAGTGGTTATGGTCGATGCTGAAAATGTAAGTTATATTTGGACAACAACAGATGGAAATATTGTAGAAGGATCAAATTCTCAGATGCCTATAATTGATGCTCCTGGAATGTACACAGTTATGTTTACAAATGAAGTTACTGGTTGTTCAGGATCTCAATCAATACTGGTTGATGAGTTTATAAATTCTCCAGTTGCAGCGTTTACTTTTATTTCAGATAAAACAATTTTCTCTTTTACTAACTCTTCACAAGGAGATCCTACACTTTTCGAATGGGATTTTGGAGATGGAAATAATTCAATGCAAGAAAATCCTATTCATGAATATTTGGAAAGCGGCGAATATCAGGTTTGTCTTACTATTACCAATGAATGTGGTTCAATTCAAACTTGTAATAGTATTGTAGTTACCGTTGGGGCTTCATTAACATATACTAGTATGGTAAACTCTACTTCATGTAATGAACTTTGTGATGGCAGTTTAATAATAAATCCAGATGCAGATGTTTCGGAAATAACAACAATAGTTACTGGTCCTGATGGTTTTGTTTTTGAAGATTTATATAATATTTCTGGATTGTGTGCAGGTATATATTCCATTGAAATTACAAACGAAATCGAAGAAACGATTACGGAAACGATTGAGGTTTTTGAGCCAGATGCAATTCTGGTTGAGGAATCAGAAGTTGTACATATCGACTGTGCTGGTAATGAAAATGGACGAATTGAAATTGATCTATCTGGTGGAACTGGTATCTTATCAGTAGAGTGGAGTAATGGTGCTGAAGGATTAGTATTAGAAGATCTAGTCGGAGGAGAATATCAAGCAACAATTAAAGATGAGAAAGGATGTACTCATGTGGTAGACTTTCTTGTAGAAGAGCCAACTGAAGTAGATGTTGATGTTATAGACATTACAAATATAGATGCAGATAATCCAACAGGGGCAATTGATATCGAGGTTACAGGTGGAGTTAAGCCTTATGAATATTTATGGAGTAATGGAGATCAAATGGAAGACATTGTAGATCTTGACTTTGGAGAGTATACTGTTATTGTTACAGATGCGAATGGTTGTCAAGACACTTATGGACCTTATGAAATCAAAAACTTAGTTGCAATTAATACTATCGAAATACTTCAGTCCTTCAATGTCACTCCAAATCCAACAACAAGTGATTTCACTTTGGAATTAGACTTTTCAAGTAAAACGGAAGCTAGAATTTCATTAATAAATAATCTTGGACAAGAAATTACAAGTGAAGTAATTAGTAGTTCTGTTTATACTAAAAATTACAATGTTTCAGATTTGCCTTCTGGAATGTATTTGTTAAGAGTACAAGTCGGAAATGAGGTTTCTATCAAGAGAATTGTAAAGCAATAAATAGACTTAGTACAAAAAGTAAAAAAAGCCCCCTGACTTTTTCTTTGAAAAAGTCAGGGGGCTTTTTTTGTAACAAATAATTGTATGAATAATACTTATTCTAATATTTGTTTTTTACTCCTATATGAGTTGGAAGTATACGATGAATACTAGATTTATTGCTAGTTGAGCTCATTGTATTATGAATTCGACAAGTGTTCTTTTAAATTAAATTTAAATTTCTGTCACAAATCAAATACCCCTTCCTTATAGATGTGAAATCATTTTTTTTAATTTAAATACACAAGACTATGAAATTTAATTTTTTACTTACCATTTTAAGTTTATTTATGGCATTCACTCTTTCTGCCGAAGAAAGACCTCTAAGTGACCATATAACTTATTCAGAAGACTGCGATATTTCTAATATCATTGTTTCGAGTGACGATTTTTCCTTTTCTGTAACTTTCGACCCTACCACTAGTTTTCCTATCCAAGGTCAACAGTTTAGAAGAGATGTAAAAGCATATTATTCTATAGGAACTTCAGGACAAATATTTTTACTTCAAGATTTTGGAGAAACTAATATGGATTTCACTAGGACTGTAACTCTAAATAATTCTGACTTTGATGCATTACCAGAAGATCAAATAAAGATTTCATTTATTATAAAGTATAGACATAGTCAAAACAATCCATATGTAAATCCATTAACGGTATATGATAATGGGGTATACTCAAATTCTAAATCATTTTCTAATACATCAGATGCACCTATGTATGTAGGATTGGCTGCAGTATCTTGCTTTACTAAAGTTGAATGTAATGACGTTTCTGTTTATTTATATGTAAAAAATGGATGGGTAAGATCTTTAGTAAACCCTAAAGGCGGAAATTATAGTTATACTTGGTCAGTTACAGGTAATCAAGAGCCTCCTAGTGGATGGCACGGATATGGAGGAACTGCTGTAAGAATTTTACCTGGATGCGAAACATATACTTTAATCGTAACAGACTTAGACACAGGATGTGAATATAGAAAATCAAAAATTGTATGTACTGCAGAAACTCCTAAAGATGATGATTTGATGAGCGGATTTACAGATGAATCTTCAGATATTGATACAAGGAGCTCTAAAGAATTAAAAGAAACTTCTTTAACTCTTTATCCAAACCCAACAGCAAGAGACCTGAATGTTTTAGTTTCTGATGTTAAAGGAACAGATGTTGATCTTTATATCATGGATCTTCAAGGAAAAACTCTTTTTCAAACAAAAGTACCTGCTGATCAAGGTCAAGTAAAATACAATTGGACTCCAAATTCAACAATAGTTGGAGGAGTATATTTTGTAAATATTGTAGATCAAGGAGCAGTAATTAATAAGAGGTTTGTTTACATTAAATAAAAATGTTCCAAACTAAAACTACAAAAACCCATCTTGACTATTGTCAAGATGGGTTTTTAATTTTATGTCAAATCCTTTTAGCTATTCAACAAAGCATCTAATCATTTTTAAGCATTACATTTATGCTATATCTACTATTTATCAATTTGTTAGATGTCATTTTA
>CAYOIL010000350.1:0-436 GCA_964403985.1 uncultured Saprospiraceae bacterium
AGATTATATTTATTCACAAAAACAAAAATTTAAATTTCAACCAAAATTTGCTAGAAAGTTGATGAAAAAATTAGATTTCTAGAAAACTTATGGCCTAGTGCTGTGACGGAGTTCAGGCGATAGCCTGAAGATTCATAAAATATTTTAAAACAAAAAGTAGGGGTTTTTACCCATTGAGATATACTACTTTAATGTGTAATTAAAATATTTTATGAAGCCGAGCGAATAGCGAGCTCCATAACATAACGACCCCTTGTGGGTAGGCCCCTCATAATTATAAATTTTAACTTATGTCCCTATCAAAAAATATCTCACTTTTACTTTTTATCCTAACTTTTTCTTCTCTTCATGCGCAAGATAACTTCCTTTTAGATTCTGTAATAGCAACAAATCTTACGGATAATTCAATTAGCAATGAGACATATTACACATATGA
>CAYOIL010000350.1:500-3876 GCA_964403985.1 uncultured Saprospiraceae bacterium
CTATAAATTATACTTTAAAAACGATTAAACAACTTGATTCGCAAAATCGGGTCACTTACCAGGAAATATACTCATTTAGCACTGGTGAAGAGGTTTTAACTTCAATTGATACGTTAAAATATTTAGCCTCTGATATTGACTTTTATTATTTTCGAAGGTATGCGATAATTGATAGTGAACAAGTAAAACAAAGTGCAATTACCTATTTTTATAATAACGATGGCTTTATCGACAGCACAAGCGTAGTAAATTTTGAAACAACTGGAGAAATTAAATCTTCAATTAATAGAGGAATCACCTTAAATGCTGACAATCAAGACTCAATTATTGCTAATCGTAGATTTTTCAACTCTATTCAATATTTAGATTCGTCCTATTTAACCTACGATAATTTAGAATTAACTGAATATAAAACTATCAGATATGAGGAAGGGGAATTCGATATGACGTTTTTATATCAATATGTTAGAGAAGGAAATAAGCTGACTCAAATAGGATATAGATCCAATGACAATGTTGACTTTTATCATGCTAATGATTTAATTTATTGGGAAACAGAAAGTGATTACATTGAGTTTGATAGCACTTATAATATTAGCTATGCAGATGATATTGTGGTTTCAACTTATATAAATACTTTTATCGTTTCGGAGCCTATATCTTCCCAAATTTTAGTTTCAGAAATTTCTAAAGGAATTGCTAATGGCGAAATAACTCAGAATAATTTAGAGGAATTTTATTACAATGATAGAAATGTTGTGGCAGTGGAGGATTTGAAGATAAAGAATTTCACAGTTTACCCTAATCTCGTAATTGGTTCATCACTTATTAATGTTACTGGTAATAGCGAATTCGACAGAGTTGAAATTCTAAATTCCAGTGGATCAATTATTGACGATTTAGAAATTCAAAGACTCCATCAAACTTCATTCTTAGCACCCAGAACTGCAGGTGTTTATTTTATTAAATTATATGATGGAGATACGTTGATTGGTAATGTCCAACGTATTATTGTTATAAATTAATATTTTAAAAATGGGGCTTTTGCCCAAAAGGGTAAGCAGAATTATCGTAGATTTTTGTACTTCAAAAGGACAATTCATATGTTGAATTGTACAGGTTTTAGTGGTTTTTAGCTAAATTTTCATTGTCAATGTATATCAACAAATACAAACAACATGACTAAAAGCTATACTTTAATCCTTCTCCTCACTCTTATATTCTCTATTCAATCTTTAGGTCAAACTGTTTTACAAGGAAACATTAGTGACCAAGATGGAAGATTAATAGGAGCAGCAGTTCTACTTTTCAAAGATGATGTTCAAGTTAAAGCAGTTCCTACTGATTTTGACGGGAATTATGTTTTTGTAGGTATTAACGAAGATTCTAATTATAGAATAAAGATTTCCTCTTTGCATTTAGAATCAAAAACTGTTGAAAATATAAAAGTTGTAACAAATAAAACGACGAAAGTCGATGTAAGATATGAATGTTTTAGAACTAAAATTGTTAGAAATTGCACCGATATTGTTATGAATTGTTCTGTCTTTGTTGAAAATCATTATCCTGACAATACCATTATTTCTAATAACTATTGTTCTACCGGGAGCGATAAAAATCCAAATAATGAATTTAAATCAGCTAAAAATACAAAACGCTCGATTGAAGAATATACTTTTTCTCGGCCTTTAGAATATAGGATTTGCAACTTTGGTAAACGTAAATTCAATCTAGAGATAAAATCAAAAAAAATCTACAATTCCTTTAACTCGATTCCCAATTTGAAGTCCTTCAATCAATTAAAAAAAGTACCAAATAGTGGAACAGAAATAATAATTGATAACATAGAAATTACTGGAAGTCTCGATTACCCATCATGCGATATGTGTTATTGTCCAGCAATTATAAAAACAATAACAATTAAACAACTTGAAATAGAAGACGAATTTAAAAAAGAAAATCTGAGACGTAATTTTGGCATTAAAAATACACTTCCGCCAATTTATATTACTACTGTCGAAACAAGTATAAGTTCTAATGATTTTGCACAAGTAAAAGAGAACAAACGGTTAAGTCTTTCTTCAAAAGGAAAGAAACAAATGGAAAGACCAAACGAAATCGACCAACTGAAAATTGAAAATTTTCAAGAACAAAAAAATAAAATTCTACGTACAAAACTGTCTGATATAATTGAACCAAAATCCTTTAATTCAATAACAAATTTGAGTGCGTTTAATAAGCAAAAAAGTGTGCTCGAAAAAGAAATGGAAAATATACTAATAGATGAAGTCATAATAACTGAATATCGAGTTCCATTAATTAGTTTTGACATATGCTGTGGACCTTCTAAGAAATACAATACGGAAGAACTAGAACAACAGCAGAATAGTGAATTTATCAAAAGTCAAGTTTTAAATCAAATTACAATAAAAGCAAACAAGATTCCACAGATAATTTTAAAAAAATACGAAAGAGGTTGTGGTAAAGAAAACGATGCTAGTGGAGAAAATCAAGATAAAAATGAGTCTGTGTCTTTAGATACAGATAAAGTTTCTACTAATTCGCTTTCTACTACTTCAACTGCCACTGTTTACCCCAATCCTAGCCCAATAAATGACTTTATCGTTATTGAATCAAATAAAACTTTTGATAGGATTGAAGTATATAATTCAACAGGAAATTTAGTTGATATAATTTCAGTCAAAAACACAACATCTACTAGAATTTCTACTCCAAACATTGCTGGCACCTATTTCTTGGCAATTATTAATGAAAGTGAAAACTCATCTGAAATAAAGAAAATTGTTGTTGCAAATTAGACAGTATTAATACAAGTCAAAAAAAAATTATAACATACAGCAAAACTTCCCCAACATTGCTTTCAAAAAAGATTTCGATTATAGACTCAAGTAATGTATTAGTTGATTATGGCAGATAAATTTAAAAAAGATTTAAAATACAGATGTATCTGTCTCGCCTGTAAATCGTTCTAAAAACGCTAATCCTTTTGCCGAATTTCCCTTTTCATTCAACAACGGACTCCATACTGCAATGCAATAATTGTCTGGACTGACGGCAATAACTCCACCACCTACTCCACTTTTTCCTGGCAAACCGACTTTAAAAACAAATTCACCGCTTTCATCATAAAAACCACAGGTAAGCATCAAAGCGTTAATTCTATGTGTTTTCTGAGCACTTAAGACCGCTTTACCGTTTTTAAGTCTAAAGCCATCATTTGATAAAAACAACATAGATTTTGACAATTGTTCACATGACATATTTAAAGAACAGACACAAAAGTAAAAATCCAACACATCCTCAGGCTTGTTTTTTATATTACCAAAAGACTTTATAAAATTACATAAGGCTACAT
>CAYOIL010000351.1:0-3863 GCA_964403985.1 uncultured Saprospiraceae bacterium
GATGTCGGCCTTCTTTAATATCGATCTTTAAACTATCGTTAATCGTTGGCTTACAATATTCATTTTTTAAAGCAACTTTAGATAAACCAATCAAACAGTCAATTGCAGCTAAACTTGCAGCATTATCTTGGATTGGTTTTATATATTCTTGGAGTGATAAAACTAGGTCTTCATATAAACTAAGTTCTAAGACAGTCAACTTTTCTTCTGCTCCTAAAATTTTACTTTCTAGCTCTTTTAACTCGTCCGTAATATAACGTTCTGATCCTGTCAATGTCTGTTTTCTAACCCAATTGTCAGGAACTAAACCTTGATTCTTGTATTTATTAGTCACCTCCAAGTAGTAGCCAAAAACAGAATTGAATCCTATTTTTAAATTTGTAATTCCAGTCTTTTCAGCTTCCCTTTGCTGTACTTCTACCAATATACTTTTCGTATTATTGATTAAGTTTCTTAATTCATCAAGTTCTTTGTTCCATCCATCATTGATTATGTTTCCTTTGCTAATGTTTCCTGGAGCTTCCGGATGAACTTCGCGAACTATCCGATCCCTTAATTTTTCACAAGGTTCAAGTCTTTTTGCTATGTTCATTAAAGAAGAAATCTTTGTTTTTTTAAGGATTTCTTGAATGGGATCAATAGTGAAAAGAGCAATTTTAAGTTGGAGTATTTCTCGTGGATTAATTTTTTGAGAAGGTGCTTTAGAAATAAGTCTTTCAAGATCACCAATTGTCTTAAGATGCTCCGTTAATTCTTCGATAACATGTGGGTTTCCAAAAAAGAAATCTACCATTTCTAGTCTGCGTTCAATATCTACTTTCTCAATAAGAGGAAGTAATAACCATTTTCGCATTAACCTACTACCCATAGGAGTAACCGTGTCATCTAAAATATATATCAAAGGAATTCCTGTAGGATGATTGCTATGAACTAATTCCAAATTTCGTATCGTAAATCGATCGAGCCACATAAAATTATCCAACTGGATTCGCTGGATATTTTGAATATGCTGAATGTGCTTGTTTTCAGTGCTTTGGAGATAATGTAAAATAGAGCCTGCAGCTATCTTCCCTTCCTCATATTCTTCAATCCCGAATCCTTTCATTGAATTGACTCCGAATTGTTCGAGTAATAAATCAATGGTATAATCATCTGTAAATACCCATTCGTCTATATAATAGGAATAGTATTCATCACCGAATTCTTTGTTGAACTTTTCTTTATTTGCTTTAGCAAGAATGACTTCAGTGGGTCTAAAGCTTTGAATAAGTTTTTGAATTTTATGGATGTCACCTTGACTTACAAGAAATTCCCCTGTAGATATGTCCAGAAATGCTATACCTAGTTGATTGTTAGTAGAGTAGTGTAGCGAACATAGAAAATTATTTTCTTTGTGGTTCAATAAATTACTATCGGTGGTCAATCCTGGGGTGACAATCTCTGTAACTCCTCTAGCAACAATTTTCTTTTCTTTACTCGGTTTTTCTAATTGTTCGCATATTGCGACTCGAAAACCAGCTTTTACTAATCTCGGCAGGTATAAATCCTTGGAGTGATAGGGAAATCCAGCAAGTTCAATATCGACTCCACCATTATTTCTTTTTGTTAATATTATACCTAAAGTATTGGCCGTTTTTACAGCATCTTCAGAAAATGTTTCATAGAAATCTCCGACCCTAAATAATAAAATAGCATCAGGGTGTTTTGATTTAATACCAAAGTACTGTGTCATTAAAGGAGTAACTTTTCCTTTTTTGCTTGCTGGTTTTGCCAATTCTCAGATTTTAAGCAAATATAGCAGAAACTCTAATTTAACTCGAAATATGCCTTATTAGATTTATACGGCCGCTTTAAAATGCCTAGAAATATGAAGAATAATAAGGAAATTGTATTTGAGCCTTACATTTTAACTCAACATTTAAAAGTTAGATGTTGATTTTAAAAGGATGCTTACTAATTGCCAATTTTAAAATTCTCGAGCTTGCTTAAGCCAGTATGCAATAGAAATTAATACGAAGTTTCACTTTAATGTTTTATGATTTTTATGAAAATAAAAAGAAAATATTATAATTATTAAATTGTGTAAAATAATATTTCAAGTACATAGTTTCTTCTTTTTAACATATTGAAAATCAACTTTAAATATTACATTTGTGGTAACAAGTACTTCCAAGTTATGATCAAAGATTTTGAAAATTTAAGCACAGAAGAATACGATAAATTACGTAAATCTGTTGCATGGGTTGCATTATTAATAGCAGGTGCTGATGGCAAGATTGACTCTGAAGAAATTTCATGGGCTTCTAAAATTGCAAAGATAAGATCGTATTCAAATCCAGATTTACTGAATGAGTTTTATCAAGATGTAGCAAGTGATTTTGATACTTATTTCGCTGACATTATCGAGAATAGCTCTAAAGACACTAAAACGAGAACAACAATCGCTTCAGATAAGATTGCTGAAATTAACCCAATTTTGGCTAAACTGACCCCATATATTTCATATAATGTCTATAAATCATTAACAAGTTTTGCTACTCACGTAGCTAAAGCATCTGGTGGGTTCTTGAGGATGTGGAGTATAAGTCATGAAGAAGATAAGTACATTAATTTACCGATGTTAGTTGAAATTCCTTTTGCCGAAGAACCTGAGGCATAAAAAAACTTTCTATTTTAGGGACATGAAATCATGTCTTTCGTTTGTTTTTACATTATTAATTTGGACTTCTTGTTATTCACAAGATTATGTATTAGTTGGCACTGTTCAAGATTCAGAAACAGGTGAAGCACTGTTGGGTGCGACTGTAGTTGCTTGTAATTCTGCTACAATCACTGATGTGGATGGCAGTTTTGAGCTAGCTTTAATTGAAAAAACTTGTCCAGTAGAAATTTCATATTTAGGTTATGAAGTTTTCATTGATACTATAAATCTACCATTGGAAGATGGTAATCCTTTTATCGCCTTTTTATCAAAAAGCTCCAATATTCTTGACCAAGCAGTTATAACTGCTTCAAAATATGCACTTCGACAAAGCGAATCAACTGTTTCTTTGCAAGTTTTAAAGCCAAAAGCAATTTCAAGTTCTAATGTTTCTTCTATTGATGATGTTCTAGAAAATCTGCCTGGAGTAGATGTACTCGACGGACAAGCCAATATAAGAGGAGGAAGTGGTTATGCTTATGGTGTTGGAAGTAGAGTACTATTGTTAATAGATGACATTCCTTCCTTGCAATTTGATGGAGGAAATACACATTGGGATGATGTTCCACAAGAGAATATTCAACAAGTAGAAATATTAAAAGGAGCATCTTCCGTATTGTATGGAAGTTCAGCATTGAATGGAGTTATTCACTTTCGTACAGTTGATGCACCAATGGAACAAAGAGTTAAAGGATCGATTTCGTATCGATATTTTATGAATCCTGAAGATGAAAGAAGAAAGTGGTGGGATGATACTCGTTACGAAGTTTTCGGAGATGCGAGTTATGCTAAGAAATTTAAAAAAGTAGATGTAGTTTCTGGTTTATATGTCAATAGTTTACGTTCTTATAATCAAAGTACTTCTAGAGATATTGGTAGAGTCTATACTAAATTAAAATGGGGGCTTTCGCCCAAAAGTAAAGTGCATATTAATATACTGTATAATGGAGGAGAGAGAAGCTCATTTTTTTACTGGAACAATCCTTTAAGAGGTGCTTATCAACCTGCAGATAATACGGAAAATAATCAGATTACTCATCGATTTATGATTGATCCAGGCTGGACATACTTTGATGGTTCAGGGAACAAACACTCCTTGAAAGGACGATTTTATTTAGCAAATAACCAAAGCGACAATGATCAATCAGTTCGTAGTAGATCA
>CAYOIL010000352.1:0-3832 GCA_964403985.1 uncultured Saprospiraceae bacterium
TAAGAATACAGACGGGTTAGGAAGCTTTGAAGGACCACAAATTATTGATATTACAGATGAAACAGCTTGGTCTATAGAAGCTGCAGATATGGACAATGATGGAGATTTAGATATTATTGCAGCAATTAATGAAGATAGAATTGTTTGGTATAAAAATATAAATGGCCTCGGAAGTTTTGGCCCTGCCCAAATTGTATCAAAGCTATTTTCTGATGTTTATGATATTCATGTATCAGACGCAGATGGTGATGGAGAAATGGATGTATATGCAGCTTTTACCCAAGTGGTGGATCCGAATTCTACAGATAATCGTTTAGTATGGTATGAAAACATGACTGGAGAAGGTGATTTTGGAGAAGAAATAATAATTACTCAAAATATAAATGTTCCTTCTGCTTTAAATTCTGCGGATTTCGACGGTGACGGTGATTTAGATGTGATCAGCTGTTCTTTACGGGGAGGAAAAATAGCTTGGTTTGAAAATAGTAATGGAATAGGCGATTTTTCTATCGAACATATAATATTAGAAGATGATTTGGGTTTGTCAGATTTAGCTTTAGCTGATATTGACAATGATGGAGATATAGATGTATTTTCTACTACAAGAGAATGGGAGTCTTCGAATGATAATAAGGTTTCTTGGTATGAAAATGTTAATGGAATTATTGTTTGGTATTAAGATTTTCGTAAAAAAGTGTCTTTTTATAGTCTTCAGGTTAAATGGGAGATTTTAGTGAGCAGAAAGTTATTTCGAGTGATTTATCGATTCCGGCGTCAATAGCTTTAGCTGATTTTGATGGAGACCAGGATCTTGATGTGATATGCAAGTCAGGATCTTATTCTTCAAATTCGGCTACCACGTATTGGTTTGAAAATTTAAGTGTACTTGTTGTTGATCAATTTACTTTTGAAGACTTTATTATCTATCCTACATTTACATATAACTTTATCTATATCAAGTCTACTCAAGAAATTGAATCAATCACATTTTACGATGCTATTGGTAATGAAATATTCAATGAAAAGAATCCAGCTCAAATAGATGTATCCATGTTATCAAATGGAACATATTTTTGTTTGGTTAGAGATGTAAAAGGAAATTTGGGAATCCAAAAAATTATAAAAGCTTCTAATTAAATGGCTATTGTAGTATGATATATATTTATAAAAAGTCAATGTCATTTTAAAAAGGTAAAAATTCATCTTGTTTTTTGGGCTCGAGCCCAAAAAAAATAAAAGAAAAAAGATACTTAAGATGTAAACTTGATGCTTAATACTCTCCGCTAAGAACCTTTCTTACATTTTTTACAACAACCTCTGATTTAGAATAACCTCTTGTAATCAGAAAGTATGTGTCACCTTTCTTAAGAATTAGTGTTGGAAATGATGTAGCGCCTATTTCGGCAGATAAATTAAAGTCAATTTTCACTGCGTCTTTCATTTCAATAGACTCAAATTTTTGGCGGAAAGCCAATTCATCCACATTTAGCTTTACCGCTAAATCTACATAAGTATCGATTGAATTTGGATTTTTATTCTGAAAGTAAAAGGCGTGCTGAACGCTTTTAAAATATATATAAGCAAGTTCGGGATCTAGTTCTTTCATGGTTACTACAGCCCGACAAGCGGGTTCTGTGTCATACAACATTTCCTTTTCTTCAAGAATATCATGCGAGAATTTCTGACCCGTTCTTTCTTGAACATCATTCCAATGTTCTTCAAGAAATGGTTTAAGTTCAGCCATTGTTTCCGTATTATAAGGTCTTAAACCTCCCATAATTAATTCGAAATCAACTTCTTCTGAAAGTTCAGTTATTGCTTCATCTAACTCAGTTGAAAAACCGTAACACCATGAGCACATAGGATCACCTATGTACATCAACGTTGCTTTATCCTGTCCATTAACCATAATAGCAGTGCTTAAACAAATCAGTATGAACAGAATTTTTTTCATTCTTTTTAATCGAATAGTCCTTCATAATCAGAAGACCCACTATCTTCTCTTTCTTGATAATCTATCTCAGGCATTTCATCAAGATCTAGAACTTCATCATGTTGTTCAGCGCCTCCCATAAGCAGTAAACTACTCTTCTTTTCGTACTCTTCAAGCATTTTTAATCCTTGTTCCTCAAAAACGCCACTTTGTAAATCAATAGAATCCATAACATTTGAAGACATTTCCATGAATTGCTCCATTTCTCCTACTTTATTCGCTACATCATCCGCAATATGTTCCATTGCTTGATCAAACATCTCTCTCTTGTCTTTGTCTCCGCTTATAATGCTCATCGCACCTTTCATTGCGGAATGTGATGTTTTAATTGCTTTATATTCAATTTCTTTTACCTTAACTTGATCCTTTGTATCTTCAAGAAGAATCTCAGAATTAGAATACATTTTTGTCAATACTTTATGAAGTATCCCCATTCTTTTATGTAAAACCGCATACTTCTTGTTACTCTCTTGTAATCTTGCAGCTTTTCTTGTATTTAAAGCTAGAGCTTGATTATTTCCTTGTTCTCTTGCTTTTTTTGCAATCAATAAGTTTTGTTTGATTTCATCTTGATTGGTTGCAATTAAGTTTTTCAACTTACGCATTTGCCCTCTAAGGCTACCAATCTGCTTACCCATTTTCTTTAGGTTATCTTGTAAATCACTGATGTAATTTTTAAGAATACCAATAGGATCAATTGTAATGAAAATACTTGTGATTTTACGCATAATTGACTTATACATATAGCCTACTACCGCTCTTGCTTTGGGGTCAACTGCCATATAAACAATTGCTAGAAGAACAACAATAGAAATAACAATACCAATTCCTGCTGTAAGGAAGTTAATTATAGCAGCTCCGGCTGTATAAATAAAAAATCCACCTACTAAAGCTGCAATAATTAAGAATAATGCACCTGTTTTTCCTTCTGGTTTTTTCCAAAAACTCTTTGGTTTGAATGTGTCTCCATCTAATGGATTACTACCTGCCATATTTTTCGTTTATATATAATTTTCAAATTTATCTAGATCATTTTTCAGTTTCTCCTCAAAATGCTCATACGAACTTACAAAGTTCTGTGTAATTGTTTCTAATTTTTCTCTTTCCTTTTTAATTCTTTCGTCTGATCCAGCTAACTTTTCTTTGATTAACTCATTTTCGGCTTTTAATTTTTCGATTTTCTCTAAATTAGCCGCCATCTTTTTTCGTAACGAATCATTTTTAGCATCGGTTCCCGATAAGCGTTCTGTTCTATTTCTTTTTAAAGCTTCAGCGAAACTTTCTCTTTGTTTTTTAAGAACTACTTGATATTGTTTTAGCGATTTTCTGAATTTCTCTTTTGTGAAACCCATTGTCTTCGCTGTAGTAAAAGCTGACTTATACGCAGTTTCTTCATTAATATTCATTTCAATTAATGTATTAACTGAGTGGATGAATTTGATGTAATCGAATTCCTGAGTATAATTTTCTTTTATTGCTTTTACTAAAGCATCGGTTGATCTTTTATCAAGTTCAGTCGGTATTTCGAATATTGTTTTTAAGTCTATTGCCGCCATAAGTCACCAAATTAAAATTTACTTCCCAAACAAACAACTGGTATCTACAGATCGACTCTACACATCGATAAACAAGAGTAGAAAAAATAAATTTTAAATTTTTTAAAAGATTTACAAATTCGACTTTTCTATTAATTGCTTGTTAAAAATATTGAAAGAGAATTTGAAAAATATTATTTAAATTTCTAATCTAAAATTCAATTCTATATCCTATTCACAATCAATGTCCGATCATGTCCCAAAACTAGTTGAAAATATAAGTTGAAAAAAAGAGAGGGTTACT
>CAYOIL010000353.1:0-3816 GCA_964403985.1 uncultured Saprospiraceae bacterium
TCATGTCGCCAGTGCAGAAGTATGAGGCTCTCAAAGCCCGTCTGCCGGTTGATATCGGGCCGGATGAGTACACGCGCCGGTGCCAGCGGATTGCGGCGAGGGTGGGGTTGTGAGCACTCGATACTTCATAGACGGTGACGTGCTCGACTCGATGCTGGACGGCCTGACCTATATCCAGCAATCCGCAGTCTCGGCAATTGCGACTCATCTTATGCGTGGCATGAAGATCAGTTGGAGTGGCTCTGATTGGATCGAGAAAGACGTGGATGGACTTGACGAAGATACGTCAGTTGGTTTGATTGCTGGATTTGCTGACCCGGAAGACTGGGAAGGCATTGAGCGCTACGTTATTGCTCGATTTTCAGTAGAGGCAGGCCAGTTGCTGTTGCCTCAAGGATTTTTGATTGATGACAACACAGGCGAGGCGCTGACACGATGACCATCAGCTACAAACGTGTCGCTGCGGGCTTTTATACAGACGCCAAAATCGCCTCGCTAGGTCAGCAGCCAGCCCATCCAACAACGTTGCTTCAGTGGCTACTGACTGGCCCTGTGCTTGGCGTGTTGCCGGGGTGTGCGTCTATTGGCCGTTACGGAATGGCCGAGCAAAGTGGCTGGGAGCCTAGCGAAATTGACGACATGATAGCTCCGCTATGTGAGCGGGGCATCGTGCAGTTTGATGCGCGCGCACCGATGATATGGATGCCGAACGCGATTAAGTTCAACGCGCCGAGGTCGCCTCTAAACGTGACTTCATGGGCTAGTGACTGGCGAAAACTGCCACAGTGCGTGCTCAAAGAGCGTGCCTTTCATGTGCTGCAAGCGCATTGCAGATATCGAGATTCAAACCTTACAGACGCTCAGAAAAAAGATCGAAAGACGTCGTTTCTGGGTGCGTTTGAAGTAGCCATTGAAAAGCCAGAGCCGACTCCAATAACTAATGCAGAACATAGATCGGAACATAGTTCTACTAACGTTGCGGGAACTAAAGAGAAAGAGAAAGAGAAAGATATAGAGCAAGAGCAAGAGGACTCGCCTCCGGCTCGCCGCAGCTCTGGCCTGCCGAGCAACGTCACCCCGCTTGACTGCCGAGCTGGAGGCTGGTCATGACCGCCGCTCTCGATTGCAGCTCTGGATTGTCCTTGCCGGGTATAGGCGCAACCGCCACGGCCGAGATCGCTTCACGGAAGGCGCTTTTCGGATCGTCGCCAGTGCCCGTCAATTCTCCTCGCCAGAAGGCGGCGGTGCCAACGCACCCAACCGGCAGGGATCACGTCGCGCTGAGTCCTGACCAGCAGGTTGCCTTTGACAAGATCATGGATTTCTCAATGGGCGGCGAAAAGCTCATGAGCCTGATCGGAGCAGCAGGTACGGGCAAAACTACGTTGATGCGTCAGGTTGCCACTGAAGCCAGCAAGCGCGGCTGGATAGTGATTCTGTCCGCGCCAACGCACAAGGCGACAGCGCAGATTGCCAAGAGTGCAGGACGTTCAGCGCAGACGGTGTACAAGGCGCTGGGCTTAACCCTGGTCGAAAACGACAAGGACGGCACGACAGGGCTGAAGGCATCAGGATCAAGTCAGCTTGTGGATCGGGTGTTTCTGATCGTTGACGAAGCGAGCATGATCCCGGAGAAGTTGCTGAAGCGGATTCAGGACCGGGCGAAGAAAGCGGATTGCCGGGTGTTATTTGTCGGTGATGCGGCGCAGTTGAATCCGGTCAAGGAGTTGCCTTGCAAGGCAGTTGATCCTGAGACGTGTCCGTGGCAGCTAGTGGAGCTGACGAAGATCCACAGGCAAGCGGCTGAGAACCCGATCATCCGGGCGGCTACGGCGGTAAGGCTTGCGGATATGAACTCGCTGCCATTGCTTGAAACAGACATGGCTGGCGAGCTTGGAATTCAGCACATTCCGGTAAAGCGCGAGTGGGCTGATCTGATGATTCAGCGGTGCGCTGGCGATGACGATGATCGTTATTGCGGGTACACCAACAAAGCCGTAGACGAAGCATCGCAAGCGATCAGGCAGGCGAAGTACGGCGATCAGGCTGTGCATCCGTATCTGCCGGGTGAGCGCCTGATCGTCAACGAGCGCCATGTGGTGCGCAAGTCTGGCACGGGCAAGAAGCGCGGCAAAAAGCACTTCGACATCATCGACAACAACACAGAGATCACGGTGCGATCCAGTCACCGTGATGGCGAGATGTACGTGGTGCGTGCGGACGTTCACGGCGAGGAGCTGGAGATACGGGCTTATGGGAATTATCGGGAGCGCAAACAACACTTAGACAGGCTTGCAGCAGAGGCACGGCGGTCAACGGCGCGCAAGCCGTGGGAGCCCTTCTGGGAGGCGTGCGGCGCCATTGCGGACTTGCGTTCAGCGTCAGCTATGTCGGTCCATAAATCGCAGGGCACGACGTTGCGTGATGTATTTTTGAATCTCGATCAGTTGAAGGTGTGCCGAAATCCGGCAGAGCGCCAGCGGCTTTTATATGTTTGTCTTACCCGCGCCAGCCGCACTGTCTACCTGACAGGAGCGATCACATGAGCGCACCTAGTTTTGAGGCACCGATGCCGAAAGGCAGCATGGGCTTTCAGTCACGTCACGGCATGCAGGGCCGCATGGATATCAAAGAAGCCTGCCAGCACCGATGGCCGGATATCTTGCTGCGTTTTGGCGTTGACGAGAAAGTGCTGAACAAGCGCAATCAGCCGTGCCCACATTGCGGCGGGACGGATCGGTTCAGGTTCACCGATTTTGCAGGCTATGGCGAGTGGGTGTGCAATCAATGCTGCGAGCCAGGTGCCGGTGATGGCTTTGAATTTCTGATGCGCTTGACGGGCAAGCCGTTCAAGGATGTGGCTTCTGAGATTCGACAGTTCATAGGCCAGACACAAGCACGGCCTGCTATGCACAGCGATGTCAGCAAAGCGCGTGCGGCGCTGAAGAAAACATGGGGCGAATGCCTGCCACTGGCAAAGCTCGATCCTGTGCATCGGTATCTGTTGTCGCGTGATATCCGGCTGGCGTTCAGCGAGCTACAGGGCCTGCGTCATCACCCTGCATTACCGTACTGGTGTACGGATGAAGGTAAGCCGATGAAGGTTGGCACCTTCCCGGCAATGGTGGGACTTGTCACCGATGTGGCTGGTGTGCCGTCAACGATTCACTGCACGTACTTGACGCCTGAAGGCAACAAGGCAGCGGTTGATCCGGTGCGCAAGGTAAAGCCGCCTGTGCAGCCGTGGAAGGGCGGCGCTGTTCGACTGATGCCGCTAGAGCCAGAGCAAACGCTTTGTGTTGCAGAGGGCATTGAGACAGCTCTTGCAATGAAAACGTTATACCCGGAGTTGTGTCCGTGGGCGTGTATCTCAGCGGGCAACATGGAGTCCTTTGTGCCGCCTGATGGCAACAACGCAATCTACATAGCAGCCGATAACGATGCGTCGTTCACAGGCCACGCAGCGGCTTACACGCTGGCTAAACGATTGTGGGGAAAGCGTGATGTGTCCGTGTTGATGCCGCCGCGCACGGGCACCGACTGGTGCGATGTTCTGGCAGCGAAACAGAATCAGGAGGCCGCATGAACCACACAAGCTACAGCCCAACCCTGAAGTGCAAGTTCTTCGGGAATACGCGGCAAGAAGCCCAGCGCAAGCACTTGCAAAAGCTCATCGCGCACGTCTGCGGTGACTACGCGACGAACGAAAGGGCGGCCAAGGCCAGCAAGGCGGGCAAGCGTGCGAGGTATGGACGATGAACGACGAGATAAATACCGAGATGAATCTATCAAAGAATGTACTGGACCACGGGCATG
>CAYOIL010000354.1:0-3816 GCA_964403985.1 uncultured Saprospiraceae bacterium
GCTAAACATTATTTACATTTTTTTGGGGTTAAACCCAAAAATTCAAGCAAACATTATTTTTCAATGACACTTACTTATGAAAATGGAATTTGAGCTTTTTTGAATATATGCTATATTGCATTAGCGGTTAAAGATATTATTTCAACTTATTATTAACCTAAGATCGAGTTAAATTGTAGAAATGTAAATCTTAGAATTTAATAAATGCAAATTAATCAAGTTTAGCAAAAAAACAAGACATGAACGAAACGACCAATTTTAAAGAATTTGAAAAAATGCATGAGGAGCAACTCCCTGTTCCCAAGCATAAGTTACATGATTGGACCCATTTTGCTGGCTTGTATGCTGCAGAACATGTAGCTGCAACTGAGTTTGTTATAGGAGCTACTTTTGTTGCATTAGGTGCTAAGACAATGGATATAATCCTTGGATTATTGATTGGAAATATCTTAGCCGTTTTGAGTTGGACATTGATTACAACACCGATTGCTGTTGAAACTCGATTAAGTCTATATACATATCTTAATAAAATAGCAGGTGATTCAATGTCCAAGTTATACAACTGGGCAAACATTTTAATATTTACAGTTATTTCAGCCGCAATGGTGACCGTTTCATCAACAGCAGTCAGGTTTGCTTTTGGAATTCCTGCCCAACTAAATTGGTATCCTACGAACTTATGGTTTATTCTCATTGTCTTATTCGTGGGAATATTTGTGGTGTTTGTAGCTATTTATGGGTTTAAAGCTGTTTCTGATTTTTCCGGAATCTGTGCTCCATGGTTATTTACAATGTTTGCTTGTGGAGCTATTGTTTTAATGCCTGCGCTTTCTTTAGATGTATTGGGAGTTACTCTACCATCTGGATGGTCCGATTTTGTTGAAATAGGTAATCAATCCATTTGGACAGGACTAAATAGTGATGGTGAACCAGGAATTGGATTAGTAGAGGTTATTGGTTTTGGTTGGGCAGCAAATACGATTACTCATTTTGGTTTAATTGATATGGCTTTATTGCGTTTCGCTAAAAAGAAATCATACGGATTAGCTACCAGTACCGGAATGCTTTTTGGACATTATATTGCCTGGATAGCCGCAGGAATTATGGGTGCTGGTACAGCTGTAATATTGGGTAAATCCATTATTCAACTTGATCCAGGAGATGTTGCTTATTATGCATTAGGTTGGTCTGGTTTTGTCATTGTAATTGTAGCAGGCTGGACAACAGCAATAACCAATCTATATAGAGCAGGACTAGCTGCACAAGCAGTTTATTCAAATCTTTCAAGGAAAAAAACGACCATAATTGTGGGAATTGCAATGGTAGTTGTAGCTTGTTTTCCTTTTGTATTTTCTCAGATATTACCGCTTCTTACCTATGCTGGATTATTAGTTGTACCTGTTGGAGCAATCGTATTTGCTGAACATCAGATTTTTCCAAAAATTGGTTATACTCGATATTGGTCTAAATTCCAAAAGTATAAAAATAGTACCCCTGCCGTTTTATCATGGGTATTGGGTTTAATATTTGGCTTTGGTTTAAACATGCTTGATGTAATGTCTTTTTATTACTTATTTATTCCAACTTGGATTTTTACAATATTGATTTATATCTTCATAGCTGGTAAATACGGTGCGAATAAAAAATATCCTGAAGAAGAAAAGAAAGAAAAGGAATATGATCTTTCAGTAGAAAAATATCATAGTAAACTAGCTGCTCAAGAATCAGAACACAAGAATAATTCATCTATTTTCACAAAAGGATTAAAAATCATCTCTTACATAGCACTTGCTATTACTTTATTTTTAGCCATTAAAACTTTAGTGGCTAGCCCAGATAACGTTAGTTATATAGCAAATCGAGAAAGCTTTTATAACATTGGATTCATTTGCACAATTATATATTTCATTACTGCATATTGGGCAATGCATAACAGAAAGGCTTAACTACTGAATAAAATCAAATGACGCTACTTCAATTAAATCAACATAATTTAACATCTATAAAATCAACTTTGGCTGTCCCTAGTTACAATAGGGATACTATCAAAGCAGGAATTGTGCATATTGGTGTAGGAGGTTTTCATCGTTCGCATCAAGCTTATTACATCCATCAATTACTTAATGATTCTCAAAATTCAGAATGGGGAATTTGTGGTATTGGCTTAAGAGAGAGCGACAGGAATATGAATAGAGTATTACAAGAACAAAATTGCTTGTACACACTTATAACTCAACATCCAAACGGAAAAGAAAACTGTGAAATTATTGGCTCTATCATTGAATATATTTTTGCAATTGAAAAACCGCAAATGGCAATCGATAAAATGGCGCATCCCGATACAAAAATTGTATCATTAACAATTACAGAGGGTGGGTATAATTTTAATCAAACCACAGGTGATTTTGATTTTGACAATTCTGATGTCCAACATGACTTATTGAATCCCGACCACCCAAAAACAGTTTTTGGTTTTTTGGCCGCAGCCTTAAAAAAACGAAAAAACGCAGGTATATCTCCATTTACAATTTTATCTTGTGACAACATCCAACATAATGGAGATGTTGCTCAGAAAATGTTATTGTCATTTGTCCAGAGACAAGATCCAGATCTTTCAGAATGGGTTGAGAAAGAAATTAGCTTTCCTAATTCCATGGTAGATCGCATAACTCCTGTTACACCAAACTCTTCTATTGAATTCTTGAAAGATAACTATCAATTAAAAGATGAATGGCCAATAGTATGTGAACCATATATTCAATGGGTAATAGAAGATAATTTTTGCAATGGAAAACCTCCTCTTGAAAAATTAGCTGTACAGTTTGTACCAGATGTTACTCCTTATGAAAAAATGAAAATTAGGCTATTGAATGCAGGACATTCAGTTCTTGGAATTCCAGGAGCAGTTTATGGACATTCAACTATCAATGAATGTATGGAAGACAAAGTGCTTTCTTCTTTTATGAGACAATTTATGGATAAAGAAGTAACTCCAATGTTAGGTACTATTGAAGGAATTGATTTGAATGAATATAAAAACAGTTTAGAACAACGATTTGCTAATCCAAATATAAAAGATGGTGTTGGTAGAATCTGTTCAGAGAGCTCTGCGAAATTACCTAAATTCTTAATTCCTACTATTCAAGAAAATCTTAGCAATTCAGGTAGTATAAAATATGGAACATTTGTTTTAGCTGTTTGGGCTTATTACAGTCATAAGCAAGTGAGTCTTTCCAATAAAGACATAGAAATATTTGATGAAAGAAAAGAGGAACTTCATAATAGTGCCAAGCAATATGATCAAGACAAACTTTGCTTTTTAAGAATTCGAGATATTTTTGGAAACTTAGTAGAAAGTGAGAGATTTACTAAATACTATTTGACAATAACAGAAGCCTTATATAGTCAATCGAATATGCATAATCTTATGACTCTAATCAGTCAAGAAGAGTATTGAAAAAAGAAATTTGGGAATAAAAATCATTCTGTCCGAGGTACTTTCTTTTCAAAAATATTGATTTAACTCAACACGTAACTTATAAAAAGTATTTAACCAAAAAAGCTTAACTGTTTCATACAATAAATCATCTCGAAACTCATTGTCTTATGACGATTCAGCATTTAGCACATATATATAACCATCAAAATAATTCAAAAATATTACCCCAAAAAAAAAGACCGCTTCTTGCGAAACAGTCTATTTTTAGTGGGCGATACAAGATTCGAACTTGTGACCCCTTGGATGACTGACTGTTCCACAGGATCAAAGTGACTAAACGTCACTTTGAAAGGAAGGAACCCCGATATCAATCGGGG
>CAYOIL010000355.1:0-3814 GCA_964403985.1 uncultured Saprospiraceae bacterium
TTGATTTTGAAGTAGTTTCGTTACGCAATAGATTGTCTAATGCATAATTCGGGTTAAACCACTTTGGGCGTAAAGCCCTAAAATAATAAAAGGCCATTCACATGAAGCGAATGACCTTTTAATCTTACTAATTACTTTTATTTTATAATCGTCAGTTTTTTACCAACTAAAGAAGTTTCTGTTTGAATTCTAACAATGTAATTTCCTGTTTGTAAAGCAGAAACATCGATAGAGTTAGTATGGAAAGTGTTTATTAATTGACTAGTCACAACTTGACCATTCATATTAATAATACTTACTTGAACATCTCCTTTCAATCTCTCATCTTCGATTCCCAAACGGATAGTTCCTGCCGCTGGATTCGGTGAAATCTTTACTGCACGCGCATTCAGTATATCTTGAGTCGCATCAGGCGAAGAAAAAGCATATTCACCTGTATCAGTTACTAATGAAATTGCATAAGTACCTGCAGTTACTGGAATATTCGGACCATCTTGAGTTCCTGTTCCTACTGGAAAATCTTCTGCTCCCCAGTTTACTGCCCAATCATCTTCTGCTCTGAATTTCAATTCACCATCTACTAGTGTTTGAACTGCTTCAAACAGATATTCGTCGGAATCATTTTTTGTCATGTCTGTATCGTCATCCCATCCCATAGTAGGTGAACCTGTACCAATCGTACCAACTGTATTGTAAACTACGATCTCATCAAAGTTATAATCACCTGTTACTGTATTAAAGCTTATAAGATATTCACCAGCTGGAATAGGTATGTTAGCTCCATCAATTAAGCCAACTCCCATAGGGAAATCTCCAGCTCCCCAGTTTACAGCCCAGTCATCATCTGCTCTGAACTTTAACTCTCCATCAACTAATATAACTCGAAGTGACCACAGAGATCCGTTCATAGGGTCTTGTTCCATGTCAGTATCTGCATCCCATCCACCTGGAGTTGCATCTCCTATAATTCCTATAGAAGCATAATCTACTATTTCAAGGAAACTGTAATCACCTGTTTCTGTATTCAAGCTCACTTTGTATGTTCCAGCAACAACTGGAATGTTGTCACCACCTTGAGTTCCAGTTCCTGTAGGGAAATCCGCAGATCCCCATTCTACAACTGATTCGTCATTCGCTCTAAATCTAGCTTCTCCATCAGTTAATTCTAGGTTTGCTTCCCATAAATTTGCATCCGATGTGCTTTGAGTTAAATCAGTATCTGTGTCCCAACCACCAGCTGTAGCAGTTCCAAGAATCCCGATACTTGTAAAAGTTATAATTTCTTCAAAATTATACTCGCCAGTCGCTTTATTGAACGTAATGAAATATTCACCAGCTGGAACTGGGATATTGTCTCCATCTTGAAGACCTGTTCCCATAGGAAAATCCGTCGATCCCCAATTCATCGCCCAGTCATTATCCTGTCTGAACTTTGCTTCACCTCCAACTAAAGTTAAGGTAGTAAAATACATGTCAGCATTGGATGTATCTTGATACATGTCCGTATCTGCATCCCATCCTGCCGGAGTTGCTGAACCAATGATTCCTATATCACTTGTTACTTCAAATAAATATTCACCAGTAGAACTGTTAAAAGAGATGCTATAATCTCCCGCATTTACAGGAATATTTCCTCCATCTTGAAGTCCTACACCTGAAGGAAAAGCCGTATCTCCCCAGTTTACTGCCCAATCATCATCTTGTCTGAATTTTGCTTCTCCAGCAACAAGTGTAATGTCAAGCGTCCATTTCTCAGGATTATCCATATCTTGTACCATGTCAGTGTCTGCATCCCATCCTGATGGAGTTGCAGAACCAATAATTCCTATCGATTGAGCCGAAAGGCTTAGTGAAAGTGTGCTTATGAAAGCAAATAGTAGTAAACGTGCATTCATTTTTTAATAAAATTTAAGTTAAAATAAATTAGTTATTGTCATTATGACGCAAAGTACATATAAATTTTTATTTTTACGACTCTTTTAGATGAAAAATATTAAATTAATTCTAATGATGAAAATTGAATTTAATTTGCTGCATCGCATGAAAGCAGCAATTTTATTGGTTTTGTTACCTATTTTATTAGCCGCTCAATTTGAAATTTCTGGTGTTGTGACCGACATCAGTGATGGATCCGTATTGATAGGCGCTAATGTAATTGTAAAGGATCAAACTGGAATAGGTGTTATTACAGATTTAGATGGTAAGTTTTCATTAAATGTACCTTCCGAAAATTCTATAATTGTTATCAGTTACACGGGATACAGTACTCAAGAAATCGAAGTAAATGGTCAAACAACTTTTTCTGTTGTAATGACTTCAGGCGAATTACTTCAGGATATTGTAGTTGTGGGATATGGAACAGTAAAGAAAGAAAATGCTACAGGAAGTATCGCTTCAGTAAGTACAGAGGAATTTAATAAAGGAGCTATTACAAGTGCACAAGAATTAATAACAGGTAAAATAGCAGGTGTAACTATTACAACTGATCCAGCACCAGGCGGAGGAGCTTCTATATTGATAAGAGGATTATCTTCACTAGGCGCTTCAAATGACCCATTATTTATCATCGATGGTGTTCCTATTGATAATGGAGGAGCTTCAGGATCTAGAAATCCATTGAATGTAATTAATCCAAATGATATCGAAACTTTTACCGTCTTAAAAGATGCATCTGCAACTGCAATTTATGGAAGTAGAGCCTCTGGTGGAGTTATCTTGATTACAACCAAAAAAGGAAGTTTGAAAAATAAACTTCAATTGACTTATAATGGAAATGTATCTTCTTCGTCCATTGTAAATAAGGTAAATGTTTTGGATTCAGAAAGTTTTAGGTCTTTAGTAACGGAAAGATATGAAGAAGAAGATCCTGCTTTTCTTTTATTGGGTGATGATAATACAGATTGGCAAGATGAGATATATAGAAATGCAATAAGTACTGATCATAATATTGGTCTTGCAGGTGGCGTGAAAGGAATTCCGTACAGAGTATCATTAGGATATACAAATAAAAATGGTGTACTAGACACGGATAATTTTAATAGAATAACAAGTTCAATAAATTTAAGTCCTGGTTTTTTAGATAATACCTTACAAATCAATGCAAATTTTAAGTCGAGTAATAGCAGAAATAATTTTGCTGATAGGGGAGCCATAGGAAATGCAGTTTCTTTTGATCCTACTCAATCTGTTCTCGATGAAACATCGGAATACGGAGGTTATACTACTTGGTTAGCAGGAACGGAAGGTTTTCCTAATCAACTAGCACCGACAAATCCTAGAGCTTTACTTGATTTAAAAGACGATCGTTCCAATGTTGCAAGATATATTTCTTCAGTAAATGTTGATTATCGTTTACCGTTTTTGAAATCATTGCGTGCAAATTTAAATCTAGCTTATGATCTTTCTACTGGAGATGGAACCGTAATCGTTCCAGATAATGCGGCTTTTGCATTTAACGCTGTTACAGGCGGTGGAGTTAATAACACTTATTACTCGGAATCCAGAAATTCATTATTAGAAACGTATTTAAATTACAAAGAAAATTTTGGCAAACACGGAATCGATATCATGGGAGGTTATTCATGGCAGAGATTTTACTGGGAGACTGGATTTAAGAGTTCTGATTCTGCAGGATCTCCAGAACAAACAGTAGAAGATATGAATAGAGAAGAATTGTTTTTAGTTTCTTTATTTAGTCGAGCTCAATATAACTTTAATGATCGAGTATTTGCGAACGTCTCAATCAGACGAGATGGCGCGTCAAGATTTTCACCAGAAAATCGATGGGGCTTGTTTCCCGCAGCTAGTTTAGGAG
>CAYOIL010000356.1:0-3779 GCA_964403985.1 uncultured Saprospiraceae bacterium
GAGGGAAGTGGAGATCGCTCTCCTTACTTCGGGTCCTTTCATTTGGCGGAAGCCATCGAAAATACACTAATTTATAGAGGAAAAGTTGGAACAGGATGGGATCACAAAAAATTAAAAGAGCTTCATGGAATTTTTCATAAACTAGAGAAGCAAGAAGCCATACCATTCGATACAATCAAAGATGTCAGTGAATCTACTTGGTTGCAAAAACCTTACCTTGGCTGTACAATAAAATATGCTTCTTTTACGTCAACAGGAACATATAGAGAACCAGTTTTTTTAAAATTAAATGAAGAAATATATGATTAATAAATTGCTAGAATGTTTTATTCTTTTGCTTTTTATTGTTACTATTTCATCATGTGTAACATCGAGAGCCTATGAAGATGCGCTTTTAGTAGGTAAGGGAAATCACGCGGCGGAAGGGACTTTAAGTAGAGCCATTTTTTTAGGTGTTAATAATAGATCCGAAATAGCTAATTTTATTGATAATCGAGATGTTGGGACATTGGGTCTTAATTACATTTATGGTGCTTCAGATCGCATGGATGTTTCGGTAGGAATCGATTTACCAGTGGGAATTCATACGAAATTTAAATACAACTTAGACCCAAATGCTTTAAGACATAATCAAGCGTTGAGTTTTGAAACTAGATTACCTCTTTCATATCTTGGATTAGAGAATAATAGAGGAAGTATATTACTATCAGCAGTCCCCACTTATTTATACACTTATAGAGTTGATGATCTTTTTTCTTTCAGTGTAAATTCTTTTGTAAACACTACAATAACTACTAATGGATACTTTATTTTGCCTGGAGTTGCGGCAGGAATTGGCGTAGGGAATGAAGTGAGGTTTACAGCAGGTATAAATTACAGTAGATCAGTGTTTGCATCAGATGAAAGCAGATTTCAGTTCATTACAGTTGAATCATCCATAAAATATGATTTTTGAGAAGTAGGAAATTAATTTCAATTATATTGGATTTAAATTCAAAGAGTTTGTGTTTAACATAAAACTCCAGTTGGTTAAACTCAAAGAACAAATAGAAGCAGAAGTTATTAATAAACTTTGGGCTCGAGCCCAAAAAAATAGAAGAAATGAGAACTATATGGAAAGGGCACATTCGATTTTCACTTGTGAATATTCCTATTCAATTGTACAGTGCAGTAAATTCTGGTTCTGAAATACGATTCAATCAATTACATAAAAAGGATTCGGGACGAATTCGATATCAAAAAGTATGTTCTGCTTGTGAGGAAATCATGGGTAAAGATGACATAGTTAAAGGCTATGAATACGAAGATGATAAATACGTTGTAGTTGAGAAGAATGAATTTAGTAATATAAAACTAAAGAGTACCAAGGTGATAGAGATAGAGGCTTTTGTGGAGCTTGATGAAGTACACCCATCACGCTATGAAAGTCTTTATTATGTTGGGCCAAGAGAAGCGGCCGCGGGTGCTACATATAACTTATTTGTAGCCGCACTTGAAAAAACAGGTAAAGCAGGAGTCGGCAAATTAGTCCTCAGAGATAAAGAAGATGTAGTGCTTTTAATGGCACATAAAAAGAGGCTCGTAATGTATAAGTTACGATATCCCGAGGAATTAAAACAGATAGAAGATGTGCCTGAAGTCAAAGTGGAAGAAGTTGCAGATGATCAATTAAAACTTGCTCAAACATTGATAAAATCCTTAGAAAAAGGATTTGAAGAGATTGAGTTTTTCGATGAATATCAGCATAAAATGAAGGAGTTGATTGATGCAAAAATCGAAGGTAAAGAAGTAGTTATTGCGGCAGAACCAGAAGCAGAGCCAATTATGGATATTACTGATGCCTTAAAAGCAAGTATTGAAAATGCTAAAATTGCACGTAAATGAAAGAAGTGATGATAGAGAGTTTCAAGTCGGCAAACTTGAAAATGGAGGGTGCATTATTTTTGGAATTATTGATAGAAAAAGATAAAGTTTTTGAAGCACTTGTTGCTAAAATCAATTCTGACATTGCCGAAAAAATAGATCAAGAAGTAGAGATCTTATCCATAGATTTAGAAGGGGAAAATGCACTTGCAGTAAAAGGGAAAGCCAAGGCAATGGGCATCCAAAAAGAATTTACTATGCATTCAATAGTGCATGTAGACGAAGCCTTAGATCTTATTGCTTTACAAGTTAAAGACATTGATGTACAAGGAGGTTTCTTGATTCAAAAAGGATTCGAATTAGTAGAAAACAAAATCAGGGAGAAAATTGAAAGTTCAGCTAAAATAGAACTTGGTAAAACATTAACATCCCTTACTCCAAAAATCAATATTCCAGGAACAGCGCATGAAATAATGATTGATATTAAAGAATTTAAGCTGTCAACTTTATCTTTGACTCCTGTTGGAACTGACATGAAGTTGAAGATTGAATTGAAAAAAGTAAATGTTGATTTTGGAAAAAATAGATAACAATGGATTTTACGATTGTAAAAGAAGAATTGTATGACACATTTTCAATCTATTCTAAAAAGTCGAAAATAGAGGGTTGTCCATGCTGCATTTCCGATTCTGATAAATCGACCTTACATTCTAAGCAATTAAGAGATTTAGAGGATGAAGATCTTGAAAAATATGCGTTTAAAGCAATGACAACATGGGGAGATGTTGATGACTTTAAACATTATTTACCAAGGATTTTTGAACTAGCCGCAAATCGAGAATTGATAGTAGATACCACAGTTATTTTGGCTAAACTCGATTATGGAAATTGGTTGGGATGGGATGAAAACGAACAATTGGCTATCGTGAACTTTCTTAAAGTTTGGTGGTCTTTCGATATAAATACTGCTTCAAGTTTTGACGAAGAGATATTGATTGAATTGCTTTTTAAAATCGAAGATCTAAAGGAAATGTTGAATGTTTGGAATCTTGGATTTGACACACAAGGGTTTCTAAACTTTCTGGACTTTATCGAAAACCATTACAATGATTTAAAACACAGTCTTCATTCCTTCAAAGGACTGAGTAAAGAGGAAGTCGATACTTTTATCCACTGGATTCAATCAAAAAAATCTCTTCTGGAAGAAGGATTTTTTAAAATGGAAAGTACAAATAAAGCATATAGTGAAAGGATTTCAAATACATTATATATCCTAGAACATTGAAAAAAAACGTATGGATTACAAGTCAAAAATATTAATGCTTCGATTCCTGAAAATCGAGTACATTATACTCTGTTTATTATGTTCAATTAGTTTTAGCAATCTTTCATCTCAAGAAATTCCAAGTCAAAAGGTAATTGATGTAAATGAGCTGAACACGTACTTGAAATCTGAAGTTAGGAACTCGTTAGAAGAGGGTGGAGTAGTGTCTTCTAAAAGGTTGGCAGCATACTTTAGGGATGAATTTTTTGAACGATTTTTCTATAATTACAAATCGGTAGATAAAAGACTAGTTAGCTATAATTCACTATATAATAATCAAGAATCTCATAAGAAAAGAGCTTTGGATTATTTAAATAAATATCCAGATTCTACTCAGTGGGTATTGCCATTTAACTACAAGAATGGCGAAGAAGTGAATGCTTATGCTTTAAGACATTTAGCTCGACAGCATAAGATGGTTGACATTGCGCTGTATTATTTTCAAGACGATAAAAACTCAGCGTATATTCGATATTTCGAAAATCAAATGCGCTCATTGAATGCAGCATTGGAGGTAGGGGAGTATGAAAAAATAGAAGATGGCAATGGTGTCTATGAAGTGTTTAGATCAGGTTATAGAATTTTTAATTGG
>CAYOIL010000357.1:0-3774 GCA_964403985.1 uncultured Saprospiraceae bacterium
CTTTCTAATTCAGCTTGAATCTCAATGTCAGATTTACCTAAATTATTTAAAATAAATTGTGCATCATCAACAAAATGACTTTCAGGATATTTTTCTATAAATAATTCATAAGCCGCCTTTGCAGCTTCAATATTGTTTAAATTATCTTCCAAAATAAATGCTTTTAAAAACATAGAATTAGGGGCATTCTCGTATGAAGGGTAAGAGTTAATAATCCAATCATAAAGCGACAAAGATTTCTTATAAGTTCCTATAGTCTTAGATACTTCAGCTGCATGATATAAGTATTTTGGGCTTTCTGTTTTATCGGGATAAACCATAGCAAAAGCTTCAACTGCATCAACATATTGAAATGAGGCTTTACGATCTAGAGTTCTAGGATTATCTTTACTAGTAATTTGATCGACTTTCATTTTTATAAAATCATTAGGATTTTCAGGAAAGTCACCAGTTAAAATAATACCTTTTTCAGCTGCAAATTCAGGATACTTTTTAGAAAGGAAGTAGTTTAATGCTGAACTAGCTTCACTTTTACCAACTGCCTGCATACTTTTTGATAATTCAACTAATCGTTCTTTGTTGTTCTCATCTTTTGGAAATTGTTTAACAATCTCATTGGAAATACCAGCAGATACCATATTTTGACCCTCTTTCTTTGCAATGTTCGACGCATCAATTAATAGTTCTTTTGTTTTAGCTTCACCTGAATGTAAAGAACTGTACAAGCTTACAGCAGCAACGTATCCAGCCGCAGTTTCTTTAGTAGGGTTAGCATTATACAAAGCTTTTTGATCCTCCACTTTTTGTAAGTCTTCTGATAAGTTTTCTTTACAACTAACAAGTATTAGCAATAATACTGGTAATAACAATATGGTTTTCTTGAAATTCATTTTGATATATTTTTTTTGGGCTTAAAGCCCAAAATTATTTAATGCAAATATAATATTGTTATTGAATTTCAATAATATATAAGATTCATTAATTAATTCTCAACCTACAAGAGCTTTAATTGTTACTAAACCAAAGTGAATCTAAATGAAGAATAAAAACATGCAATCAATATTTTGGTTTAGACGAGATCTACGATTATTTGATAATGCGGGTTTGTATCACGCTTTAAAGACAAGTGAAAAGGTTATTCCTATCTTTATTTTTGATCGTAATATATTGGATAAATTAGAAGATAAATCTGATTCAAGAGTAGAATTCATTCATGATACAATTAGTAAATTAAAAAAGGAATTAGTAGCAAAAGGTAGTGATTTAAAGGTTTATTATGGATTTCCAGAAGAGATTTTCCCTTCGATTTTGGAGAAATATAAACCAGATGCCGTTTTTACGAATAGAGACTATGAGGTATATGCTAAGAATAGAGATGAATCAATAGAAAAGTTATGTAGTCAAAATAATGTTTCCTTTAATTCATTCAAAGACCATGTAATTTTTGAATCTGAAGAAGTTCGCAAAGCCGATGGTAATCCATATGTAGTCTTCACTCCTTTTAAGAGGAAGTGGCTAGATCGTTTAAATTCCAAAGGAGAGAACAATAAATCGTATTATTTTAAAGCATATCCCAGTGAAAAGTATGAAGAGGCTTACGCCCAAAGTGAAGCTTCAGTTATGCCGGGATTAAGTGACATGGGGTTTTCAAAAGGCTCGTATGCAATTCCGAAAAAAGAAGTTCCACAGCAGATTATAAAGAAATATGATAAACAAAGAAATTTTCCTGCAATAAATGGAACGTCAAAGTTGGGTATACATTATCGATTTGGTACAATCAGTATACGAGAAAAAGCTAGAAAAGCGATTGTATTGAATGATACATATTTAAGCGAATTGATATGGAGAGATTTTTATAGCTCTATTCTGGATGTATATCCAAAAGTTGAAGAAAAGTCATTTCGTGATAAGTATGAAAGGTTAGAGTGGAGAAATAATGAAGAGGAGTTTGAAGCATGGTGTAAAGGAGAAACTGGTTATCCAATAGTGGATGCTGGAATGCGAGAATTAAATCAAACAGGTTACATGCATAATCGAGTACGAATGATTGTTGCTAGTTTTCTAACAAAACATTTATTGATCGATTGGAGATGGGGAGAAGCTTATTTTGCGCAAAAACTTCTAGATTTTGATTTAGCAAGTAATAATGGTGGTTGGCAATGGGCTTCAGGAAGTGGAACAGATGCAGCTCCTTATTTTAGGATTTTTAATCCAACATCACAAATGGAGAAATTCGATAAACAAAAGCAATATATTAAAAAATGGGTTCCTGAGTTTGGGACAGATAAATATGTTGAACCAATTGTTGATCACAAAGAAGCTAGAGAACGATGTCTCAAAATGTATAAGAGTTCACTAGCTTAATGTTAAAGTTTTTATGAAATTAATGAGAAAAAATTAACTTTGGGATAATATTTAACAACTCTGGACACTTGACCCTGAAATTACTTTATTAACACTTCATTTCATCTGATTCAGATTTAAAAAAAACTTTAAATGAAAAATTTATTTGCGATAGCAGTAATGCTATTAGTAACAGTCAATTTATTTGGTCAACGTCCAAATATCAAATCTTTTAAAATTCCAGTTCAATATGCTACTTTGCCATATAATTTTGTGGAAGCAGATTTAAGAACTTTTTCTGTAGATGGTCCGAATACCGATGATATTACTTTATATGGATGGGAATATAAAGAAGAAGGAGGTACTGTTGTGTTAAAAAATTACAGTCGTCGTTTTACTGTAGGAGAAAGTAAGTTAGAAAAGAATGTAACAGAGAAAAAGGATAAAGAAGGGAATGTTAAAAAAACAACAACATATTTTGTCAAGTCTGAATCTAAAGGAACATGGAGATGTTCTATAAATGGTCCAAGGAATGAATTACTTTCAGAGAAACAAAAAGCTAGATTAGCGGAGAAAAAAGCTAAAGAAGAAGAAAAAAAGAAAGCAAAAGGAAAAGATACGGAAGAAGAAGCCAACCCTTTTTTAACAGGAGTTGAAGTTGATGAAGAAGCTGAAGCACAAGAAACAAGAGAAGGTTATAAAACGTATTATTATACTGAAACTAGAAAGTATAATTACCAAACAGGAAAGAAAAAGACGTCTGTTTTAGCAACGGATACTTACAGAAGAGAAATTGACATGCAAGTCGATGGTTTCAAAGAAGAATTGGCTGATGATATGAACTCTACAGCAAAAAGAAAAATCAATAACGCTTATGGATATGCTCCTAGGAAAGTAACAACAAACTTTAAAGTTGTAGGTGCTAAGAAACACCCAGAATTTAAAGATTATCAAAATGCGATGTCTGCTTTAAAAGTAATATTAGGAAAGATGAGATTTAATGCACCGCTTGATGATATTAAGAAAGATGCAGCTCCAGTAATTAATTATTTAGAAGGACTTACAACTAAGTATACGGAAGATAAAAAACAAGCTCAAAAAGTAAGAACAACTGCTTTTTACAATTTAGCTCAGTATTATTACTATACAGATCAACCAGAAAAGTGTAAAGAATATGCTCAGCAATTAATTGATCTTAAACTCGATAAAAGAAATGGGAAAAGATTTATAACATTGGCTGATGATTTAATCAAACAATTAGCTCATCATAAGATGGAATCTAGACATTTAATTTTAGAGATAGATGAAAGTTCTCTTGAAATAGAAGAAGAAGTAGAAGAAGATACAGATGCAGGAAACTAATTTTCTAGTCTATTTGTGTCTAGTCCTAAATAACTGATACAGATTATTAAGGATTAAAAATATTAATTA
>CAYOIL010000358.1:0-3758 GCA_964403985.1 uncultured Saprospiraceae bacterium
GTCATAGCTGCTTCTGCTGCATTTCTAACAACTGTATACATACCTAGTAATAGAAGTATAAAACTACCACTTACACCAGGCAAAATCAATGCAGAAATAGCAATACAGCCACATAAAAAGACCCAAATCAAATTTCCACTTCCTTCTGTTGGGGACAAATAGGTAATACTCACTGCGAATACTAAACCAATAATTCCTGCAATTATTACCCCAATTCCCCACTTATCAATTTTCCTAGCAATATAAATTGATGAGGCTATAATTAAGCCAAAAAAGAAACCCCAAACTGGCGCAGGATAATTCTCTAATAAATGCCCAATTCCAAGAACTCCAAAAACTATTCCTACAAACATTCCAATTGCTAAATTCACTAAAAAGAATCCGTCAATCTTCTTGAAAAAATCAATTAATTTAAAACGTCCCAATAACTTTAATGCGTCTAAATCAACTTCTTTTATTGCATTAATCAAACGTTCATAAATTCCAGTTATAAATGCAATAGTTCCACCAGAAACACCAGGAATAACTTCCGCCATTCCCATAAAACCTCCTTTAATCATTGTCAAAAGAGAAAATTTAGTTTGTTTAGCCATATTTGTTAATGGTGAATTTCGTTTTGATATTCTTGATTAATATTTAACGTATCGACTTCTATTACATAGGGAACATCATCAGTAAGAATAGGTTGTCCTGCATCAATCCAAGCCGAATACCAAATATCACCTAATGCAGCAACTGCTTTCATCATCTGTTCTTCAACCATGCCGTCAAGTGCTTCATGATAAGCTTTTGCAAATGCTTCGCATTCAACACGAACGGTTCTTTCAAGACGTTGTTCATAACAATTTTGTAAATCTGAAGGATAAGTCCTTCTTAATCTTTCTTCAATTAATAACACACTATCTAAATAAGTGTGTGTATCTAATACTATTTCCCATGAATATCTTTCGATATTAGGAACATATCTCGCTTGTCCTACCATGAAATCATATTGATCCATTGCAAACAATTCAGGTAATCGACTCTCCCAAAACGCATGAATTCCTACTTGATCTGTTAATTGACCATTGTAATTTATGGTAGTATGTAAAGGAACATGAGCATCTCCAACATAATGCCCTATATCAGCTGCATATTTTAATATTCGTTTTACATCTTTTGTATCATAGGCATTAATTAACCTTCTATACGTATATACTAAGTTATAAGGTAAAATACCGTAATCGGTAAGTGAATCATGAACAAATGCGGAGGCACAATCTGTAATATTAGGAAAAGCCGCAGTTATGTCCTCACATGTATACTTCCAATCATCATTAAAATAATCTTTTAAAATCTTACGATTAAATATAGAATCCATAGCAGCATTTCCATCAACTCTACATTCTTTAAGGGTAATAGTATCTCCAGCTGTATTTTCATAGTTTACAACTAACATTTTATTGAATGCTGGCGCCCAAGAACGGGGTAAAATATCAAATGGAGCTTCTCCCCAGTAATCAATATCAATGTAATGTCTTCCTGCTTCTTTTTTAACAGCATACCTTCTCATATCTGGATCCACAGCATGTTTGCTTACATACTTTATATGAGGTTTATAAAAGGAAAATAGTCGTTGAGGAAGAGTATAGCAAGCATATTCATTGATTGTTCTATGTCCAAAAAATCCCCAGTCTGGAGAAAATGAAATTGTACATATGACTATAACAACAACGAATAGTATTTTTTTCATGTCCTAAATGTACAATTACTTGTAAAAATAGTCATAAGCCCACAAGTACTTTTTTGCTAAGGTGTGCTGAGTTAACATGAACTTCTCGCCTTTATTTACATTTACGTAATACCTCTCAACCATTTTATCAACTTTTGGCCCCAAAGCTTCACCATCGAATTCGTAAACTTCATTATAGCTATATAAGTCAAGACTCATCGTATCGTTCTCTTCATTTACTACTTTCATTCTCACATAAGGATTCATATGTGTTACGATAGAATCCTTAAGATAGTGCTCATTTTGATATGCTTCGGTGTAAAAGCCTGAGTAAAATCCTTCCATATAATCTTCAGTCAACCGCTTATTTTGATCTTTATTAATTATTGGAGTGTAAGTAAACAATGGATTCACTTTAAAAGAGCTGCCTTCTTTTACTAATTCAAAAGAACTATTTTTACTCCTAGGATATTCAATTGAAACGTAATTTATATCTTTTTCTGGATATCTAAACATAGCTCGATCAAGCCAGTCTGTATCTTTTTTTATAAAACGTCCTCTTGTCGAACCTTCCATTCCTGGAATCCCCATCAAATAAGGTTGTGAATATCCCTCCATAAGATAATATGTTCCTCTTTCTCCAGGAGGAACTCCTCCTACATAATACGATCTCAAGATATCATCATTTTTACCATAAACTCTTACTAGAATACCAATCCTACCCATGGTTTTCATGATGTTCTTGTTGGCTTTCACTGGTGGTATACTCTCCATCTTTACTCGACTTAATGCCTCTGTTAATAGAAAAACTTGATTTCTGTTCATTCTATTTCCATTCACATTCCACAATTCCCCATCACGTCGAATTGTATTTACCTTCCCATTTTTCTCAGTAATCGTAACTTTATGAATAAGATCTTTATCAATAGCAAAGTTTCTCTCTTTTTGTATAGCAGCAATCTTATCATCAGATCCATTTGAATCTAAATAAAAATAAACGCCAAGTGCTACAAGTAGTAAGATTAGTAATAAAAGTGTTTTTTTCATTTTTATTATTTTGCGTATTTCCTCCTTCTCATGAAATAAAATAAAATACCAAATATGGCTAAAACAGCAAGAGGAAAGGCAATATTAAGGCTTTGCCAGTAAAATTTATTTTCTGTGGTCTGAACTTCATCAAGAAGTCGCAATTTATACTCTTTTGCTCTTGAACCCAAAATGCCATTTTCATCTAGCATATATTCAATTGAATTTAAAATTAACTCTTTATTCCCTTTATAAATTTTACGTTCCCACTTGTTAAATCCGATAGGAGAAATGTTCCCAGTGTTTACATTGTATTGATTTTTCACAAACTCAACATCAGATATTACAATCATTTTAGTTTCTGGACTTTCGTCCAAAAAGCTAGAACCTACCCTCTTTAAAGCATCATTTTGAGCGGCAGTTAATCTGTTTTTAAATGCACTTTCAAATTTACCTTCCAAAAGCAATGCTACAGGTTGACTACCTTTATTAAACTTATTCACCTGTGGTTTTATACCAAGCATACGGAAGTTTAGTTGTAAAGGAGCTAATTGATATCGACTATATTGACTTGATCGCAACAGAAATTCTTTTCTAATTCCTGGTTTCGTAGTGACTGTATCAATTGTGGATGGGAAAAACATATTAATCCGATCAATATTTTTAACGATTGGGTGCTGACCATCACTTTGAATTAACGGATGGTAATAGTACTTAAACATGTTCATTTGTGACTTTCCTCCTGCTGAACCTACTACTTGAGGTATACTTGTGGATTCAAGATCCAAAACAGTATTATCCAAAACTTTAAAACCATATTTAAAGAATAATCCATCAAGTCCGTGTTCAATCAATGGTGGGACATAATTATTTGAAAATGCTATACTATCCAAACGGATATCCATACTTTCAATTAGCCATATCACTTTCCCTCCATTCATGACGTATTGATCCAACATGAATAGATTTCTTCCACTTATTGTTTCTTTTGGTCCAGCAACTATCAATAGATCAATTACAT
>CAYOIL010000359.1:0-3751 GCA_964403985.1 uncultured Saprospiraceae bacterium
TTATAATATCGATTTCTACTGTTCCTTCAGTAATCTGATTATAGTTAATCTGACCAATCTTGCTTCCTTCTTCAATAATATGAAAGCATCGACCTTTAGTATTTTTAAAGTCAGTAAAATAGTATTCTTCAAAATCATCAAAAAAAGCTTTTCTATCAGGTACTTTCTCCCCTATTTTCGAACTGTACCAATAATCTGTTGCATCAGAAGTAGTGGCCTTTTCAAAAAAGAATTCCTTATCCTCCACTGTAATAGGGATAAGTTCAACTTCTCTACCTTTTATTCTTTCTTCGATTTTATATTGATTTTCCTATAAATATAGAAATAAATAGAATTAGCTCACTTTTCGTAATTTGGAAAGTTTACTTTTTCCTAATTGTTCCTTGGCATATGCCGTAGAAACTTTAAATTTCTTCACTGACTTATCACCTGGCAATTCGAACATTGCATCTGTTAATATTGCCTCACAAATACTTCTCAGACCTCTTGCGCCTAACTTGTATTCTAAAGCTTTCTCTGCTATAAAGTCAATGGCTTCTTTACTAAATTCAAGCTCGATATCCTCTAACTTAAATAGCGTTTCGTACTGCTTAATTAAAGCATTTTTAGGCTCAGACATTATCAACTTAAGCGTCTCCTTATCGAGCGGATCCAAGTACGTTAATACAGGAACTCTACCTATTAATTCAGGAATCAAGCCGAATGACTTTAAATCTTGGTGAGAAACATATTGTAATAAATTATCTTGATCTACTCTTTCGTTTTCATCGTGATTAAATCCGATAACTTGGGTATTCATTCTACGAGCAATAATTTTTGAAATTCCGTCAAATGCTCCTCCACAAATAAACAAGATATTTCTCGTATCAACCTTTATCATTTTTTGCTCTGGATGCTTTCTTCCTCCTTGAGGTGGAACATTCACTTCAGTTCCTTCCAGCATTTTCAACATCGCTTGTTGAACACCCTCTCCACTTACATCTCTAGTAATAGATGGGTTATCATTTTTACGAGCAATCTTATCTATTTCATCAATATAAACTATTCCTCGTTGTGCTGCATCTACATTATAATCACAGGCTTGCAATAAACGACTCAACATACTTTCTACATCTTCACCTACATACCCAGCTTCCGTAAATACAGTAGCATCAACAATTGTAAAAGGAACATCAAGATAGCTGGCAATAGTTTTTGCTAACAATGTTTTTCCAGTTCCTGTCTCTCCTACAAATAAAATATTTGACTTTTCAATCTTGATACCATCTGTAGGTTTAAAATTCAACCTCTTATAATGATTATAAACTGCAACACTTAAATACTTCTTTGCCTCGTCTTGACCAATTATATATTCGTCAAGATGGCCTTTGATACCTTTAGGCGTAAGATCATTTGGCATTGCAAATGAATTCGTCTCAAGCTCTTGCCTACTGCCCACTTCTTCTTTAATAATATCCGCCGCTTGATCTACACAAACTTCACATATATGCCCGTCGATTCCAGCAATAAGTATCATTGCCTCTTTCTTATCTCTTCCACAAAAAGAGCATTTATAATTCGATTTAGATTTCATATTTATGATTTTCTACTATTTAAACTATACAGAATTCACATAGTTTGGTTAAGTACCTATTAATAGTAGTCGTAATGATGCGAAATAGTTGCTTCAATACTGTAAATAATTCATTAGTCTACAAAAATAACAATTAATTTAAAAAAGTATCCCATTAATTATTTAAGCAAATAAAGTTGATTCGGGAACTGAAATTTTCATTTCGTTCTTCATTTTTTGGGTTAAACCCAAAAAAAAAGCCTGAAAGCTCAACTTCCAGGCTTCTTAATTTATCTTTCGAGACTATGCTTTATCTTCCCCTCTTTTTAATACCTCATCAACTAAGCCGTAATCTTTTGCTTCTGTTGCAGTCATCCAACGATCTCTCAAACAGTCTGCTTCGATTGTATCGAAATCTTTGTCTGTATGAACTACATATATTTCATATAGCTCGTTTCTCAAATCCTTTATTAGATTATAGCTAATCTCCATATCTGTAAATTGCCCCTGCATTCCTCCACTTGGTTGGTGAATCATCACTCTACTATGTGGTAAACAAGTTCTTTTTCCTTTCGTACCCGCACACAACAAAATAGACCCCATAGATGCCGCAAGACCAGTACAAATTGTTCCTATATCCGGCGATACATATTGCATCGTATCATAAATTCCCATTCCAGCAATAACTGAACCACCTGGTGAATTTATAAACATTTGTATATCTCTTTTTGGATCAGTAGATTCCAAAAACAAAAGTTGAGCTTGAATTACATTAGCAACATAATCATTTACAGGTACTCCCATAAATATAATTCTATCCATCATTAATCGAGAAAAAACATCCATTCCTACAATGTTCATTTGTCTTTCTTCAATTACCTGAGGAGTAAATCCTGTAATGTTTGGAGCAACACCACCTGCTACATCCATATATTTGTCTAGATGCATACCGCTCATTCCCATGTGCTTAGTAGCATACTTTCTAAATTCATCTTGATTAAACATTCTTAATAATTTAATGAAATAAATAATTACAGTAAACTTTAAATCGGCTTAGTAATGTCAAAAAAACATTGATGTGCTTATTCCTTATCTAAAGTAATTGAACGATTAACTGTTTCAATTTCGATTAAAAGTCACCTAATAAATCTTCAATAGAAGATTTTAAAAAACGAATATAGTAATTAACGCAAAATCAACCCAATTGTTTGGTCGATTAGTATTCCTGTTTTATCAAAAACTAAGTTAAACCATTAGAAGAGTGGTTAAAATATTGAGAAAAAAGCTCTTTTGGTTTTATTTTGGGTTAAACCCAAAATATTTTTATTCAGCTGGAGCTGGCTTTTCAGCCGCAATAGCATCTTGTTGCTTTTTATTAAATTCTTCTACAATAACTCTAAATTCTTCCAAAGAAACTTCCTTGTTCTCTTTAGTAATATTTTCAGTTACCGTTGATAATAATCTTTCCGTTGATGCCTCTGCATATGCTTCTCTAAATTGAGCATTATCAGACATAAGATTATTTACTAATTCATCAATGTTGAAATTAGGAACTTGACCTCCGAAATAACCCATAACTTTTGCTCGAATCTTATTCTTTACATCTTCCGGTGTAATTTCAAAGGGATACTTTTCTTTAACTGCATCTTTTATCATATCCCACTTCATACCCTTTTTCTCATTCGGGATCATTTCATTTACTTGCTCTTCAGTATATGTGTCATACATTTTAAGTATCCACTTTTTCATGTACTCATCAGAGATGTCTAGTTCGTTGATTTCGTTCAACTTCTCCATTAATAGACTATGTGTAAATGCAGTTGCTTGTCCTTCATAAAATCCTTCAAATGACTCTACTATTTTCGCTTCTGCTCCTTTCTTATCTTTTACCTCTCCTTCTCCAAACTCTCTATCATAGAATTCTTTATTCAGTTTTGCCGGCTCTATTCTGTGAATTTTAGCTACTTTCCCTGTGAAATTCTTTCCTATTTTCTTCTCTTCATCATCGTCAAGATTTAATAGGTATTTTTCAACATAAGTCTCATTTGCTCCCTTTTCTAATTCATAGATATCAAATGTGAATTCATGTCCTACATCTTTTCCTTTCAATTCTTCAACATACTTGTCCTCTAGTTTCGAAACTAAAACTTGAAATTATTCTATCTCCACTGATCTCTGAAGAAGAGTCAGATACTGATC
>CAYOIL010000360.1:0-3741 GCA_964403985.1 uncultured Saprospiraceae bacterium
CCTCCGACTCCTTCTGCGCCGCCTCGGCCTGCGCCAGTGAGGCCTCAGCAGCGGTTCTCAACTCGTCAAAATCGGCCCGCTCAGACTCCGCTGCGGCCAGTTCCTGTGCGACCTTCTCCCGGTCGATCCTAGCGGCCTCGACGTGGGCTCGGAGCTGTTCGAGCAACCCAGCGCTCGGCGGCTCGGGTTCTTTTTTCGTGGCGTCAGCTTGCGCTGCTCCGTTGGTGTCGGCCATGGCAGGGGCCCTCCTCTCGTTGTTAGTCACGGCGAGCGAGCCTCGCCGGTTCGATGTCCCCACCTAACAAATTCCGTACCAGCCCCTGGGCCTCGTCAGTCCCGCCAAGAGCGCTAGCGCGGCTGCCATTTTGGCCTGAGGTGCCGTTGTGGCCGTGCGTGGCGCCCATCGCCGAATCGAGGGATGGCACCTTCCGCCGCCCAACCTTGCCCGACTCCACGCGCTCGCTATCCGTAACCGGCCCACGAGTTCCGACCGCAGAGCGGGGGTCTCTGGGGGACGCGCTCTAGGGCGAGCGCGGAGCACGGAAGCGGCGGCGATTGCCGGCCGAGGTAAAGGAAGCTGCAAATGCCGCCAGTCCGGTTCGTGAGTTCGCCGCCCCGCGAAGATAGCCTAGCGCACATGAAGGCGATTGAGCTGTTTGTAGGAGCGGGCGGACTTGCCCTGGGCTCATCTAGAGCGGGGTTCAAGCACGACACCGTCGTCGAGCGCGATCGCAACGCCTGCGAGACCCTTCGGGTGAACCAAGCGCGCGGGCACTCGCTCGTCGGTGGCTGGCGGGTCCACGAGGACGACGTCACCCAATTTGATTATGGCCAGGTCAAGCGGCAGGTCGCACTCGTGGCTGGTGGCCCACCGTGCCAACCCTTCAGCCTCGGAGGGAAGCACAAGGGCAACAAGGACAAGCGTGACCTCTTCCCCGAGGCAATCAGGGCGGTCCGCGAACTGAGGCCGAAGGCGGTCATCATCGAGAACGTGCGCGGCCTGCTCCGCGAGGCGTTCTCCGACTACCTGGAGTACATCCTCCTCCAGCTCCACTACCCCGAGTTCACAGCCAAGTCAGGGGAGTCCTGGGAGGGGCACCGCGCCCGACTTGAGCGGCACTCGACCAAGCGCATCCACTCCTCCGGGGAGCTGACCTACAACGTCGTGTTCCAAGCCGTGAACGCAGCGAACTTCGGCGTGCCGCAGATTCGCAACCGCGTGTTCTTCGTGGCGTTCCGCTCTGACGTTGATGCTCGCTGGTCCTTCCCTAAGGAGACGCACTCCCAGCGAGCGCTCCTCAGATCTAAGTGGGTCACCGGTGAGTATTGGGATCGCCACAAGGTCGCCCGCAAGGATCGACCTGAGCCGCCCGCTCGCGCGAGGACGCAAATCGAGCGCGCATTGTTCGAGGTCGAGGAGGAGTTGCTCCCGTGGGGCACCGTTCGCGATGCCCTGTTGGGCCTTCCCGACCCACGAGAGGGCAACGCGAAAGGCGTGCTGAACCACGTGCTCCAACCGGGAGCACGGTCGTACAAAGGGCACACCGGAAGCCCGCTCGACGAACCGGCCAAGGCTCTCAAGGCGGGAGTCCATGGGGTGCCGGGCGGTGAGAACATGCTCGCGTACCCTGACGGATCGGTGCGCTACTTCACTGTTCGCGAGAGCGCGCGGATCCAGACGTTCCCTGACGACTACACGTTCACGGGCTCGTGGTCAGAGACGATGCGCCAGCTCGGCAACGCGGTCCCCGTCAAACTGGGCGAGGCTGTCGCGAGTTCGGTACTGAAGACCCTGCGGCGCAGGTCCCGCAAGAAGTAGGTGGACGCACCGGAACCGCACAACCCGCTCGACAAGCGGAACCTCGGGAAGAGCGTCGCAGACGCCCTGTTGGAGCAACCGATCCATCCGCTTCCACCGCCGAAGTTCGTCGGCGCTGGGATCTACGCGATCTACTACTCCGGCGACAACGAGCTGTACGCACCAATGTCCGCGCGCAACGCGGACGGACTGTGGGAGGTCCCGATCTACGTCGGGAAGGCGGTGCCCAAGGGGGCGCGACAAGGTCGAGTCGGGCTGGGAGACAGCCCCGGGACGGTCATGGCGAGTCGCCTAGCCAAGCACTCCCGTACGATCGGCGAAACCGACCTCGACCTGAGGCACTTCGCGTGCCGCTACCTCGTCGTCGACGACATTTGGATCCCGCTTGGGGAGTCGCTCCTCATCAACAAGTTCCAGCCACTCTGGAACACGTCGCTCGACGGGTTCGGGAACAACGATCCTGGTAGGGGACGCTACGAACAGCAGCGCTCCCCCTGGGACGTGCTGCACCCAGGGCGATCCTGGGCCGAGAAGTGCGCCGACAACCTGCGCCCGCGCGACGAATGGGCTTCGGTCGTACGTGAGAGGCTGGCCAAGTACCCCGAGGACGAAGAATGACCGCCAAGCTCATGAAGCGCGACCGCGACCTGATCGGCGCGCTCTCGACCAAGGTGCGAGTTCTGACGTTCGAGCAGGCAATGCGCGGTTGGTGGGCTCGAACAGAGGATCCTAAGGGGACCGTCGCCCGCCGACTCCGCACCCTCCACGCGGAGGGGCACCTGGTTGTCTTCGATGCTCAGGGACCCGATCCATCGCTGCCTTCGGATCCGCTCCTCACGTGGTCGCCTGGCGAGCCCGAGCCAGACATTGACGTCGCCTTGAATGCGGCAAGGCAGCGCGCGGAAGCACCGCCCAAGAAGCAACGGCTTGTTACATCAACACGCTCCGTAGCCGAGGCACTTGGCGCGACGGGGGTCCTCGCCCACGAGCTTCAGTTTGCTGAAGTGTTCATGCGGTGCTTTGAACCGTCAACTGAGTGGCAAATGCACCCTCGTGGCGAGGCCCTTCCCGCCACTTGGGCGTCACTCGACGACGGAGTCCGCGTAGAGGTCGCCCACCATTGGATTCGCGACACGCTGGAGAGTTGTCGGATCAATGGCTCTGCTCTCAAAGTTTGGTAGGCGGCAGAGTCGTCTCGTCCTCGGAAGGCCCGTCTCACAACTCAGCGAGCACGGAGGCGCCCGGGACGCAACTAGCTGAGAGTGAAGCCCATTCCCATCAACATCCACTTCGTGGTCGACTTCTCAAGTGACTTTGCCGCCCCAGTTACTCCGCGAAGGTCCTTCTTGAAGGGCTTGAATCCCGCGTGTTTATCGACGAACGCATTGTGCTTGCTTGCGTAGTCGAGCACTTCGACGATCGCCCCGCGCTTCGCTTCGTTCGTTGCTGCCTTGCCGTGCATCACGAGATCGCGGACCTTCTCCGCGTTCTTCAGCGGCGTTAGCACAGGCCCGGGCAACGCTCGTCCGAACACGTTCTTGAACAATGACTCGAAGCCCGCGCGCGTGAGATGGTGGACGTTAACGGCATTGCGCGCGACCTCCGCGTGGGCGGAGTGCAACTTTCGAACGCCGTGGTACAGCGTCATATTCTGAGCCAGCTCAACCTGGGCGAACATGTAGGCGAGGCAGACCTCAAGCGGAAAATGTTCAACCAGCGCCGGAAGGTGTTCGAAGTACCCGGACACCTCTTTCGGAGCGTCCCGGTGCTTCCCGGCTACACCGCGCCACGTCTTGGGGGTCGTCATCGAGCGATCGTCGTCGGCAGTGTTTCTCTGGGGTCGACGTAGTCCCCTCGTGACCCGGACAGATGGTACGCCCGGCGGGATTCGAACCCACGACCCCTGCTTTAGGAAAGCAGTG
>CAYOIL010000361.1:0-237 GCA_964403985.1 uncultured Saprospiraceae bacterium
GACATATTATATCCAAATCCTGAAAACTTAGTTATTTTCCCTGATAATCATGATATGGATAGGGTTTACACCCAAATGAATAATAACTACAGTCTATGGCAAGCGAATATGATTTATTATGCAACAATGCGTGGAATTCCTCAATTATATTACGGCACAGAGATCTTAATGGCAAATACTAAGCCAGGAGACCACGGTGAAATAAGAACGGAGATGCCTGGTGGTTGGGAGGATCAT
>CAYOIL010000361.1:247-3187 GCA_964403985.1 uncultured Saprospiraceae bacterium
CGAAAGGGCTTTCTAAGGATCAAAAGCTTGCTTACATTTTCTTGTCACGTTTATATAATTGGCGTTCTTCTTCAAAAGTTATCCATGAAGGGAAATTAACCCATTATGTTCCTAATGATGGAATTTATGTTTATTTTCGAACGCTTGGCAATGATCAAGTAATGGTAATTCTTAATAAGAACAATGTAGATAAAACATTGGATGTTAGCCGATTCAATCAGATGCTTCAAGGATATGATGAGGCTTCAAATGTGATGAATTTTGAAAAAGTAAAAATTAGAGAGCCATTAAAATTAAAGGCTGGAGAATCCTATATTTTTGAAATGGAGAAATAATAAAAGAACTACTACTCTTCTACCTTAAAAAAGAAACTATTAGTGGGTGTAATTTCAATCGGTATCGATTGATCGCTAAAATTAATCGTTTCAGTTCCTATTTCTTTTAGAATTTCCATGTTATTTACATTTGACTTTAAACCAGAAAAATTTATTGAAATACAATCTTCAATATAACTGAAATTTCCTCTTTTAAAAACAACGCCATAATATCCTTTTTCTAACAAATTAAAATTTATTTCAAACGAACAATTCTCATCACAATCTATACGGACTAATTTTTCAATTTCAGGATTTATTTGCCAATTTACCATTCCTTCGCTTATGATATCAACTTTATCGTCTGTAGATTTAACATTCAAATTACTAGGAAGAACTTCAAAAACATCATAAAAGTAAAATATTGATTCTCCGGATATACTGAAAGACTCTTCTATATCCATATGTTCTATCTCATCGGAAAAAGAACCAGATATTGTCAACATATCTCCTATTGAAAAGATAGAGCCAAAAGAAGATATTTCAATATCAAATCCTAATTCAATATGCTGAAAATCATCACATGCTACATCATCTGCACATTGAAATGCACTTAAGCTAATAAAAACAATGAATAGGTAAATGAAAATTAAGTTTTTCATGGTATAAAATTATATAATTCAATAACGAGATAGAGCTAAATTTTGTTAATTAAACCTAACTATTTCTTAATTCTACTTGAAACTAATTATTCAATTAAAATACAGATTATTTTAAAGATTTTTTTATTCTATAACCTTAAAAAATATACTATTAGTAGCTGTAATTTCAAATGGCACAGATTGAATTTCATAGTTAATTGTTTCAGTTCCTATTTCTTCAAGAATTTCTATATTGCTAATACTAGATTTTACTCCATTAACTCCTACAACAACGCAGTCTTCCATCGAAACAAAATCACCTGTTTTTAACACAATACCATAATATCCTTTTTCTAATAAATTGAAATTTATTTCGAAATCACATGATTCATCGCAATTCATTCTCAATTTCTTTTCGATACCCGAATTAAATCCACCACTAAGTAAATCATCAGTTGAAATTTCTACTTTATCATCAGCTGATGAAACATTTAAATTATTGGGAAGAACTTCAAATACGTCGAAATCATAAATAATCGCTTCACCTGAAACACTATATAATGTATTTGAATTATCATCTTCAATTATATGTGAAAATGAGCCAGAAACAGTTATTAAATCTCCTTTAGAGAAAACAGCATCTGTTGAAGATAATTGAATTTCGAAATCATCTCTAAAGTCAGATAATTCTTGACACTCAAAATGTTCCTCACATTGAAATGCACAACATATAATAAATAATACAGCTAGATAAGGTAACTTAAAATTTTTCATGGTTTAGATTTATATTATTAATAAAAACAAAACGTCTATAATCTAATTCTGTTGCCTCCGTCTCAAAATCTAACAATCAAGCTATTATGAGTTATTCCAAATTATTTTAATAATTTATTAATACCTTTTCCTTCTAATTTAATAGATTTCTTTTCTAATAAAAGATTTGATATAAAATCTCGTAAACCATTAAGTCTTAGTTCATTTAATGAATAATTTATAAAATCAAGCCAATCAATATATTTTAATATAATTCATTAGTTCAATTAATGAATATTGAGTAATTTTCAAGTTCCGAAAAAGAATAAATTAATGAATTCAGAAATTAGACTATTATTAGAACAGCATTTCAACCTCTCCCCTGTTTCTATTCAAGAATATGCTGGTGAAATAAATCTAAATTTCAAGTCCTCTCTCGCTAATAAGCAATCGTACAATCTGAAACTCTTTCATCCATCGACTGATCCCAAGTTTATCGATTTCTTAGTAAAAATCCATCTGCATTGTGAAAGTATTCAGTTTATCAAGATCCCCAAAATCATTCTCACATCTTCTACCTATATCCAAAAGGTAAATTATAAAGACGAAATCTACTCAGCTATTCTACTTGAATGGGTTGATGGAAAACTCCTCTCTGAATTAGACTACCACCCTACCTCACTTCTACATTCATGGGGAAATATATCTTCACAATTACAGCATGCCTTATCTAATTTTAATCATCCATACCTATCAAGAACAGACAACTGGAATCCTATTCAACTTCTTACTCACAAAGAAAAATTAAAACACCTAAGAGCTCCTAATGAAGTTCTTATTATAGAAAATATACTGACAGCCTTCTTTTCTTCTCAACATCAATTTACTAATCTACCAAAATCCAATAATCATAGCGATCTACACTTAGAAAATCTTATTGTTTCTTTTATTGAAAATGAACCAAAAATTACTGGTCTCATTGATTTTGGGGATAGTATTAATACTGCAAGAATTTGTGATTTGGCTATAGCATGCGCTTATGCAATGATGGAGAAATTAGATCCTATTCTTGCAGCTTGTAAACTAATTAAAGGCTATACGAACGATACCAAACTAATTGATAATGAAATTGCTGTACTTGATATTCTTATCAGATCAAGACTTGCTATATCTGTACTTGTAAGTGCAGAGAAAAGATCCAATGGAGTTACTGATCCTTATCAATTCATATC
>CAYOIL010000361.1:3235-3730 GCA_964403985.1 uncultured Saprospiraceae bacterium
ATGGTATTCTTTATCGATTTAGAAATGCGGCTGGATTAACACCTCATCCTAATCAAAAAATCTTTGAAGAATGGTGTAACTCCAATAATACTTCATTTCATGACATCATAAATTTTCAAGATCGTAAAATAGGACATATAGATTTATCTGTCTATTCCGATGTCATTCCATCAACTGCTGAACTCCATTATATTCATCAATTTGAGAAGAGAGTATTTAATTATATGGAGGAAGAAAAGATTGATTTGGCATATGGAGGATATGGTGAAATCCGTCCATTCTATACAACTAATAACTATGAAATTGAAAATGATGAAGGGTATCAATGGAGGACCCAACATTTGGGTGTAGACTTATGGACTAAAACAATTGACATTCAAGGAAATAGACAAGAAATATATTCTCCATTAAAAGGTGAAATTGTTGTCTCCTATAACAATAACATTCCATGTGATTATGGGAATACAATCATAATAAAGCACGAAACTACAAACT
>CAYOIL010000362.1:0-2164 GCA_964403985.1 uncultured Saprospiraceae bacterium
CTTCTCTAACAACTTTTAATTGTGGAGTTGATAGATCAAACGTCATTCCAATTATCATTAACAATTCCAAATATTCTTTAGTACTTCTTAAGTTGTCATTTTTTAAGAATTCAACAAGATGAGGTACCAAGTTGTCATTATTAAATTCACCATTTGCTCTTAATAAAATAAAAGTTTTAAGACGAGGTGTAAGTGTTTTCATTTCAATAGGATCAGAGGGAAACTCTGCTGTCATAAAGTTTAATGACTTGTATTGTCTTTGAAATTTTAAATAACTTGATTTTCTTACATCTATATTTCTATATTTTTCAAGTTTTTTAGATTCAAGAAAATATCTTACTGATTTTAAAGGTATTTCGTTTATCAAGTTTGTACTCCAAATATCAGAACTTAGAGAAAATCCAATTTGAAGAGTTTGGCCTATTCTATGTTTAATTACTTCGAAATTAGAAGAATTACATATGCTTAAGAGAACATCCTTGAAGTGATCTTGCGGTTTAATGTATTTATACCTATCACTTAATTCTCCTCTTAGTACACAATAACCAAGAATACGAGGCAAGTACATACCTTCATATTTTGCGTCTAAAAGTTCCTTTTCAAAACTAATTAGTTGAAGAGGGTGATTGTTAGCTACTGCAGCGTGAAGTTCTCCTATAGCTGGCTCGAAAGCTTGAACTAAAGCTTTGAACTCATCTACTTCTTCAGTATCTAAATAAGCTTCTAAAAGAGGAGAGTTTTGTATGTTTTCAGCGATTGAATCTAACTGTGTTTGATAATCCTTATGTAATTCATCCATAAATAAATAGTAAGTTTTTACTTTAATAAGAAACAAGAACAAAAGAAAACCTGATAAAGCAATTAAGCTTTATCAGGTTTTTATTTCCGTCTTAACCCAAATATACAAAATTATATTGAGCCTTTATATTTTACTCTTCTTCAGAACCTGCTTTAAAAGCATCTTGAGCTTCTTGTTCCGCTTCAACAGCCACTGGAGCAGCTTTTGCAGAACCACTTACCATTTTTCTAAAGTTTTCTTGTTTAGCTAATGATTCAGCTACTCTTGCTTCAACTTTAGCTGTTTTTGCATCCATTTTCTCTTGATACATTTGGTCAGCTTGTTCTTGTGTTAAAGCACCTTTTTTAACTCCTCTTAGTAAATGAAGTCTATATAAAACTCCTTTAAATCTAAGAATTGCTCTTGCAGTATCTGTAGGCTGTGCTCCTTTTTCAATCCAATCAACAGCTTTTTCGTTGTCAAGTTGAATTGTAGCTGGAACTGTCATAGGATTATAAGATCCTATTTTTTCAATAAATTTACCATCTCTTGGAGCTCTTGCATCTGCAATAACTATATGGTAAAATGGAGCTTTTCTACGTCCTCTTCTTGCTAATCTAATTTTAACTGGCATTTATGTAAAATTTATTTGGTTTAACCATACCTGAATAATTCGCTTAACGAACATCAGGTTTTTAACGGCGCAAAATTACACACTTATTTCTAATAACCAAAGTTATTTAATAATGATTTTGGAATTAAATACTTCTCTTCCCGCTTCGAATCTAATAAAATAGCTTCCCGCTTGTAATTCAGAGGCATCAAAAAACAACTTTTGGGCGGAAGCCCCTTCATTAATAGTTATAATTTTATTTCCTAAAACATCATATAGCTCCACTTTTAAATTATCATAATTCTTTGCTAAATCAATACATGTAATTGCTGAAGCTGGATTAGGGAAAATATCTGGCATATCAAACTCAAATTGTTGGTTCGAACTAGGGCTGCAATTTTCAATTTTTGTTGTTCTTGGGCCATTAATACCAGGTAGAGGTCGAGAAATTAGTTTTCCATTATTATCTGTTGCTTCTATATAATATTTAATCTCACTTCCAATTTCAAATAAACCTAAATCTGCTGTATAGTTATTATTTCCATCATTTGACATGGATATTTCAACATAGTCACTGTTATCAATACTATAAAACATATTTACACTTGCTATTCCTACAAATGAATGTATAGTTGCTTCCCAAACAAATGGAGTATCAGAACACCATGTGTTTTCTTTTTTCATATTCACTACTATAGGATCATAAGCAGAAACCTCCTTAGTAATACAATGTAATGCGCCTGAAAGAGGAATTATAGAATTGCAATTGATTC
>CAYOIL010000362.1:2174-3714 GCA_964403985.1 uncultured Saprospiraceae bacterium
TAACCAGGCATAGTTTCTTCCCATATTCGAAGAGCTGTTGTATCATATTGTTCTTCATAGGTTGGAACAATAATAGTTTCATTTGCTATCAAAGCATTGGCATATGTCCTGTAATCGCCTCCAAAATTAGGGTAATTACCATTAGCAGCAGGGGGCATAGGAATTCTAACAATATTAAAGTCACGTCCATAAGCTGTCTTAAAATTGTCTATGACATATTGGATATTAGCTTCAATTTGTGGACCGTCTGCAATTCCTTCAGGATACTCCCCTACCATTATTGTTTCTTCATCAATTATTTTCATGTGCATGTCAATATGATGGATTAAATCATATGGTAAACTTTCCATTTTAATATATGATTCCACGCCCATATATTGTTTCATCAATGCATCAACATCTTGTTCTGAATGATTACTTGTGCCAAATTGGTTTGATTGGCCATTTTCATCTAATACTAAGTCACTTGAAAACCCGTACCCCATACCATCACTCATGAAATTTCCACCCGTATTAACAAGGTCTTCAGGAGCTGAATCGGTTGAATAAACTGGAATTCCAAGTTCTGCTCCTAAATTTACAGGAACTGCATTATCTTGATATCTTGGTCTATTATAAATCCAATCGATCCATATTAATTCGCCAGTTTCTTCTAAATAAGCACTGTTTGGTCCGTAATCTCTAACCCATATAGAGTTACTTGAAATTTCGTGAAAAGAAACTTTACCTTCATAATCAATTCCTTGACTAGTTAAATAATTCTGCACTGTATTTTCGTTATTACAAACAATTATAACCTCAACATCGTCTATTAATGCTTCTACTATATCAGATAAAATACTTGAAAAACCTTGCCAAGTAATAATTACAGATTGCATTTCTTCCCATTCTGCAGGAATTCTGACCTCTCCAGGAGGAGCATTTTTATTAGTTGAAATCTGTTTCTTATATTCTCCAGAAGCCATTAACTCGACTTCTGATTCAGTCATAAATTTAGGAAGAACTTCTTGCGCATTGCTATTGAAAAATAGTGTTATGAGCAATAGAAATAGTAGAATCTTTTTCATATTAAAAACTATATTTTAAACTTAAACTAGGAAGTATTGGAAGCTGATTTACACGATCATAAGTAATTCTATCGAAGTAAAATATATTCCCTCGATTATAAACATTCGTGACAGATGCATTAATTTCAAGCTCTCCAGCTGAACCAAAATCTATTCTTTTAATTAAAGATAGATCTAATCTGTGATATCCAGGTAATCTTCCTCCATTTCTAGTATCACTAAAAAGGATACCTACATCATCAGGATTTTCTGTAACAATATCTGTATCTCCTCCTTCTTGAAAATCAAGTAGGTTGTAAAAAGCAACTGTTTGGGTAAATGGGAAACCACTTCCATAATTCCATCTTGCACCTAATTCCCATGATTTATCATTGCCAAATTGATAGTTAGCTAATAAATTAATGTTGTGTCTTCTATCAAAAATCGTAGGGAATGTTTGATCTCCATCAAATCTATTTACATAACCTAATGCG
>CAYOIL010000363.1:0-2284 GCA_964403985.1 uncultured Saprospiraceae bacterium
CCTCCGTCGCACCGGACAAGCCAAATCTCTTCGGCATCCGGCGCTACACAGTCACGTTGATGCTTGCTGGTTAGGCAAGCACACCTCGGTTGGTAGCCAAGGTGAGTCAACGCGGCACAACTTACGTCACCTGGTCCTTTGCGATGCTCTGTTCACTCATAGCTACAGCTACAGCGCTCAGCACACGGCCCCCCACCGGGGGACCTGCAAGGAAGTGACCTGGGCCTTGCGGCCCATGAACAAGTGTTATGCCACAGGCAGCTTCGCTAGTCTTGCTTGGCAGGGCCCTTCCCCTGAGCCTTGAGTTGACCTTTCACCATCTCCACCAGCGCTTCCAAGGTGCGTTCTGCCATCCCCAGCGGCTTGATTCCATCGAACACACCGAAGTACTCACTTGAGAACTGGGTCCAGGACGACAGACGGTTGTGGGCGACGGCATACAGCAACACGCCGAACGTCGTTGGAGTCGCCATGAGGTACGGAATGAGCTTGCCTTCGTCAAAGGGATGGGAATTCACAGTCCAATTGCTCACTAAGCCCAGTCTGGAGAGCGCCACCATCTCACGTGTTACGTCCATGCCTGAGAGCATGAGCTCGCCAGTCAGAATGTAGACCCCCCACTTGTTGAGCTCGCTTCCTTGGCCGACGTTCACCTTCTCACTGGATTCCGAGAGCAGTCGGTTGAGTTCGTTGTAGATGAAATAGTGAAGCCGAAGCTGCTTCGAGGACATCCCCTGGATAGCACCAACGTATCCAATCGCGCCATCGTCGGCCCCATCTTCACTTCTCGACGACGCGAGCACCCCGCCGAAGTACTCGGCACATACTTCATCATCAGTGATGGAGCCATTCATCAGCACGTCCTTGGCAACGCGAAGATTGGCCCTTCGGCCGTCCTCGAGGTCCTCAACCTTGCTTGTTGCTTTACTCAGCAGCTTGTCACGTCCTGCTGCGTACGCACGTGCTAAGTCAGTACCGACTTCGTCGAACAGGGGCCCAATCAGCTTGCGCACCGCCCATTCACCTGGCACTGCTGCCGCCACCACTTTCTCTTGCACGCCATCTTCCTGCTTAGGTGTCATTGGCGTGCTCTGCGTTTCAACGCTTGCGCTTGCGCTCACTTCCTCGTCCTTCATTGCTCAGCTCCTTCTCTCCGTCAACTCGTCTTGACAACGTCTCCAGTTTACAAAAGAGCAGCGAGCCGCTTCGATTCGAGCACTCAACCACCCCTGTTGCTTCAGGTACCCATCGACTTCAGTTCGTGAGGTCAGAGGTGCCCGCTCACGCAGGGTGTTCTCGATTCGACGGATGATGGAGCCATCGGTGCTCAGCTCGTTTCGAAACTGAGGCAAACCTGTACGTGGCTCGGCTGCGGCCTCTGTTGCTTCAGGTGTTGCCCATCTCGAAAACGCTGCACGTACAGCGTCTTCGTCCTCGTTGCTCACATGGGTCCACTTGCGTTGGCTCACGAGGTGAACGAACACGCCGCAAGGCTTCGCGCTACCTCGAACATGGGCTCTCCGCGCTGCTGCTGCCCAGTTCAAACGCTCAAGATGCGAGTCTTCCTTCGGAGTCCAGCCTCGCTTGCGCCATCGTGGATTCACAAGCGCTTGCTCAAACAGCTCCATCACCCGAGCAACGTCGAGGAGGTCAGCAGGGACGATGTTCGAGAGTGTCGGAGCTGAGCTAGGCTTCGCCTTGGTTTGCCCCCCTGTTCGTTTGAAAAAATCAGACCGGGGCTGAGGGGGCTTGCCCCCCAGGGCTGATGTATTCAAATCACGTAGTGAGGGCTGTTCTGATTCAGGGGGTCCAGATTCGCCCCCGTTTCGAGGATTTGGGGGTCCAGATTCGGCTGTGGACAACTCGTTGCTCGGCTGCTGCCGAGCAAGCTCCGTCGGTGTCGTCTCTGACCAGTCCAAGTTGACGCAGAAGCGACCGCCGTACTTGTTCTTATGCCACTGAGGTTGAGCCTCGTGCTCAGGGCTCAACCAGCCAAGTCGGTGAATCAGATGTGCACGAGCCTCACGTACCGAGGCAATCGAGAGACCGAACGTCTCACTCACCCAGCTGGCCTTGCAGGTGCCCGACGGGTTCCAGCCGGTTGACCTGTGCAGGTGAGGGCAGCGAAGCAGGTGAGCGAACACGGAGCCCAACACCGAGCGTTTCACGCCACCGGCCAGGAGCTTGAGCATCGGACGCGGCATCGGGAAGGACTCTCGGTTCTCTGGCATCAACGCCTGCATCTTCAAAACGCACGGGCGCGTGAGTTCCGTCAGCAATTCTC
>CAYOIL010000363.1:2294-3640 GCA_964403985.1 uncultured Saprospiraceae bacterium
GCCCTGCTCGGCGCAAGCGTCTAAGGCTTGCTCGAATCGACCTCTCCCCTCCCCCACCGACGAGGGCCTCCAGCTCAGAAAGCTTGTAGGCGGCCACAATGCCTCGTGAGGCAAACTTTCGCTGTTCGAAGACCTCACGGCAGGCTAGCCATGTTCGTGCGTCTACGGGCTTCACAGCCCCGCTGCGAAGGCTGCTCCACACGTGCACTAGCTCGGCGGTGGGCATCTGGATGTTGCCCCCCTTGAAGGATGCGGCTTCCTGTACGCGTGTACGCGGCGATGGGGCTGCCTCGGTTTCTGTACGCGTCCACGCGGGTTGGGCATTCCTTGCGGGTGTACGCGTGTACGCGTTTTTGCTGCTCGTTGATGGCGTGTACGCGTGTACGCGCCCTTGCGTTGCGCGCTCTTTGCGCTTGCCCGCGTGTACGCGTGCAAGCCTTTGGTCTTCTGTACGCGTGTACGCGCTTTGCGATGGTCTCGCTCTTTCGATGGCTCTCACGGTCTCTCTCCTGCGTTTTAAGTGCAGGTGAGTGCTGCTATGTACGCGTGTACGCGTGCGGGCGCGAATGGGCACACCTTCTCCATTCATCGACGCGTGAGAGAGACTTGCCAGCTCTGTCGAACTCAGCTAGGCTGAGGTTGTACACCTGACCTCGCGGCAGTATCTCTCTCGCGATGATGTCACAGATTGAAGCGAACCTTGCAGGGCTCGCTTCTTCTGTTTCTGGGCTACGTCACTGCCTCAATAGGCACTCCCTCCTGCGGTTTTGCTCCACACCCGTTGCCACTCGCTGGCGCACCGGTTGGAGCCTTGTTCAAGCCTGCTGCATTGCAGGCCTACCTAGGTAGCCTGCACATACAGAGCACGGCGTTGCAATCCCCTTTCTGAGCGGTGAGGCGCCAATGGGCTTGTGTGTACGCGTGTACGGCGAACCGCGTATACGCGGACACGCGTGCACGAATCTCAACGTGACCGCGTGCACGCGTGCAGGAACGCTTCGAAATGCCCTTGCAACGGCCTCTCGGCTATGGCATCAAGGGTCTAGAGCCATGTACGCGTAACCGCTGTTACGCGTGTACGCGTGACCGCACTCACGCGTATACGCGTACATGGGCAGGAAGAAAAATCAAATGGGAGGGCAGAACATGGGCGCAAACGCCGCTGATAAGGACACCAAGGTCATCATCATCACCAATCTCAAGGGTGGGGTGGCCAAGACAACCAACACACTGCACGTAGCCGCAGCGCTAGCAGACCTCGGTAGGAAGTCGCTAGTAATCGACTTCGAATCCACGGGAGGAGCGAGCACGTTGCTGGGGGTGCCTGACACCCGGCCCTGGCCCTC
>CAYOIL010000364.1:0-3627 GCA_964403985.1 uncultured Saprospiraceae bacterium
CACCATTGGCGCCTTCCGGCGAGCAATCGGCATCGGTATCCCATGCTGAGTACGCCGACTGGATCGCGCCGTAACTGTCCACGGCGAGAATGCCTGCTTCGATACCGGGAGGTCCGTTCGCACCGTTGAGCCACACAACGAAGTCCTCAACTGCGGTCACCGCATCGAGACCATCCTGGCCGTAGAAGTGGTCCATCCGCTGTTGGTTGACCACGAACAGGGTGTTTGGCGTTCCGCCAAGTACATCGGCACCGATCGTGCCCGATACTGCTCCGAGAGCGGCACAGGTCGGACGAGCTTCCGCCTCCACAACCTGAACCTGCAGCGCCGCGGGCTCGGGGCTTGTCGCCCCATTCGCACCAAACACCTGGATGTAATAGGTGCCTGCTGGCAGCGCTTCGCTGAAGAAGGTCTCGACCTCGGTACCCGACGCATTCGACACGCCGAGGAACTCGAGCGTTGGGTCCTCTTCATCGAGACGTCGGAAGTCAGATACCACCTCAGCCTCGGTGGATGTCTGGTCCGGGTTCGTGATGGGAGTGAGGACGGCTTCGTCAGACTGGCCAGACAAGACCGCATTCACATTCGGATCTGTGGGTCGGCCATAGACCGCAATATCAAAGTCTGCAGTCAGACTCGACAGCTGAACCGCAAGCTCGTCATTCTCCGCAAGGGTGATTGCGAACACATCGTTGTCCGTTTCCGACGAAATGTACGTGAGGTAGATCTTGTTCTCCTCGGCCGTCGTCACGGTCGGGAAGTCGTTCGGCTCAAGTCCTTCGGTGATCTCCACCGCGGTGAACGCTGCGGCTGACACACCTGTGCCCACCACCGACGCCGACCCGTTGAGCGCAGTCGACCCGAGCGAGACAGTGGGAATGACACTGAAGGTCAGCGTGTGTTCCGTATTCGGTGCCACGCCGAGGAACGAGAAGACCAACTCCCCGCCTTCCGAGACGGGTTCTGCGGACACCGCGGTGCCGCCGGCCGGCTGGAGCGTGGCCGACCCCGACACATAGCTCGCAGTCGCAGGAATCTGTACGACGACCTCAACCGCTCGGCTGAGAGTCGTGCCGGTCACCTCGAACGTTGAGGCGAAGTCGACTGGCCCAACGACGGCCGCTGGAAGCGATGCGACCTCGACCTCGGTGAAGTCGAAGTCGCTGAACGGAATCGCCTCGACACCAACAAGTGAAATGAGGATGTCTGCGAACGAGAAGCCCTCGAGGAGTCCAGCGGAATCGAGCTGGGCGATCAGTTCAGCAAGCTGCACGGCATCGAGCTCACTCGTGTCGATCAGGTCGCCAATCGTGAGGTCAGCGAGGATCGAAGGTGTCGCGGTCAGCAGGTCTTCCAGATCAACCAAGCCTGGAATGGTTGTGAGTCCGCTCTGATCTTGGAGATGCAACAAGTCGAAGATGGACCCCAGATCACCGAACTCGATATTGGCGTCGGCACCATCGGCGAGAAGATCGCCCATGGTGGCGTCACCCCACATGGTGAGGTCCTGGAACAACAGACCATCGACGTAACTGCGAAGGAGGGTCTCCACCGCCGATTCGTCTCCCGACGCGACCGCCAATGCTGCGACGAGATCCTGGAAGGTCACGGCGTACAGCGCATCCTGAATTTCGCCAAGCGTGTCATCATCGAATTGCGGAAGGCCTCGAGGCAGGTCGCCAAGGGTCAAATCGTCGAGTGCCACGAGCTGCTCGAGCGTAAGCGTGGAGCCAAGCAGAGCGTCTTCGATCGTCTCGGTCGTGAGGAACGTGAGGTCGCCCAGTCGGATACCCGATGCCCCATCGCCGAGATCGCCCAGGGTGAATGTGGCCGGATCGACAGCACCGACGATCAGCGCGTCACCAAGGGTGTCGATGTCGCAATCGACCAGATTGCAATCGATGCCCGACGTCAGCGCAGCAAGCGGAACCGAAGCAAGCGGTGAACCAAGCACGTCGAGCGCAGCAAGCGGCGTGTTCTCGATGGCGATGCCATCGAGTGTCAGCGCAGCCAACGGCAGCGCCGCAAGCGGCACAGACTCCGGCGGCAGCGCGGCAAGCGGAATCGTGCCGATGTCGAGCGCAGCAAGCGGCGTGCCATCGAGTTCGAGCGCCGCTAGGGGCACTGCGGCCAACGGCGTTCCAACAATGTCCAGAGCCGCGAGTGGAATCGAGGCGATCGAGGTGTCGCCGCCGGTCGTGAGCGCAGCCAATGGCGTTCCGGTCACATCGAGCGCAGCGAGGGGAAGTGCCGCCAACGGCAGCGCAGCAAGCGGCACCGAATCCAGTTCAAGTGCCGCCAACGGCAGCGCAGCGAGCGGAAGAGCCGCGAGCGGTGTGTCCGCAATGTCAACCGCCGCCAACGGCAGGGCTGCCAACGGCACGCCGTTCACGCCGAGCTCGGCAATCGTTGTGGACGCAAGGAAACTTGCCGGATCGGTCGCGTCCGAGCAGTCGTAGCCAGCATCCAGGTCAGCAAGGATCGAACACCAGTCGCCAGAACCAGGCTCGAGTGCGGCCAGCGGAATGTCCGCCAGCCTCACATCGGCGAGCCCAAGCGCAGCCAATGGCAGCGCCGCGAGCGGCAGGCTTCCGACGTCTGTGGCCGCAAGTGGCACAGCTGCCAAAGGAACATTCTGCAGTTCGAGTGCCGCCAACGGAAGCGCCGCGAGAGGTGATTCCGCCACAGCAGTCCCCGTGACCTGCAGTGCAGCCAGCGGAACCGATTCCACCGGTAGCGCTGCCAACGGAATGCTCTCGAGGCCAAGCGCAGCCAGCGGAGTGGCAGCCAAGGGGGTGCCTTCTGGCGCCAATGCAGCGAGCGGAAGAGCAGCAAGAGGTGATGCCTGCAGGTCAAGCGCAGCCAACGGCACTGCAGCGAGCGGTGTTCCGGAGAGGTCGAGCGCAGCCAGTGGCAGAGCTGCAAGTGGAAGTGCAGCCAAGGGCACGCCACTGAGCGATGCTTCGATGAGCGTCGTGCTTTCGATCACACCACAGCCACCAGCAATGTACGGATCGAGGATTGTGCACCAGTCCGGCCCAGGAAGTGCCGCCAGCGGCAACTCGCCAAGGAGCAGTGCTGCGAGCGGCAGCGCAGCCAACGGCGTTCCGTTCACATCAAGAGCTGCGAGGGGTGTTGAGGCGAGGCTGTTTGCTCCCCCCGCAAAGCCAGCGTCAGCATCGTTTGCCACATCGCCGAGGGTCACCTCGTTGATGGGAACTCCGGCGAGGACACTTCCGGTTGTTTCCAGGAGTGCAGCCCAGCCGCCTTCTTCATTCAGATCGATCTGCACGATCGGGATCCGTGAGATCGGGCTGTTGTCGTCGAGTGCAAGCGCAGCCAGCGGAGTCGCCGCAAGCGGAAGGGCGGCCAACGGGGTCTCAGACAGATTGGTTGAAGCGAGCGGTGATGCTGCGATGGTCGTGTCGTTCTCGGCCGCGTCCTCCAGTAGCTGCTGGTCGAAGTCGCTGACAGCGATTCCTGTGGGAGCGATCGGCAGCGACGCTGGAGAGCCGTCGAGGTCAAGGCTGAACGTCAGAGCAGGATCGTCAACAACAGGAACTCCGGCCGTTGTGAAGTAGTAGGCCGCACCTGCGTCGGAGCCCCGTGTGTTGTCATGCTGGAAGG
>CAYOIL010000365.1:0-3598 GCA_964403985.1 uncultured Saprospiraceae bacterium
ATCCAGTTCCATCTAAAATCAATTGCATTGAAACAGTTTCTTTACCGTAACCTTTAAATTGGAAGGTATCAAAAGCTGTGTTAGCAACATTTTCTGTGTTATAGTTAAGGGCCCTAGAATGCTTTATGCTTTCAGGATTGATTTTAGCAGCATATACCGGTCCACCGGCTCCACCTCCATCATAAGGATCCTTAACACTTGGTATGAAATTTATATATTTTCCTGAGCCTATTGACATTTTATCGTCGTTTTTGTCTGTTTAAAGCTTTTTTAATTTCAGCTCTACATTCTTTTAAAATACTTGTTTTTAATTTTTTTATTTGATCAGGATTTACAGCATGATTTTTATCACTTTGTTTCCTATCAATAAAGCCTTTTATTTTTAGTTCTCTTATTTCTATCGCCATAGGATATCTAATATAAAGAACTTTTTAATTCAGTACAACTAAAAACTAATGTTTCAAATGCTAGTTCGTTATTCTGAGCATTTAATGTACTAACTTCCCAAGAGAGTAGAGATGGATGTATAAGAGTCCAAGTACAAACCTTATTTTTTTGAGTTTCATCATAAAGAGATACTGTAATATCTGACATTGATGCTGAAATCAAAGAATGGGGAGCGTTAATATGGAGTATCGATTTGATTACATCAAAGAAGCTTTTGGATTTACTTTTACCTTTACTAATAATGCCTTTTTTGAATGTGACATCACCGTAACTGGCAACTGTAGGGATTTTATAAATTTGATTATTAAATCCTCCGCTTCGAACTTCTTTAAAGCCCATTTCAGCTTTTAAACCTGAAATCTCTTGAAATTCCATTTTAGAACCCCATACATCAGCTGTAAAATTAAAAGCTGGTACTGGAAAATTAGAATTACTAGCCATTATGAGTGTTCAGAATAAATTCTTTGATAAACGAAGTCTAATTGTTCAATCGCTATTGCGTTTTCATCTGACTTCAAGTCACCGTTGGTAAGTTTTACTGGAACAGCTCCTACGATATTCCAAGTAACTACTCCTGCGCCTGTTTCATCGTTAAGTGTAACAGAAATATCTATTGGTTCAGTTTCAGCTCTGTGGTTATCGCCTTTACCATTTAATAGTTTGTCAAAAGTATCCCATACGTCAGTATCGCCTGTGAAAATACCTTTTTTGAAAGTAACTTGACCAGATTTGTAAAGACCGGATCTTTTACGTGTTGTTAGTTCATTATCTTCACCACTTCTATATTCAAGAAATTCATATTCTTGATCTAGACCTGTTACTTCTTGAAACGGAATTGTTGTTCCGTCAATATCTACAGCGAAACTAAACTTTGGTACAGGAAAATTTTCTCTTGCTGCCATTTTTCTATAATTGTTTTAGTGATTGTTTAAAGAACGATAAACACCTTCCCCGAAGGGAAGGTGATATAATCGTATTTTAGCTTACATATGTTATTCGAATTCTACTTCGATTTCTTCATATGCGAATTCTATAGTCTCAAGAGAAACTTCGTTAGCATCAGATTTTAAATCCGTTCCAGTGTACTTAATAGGGAACGCATTAGTGATATTCCAAGACATTACTGCTTCACCTTGCTCATCGAGTAAAGTTACTGTAATATCCATTCTATCATCTTGCGTATAGTAAGCTTTTTCCTCTGTAATTTTCTTGAATAACTCAAGACAATCTTCATCATCGTGAAAAATACCTTTTTTAAGTACCAGGTTACTTGTTTTCACAAGTCCTGCTGATTTATTTGGACTAAATATCTCGCTATCACCGTGTCTGTACTCAATTACTTCTGTTTGAGATTCCAGACCAGTTACCTCTTGAAAACTGATGGGAGTTCCGTCTATTTCAACTTCAAAGTGAAACTTCGCGACGGGCCACATGCCTTCATAATCTTCGGCTGCCATGATTTAGAAATTTTGATTGTTAAAAAATAAAATTAGTTAATAAAGATTCAGTGTAGATTACTCTTCACCACCTTCATCACCACCATCTTCTCCGTCTTCACCGTCTTCACCTTCTACGCTTTCATCTACAGGCTCCTGCATACGTTGCTCAAATGTGATTTCGATAAATTCAGCTGGTCTTGCTACTGATAAGAATACTGAGATTCTCATAACTCCGTCAAGAACATCTTCTGGAGTCATAGTGTCACCAATTCCGATAGCTACTTCATAAGCTTCAGCTGGAGAAATTCCTAATAAAGCACCTCTCTTCCACATAGAAGTTAAGAAGTTTTCTATTGCAATTCTTACCTTCATCCATGTTTGTGGAGTATTTGGTTCGAATATGTAATTTTCTACTGCTGATTTTACAGATTGCTCAATCATAAGAAGTGTTCTTCTTACGTTGATATACTTCCAATCTTGAGAGTTACCATCTAGTGTTCTTGCACCCCATACTAATACTCCTTTTCCAATAAAGCTTCTTATCGCATTTACTGCTTTACCATTTACTGGTAAGTTAAGATCTTCTTGAATTGCACCTGTAATATTAACAGATGGAGCAAGTACAGAATTAAGACCGATGTTTGCTGGAGCTTTGTGAACTCCTATGTTGTTATCAACGCTAGCATAAATACCTGCGATTGCACCAACAGTTGGCATAAGGTTTACTTGGTCTTTGATTTCTCTAAGAATCTGGTTATAAGTAGAACTGATTGCTTTTAAATTCTGATCAAGTACAGAAGGAGAACCGTCATTGCTTAATAACTTGTCAATTTCCTTTTTAACTTCATTGAATTTTTGTTGAGCTCTAGCATCTACTTTTACAGCTGCCTTTTTAACAGGAGCTTTTGCTGGAGCAGCACCTTTAGCTGCAGGTTTAGCTGGAGCAGCAGGAGTAGAAGGACCACCTAAGAATCTGTATTCAGCTTCTTCTGTAAGTACTTTTACTAATTCTTTTCTGTTACTGATGTTTCTGTAAGAAATTTCACTTCCTGAAACTACAGTTGTGTTTAGGAACGGATAATAAGCTGCACCGTATGCAAGGTTATTATGTCCTACTCCGTCACGGAATTCGTTGATAACATCTTTGCTGTCATAAGTTCTTCCTTGGTTTCCACCTGGAATGTCAAATAAAGCGAATCTGTCACGAGTTTCTCTACCACAGTGGTTAAGAACTTCTCTGTAAAATTCCATACATTCTTTAGAGTCAAGGTTTACAGAGTCTGGACACACTACTAAGCTAGGCTCTTGTTCTGCTATACAAACTTCAAGACCTGCTTGCAGTTCTCTTAGTTTTATACCTGAAGAATATGATCCTACAGATACGATGTAACAAGGTCCTCCACCGTTCGCATAAAACAGTCTTAAACTGTTGTAAAGATGAAATTGACTTTCTGGGTTTACTTTCAAGCTGTAGTCTGAACTACCTTTTGCTTTGATTGAAAATGAGATCTTTGGCCCGCGTCCATAAAAGTTGAGAAACTCTTTGAACGAATCTACTCTGTGAGGAGCGTTCGTTAAAGATTCATGCCCTCTTTCCGCCTTTGCAGTGTATCCTATGAAAACAGGAATTGCAGTGGGAGCAGCTACTACGCTACTACTGAAAGCATTATTTTCCCTAACATAAACACCCGGGGTTGCTAATCTAGCCATAA
>CAYOIL010000366.1:0-3589 GCA_964403985.1 uncultured Saprospiraceae bacterium
AGAAGACTGGGACTGCCCCACCGAAGCCGACTGTCGAGGAGACAAGCTGATGTCCCTTTCCGCGTCAGCCTCGTCTGCCACGAGATCGGCGGGTAGCCCGACTTCCGACGCTGCGAGTAGGTCGGCGAAACAGGCTCTAAGGGACACTTATGGGGAAAGCGTCCCTTAGCGGCGCGCTAAGGGACGCTAGAAGGGGGCCCGGGGCACTTGGGTAACCTCCGCGCCGTGATCTGTGCGGTCAGCGCCGCGGCGCGTCGATTCGGATCGAGAGCGGCGACTCATCCACTACTTCGATGGTGGCTGTGGTCGGCTGAGGGACCTCCATCGCCACGACGCCGCCCGGGGTGGAAGCAGGGGTTGGGCGTTCGGATTGGTAAAGCCGGTAGGTGCCGGGCATCGGGAACTCGACTTTGACGGACCTAGTGGACTCGGTCAGGCGCCTTGTCGAGAAGCGCGCCGTGGCTCCTGAGGTCCTCGTGCCCGTCTCACCGCGCAGCTCGTAGCTCAGGTCCTCGCTCGCGGTGCCAAGCAGGTTGAGGCGGACGCTCAGCTTGGAGCCAAACGTCACATCGACCGTATCGCCGAGTGCTTGGGCGTCTTCAAAGAGGGCACTGGTTCCGTCGGATCCTTCGATGAGCAGCGTCGTAGGTATGTGCAGTGGGAGGATGCAGGGTACCGGGCGCCGTTCTGAGCTGTTCCTGCGGAAGACGCTGTCGTATTTCTTGCCGCCTAACTCGATGGTGACTCCGACGGCGCGCACCTGGACGCCGGGCGGTCTAGCGAACGGCGCCCCGTTGTGTGTTAGCTCGACTTCGCGAATGAGGTCCGTGAGGCGGATGCCGTCGATTCGAGAGTCGCTGAAGTCGCTGCCGTCTGGCGGTACCTCGATCCCCTCGATGACTGCGATTGGAACGGCGCCGAAGGGCATTCGGAGCGAGGCGCGGTAGGGGCCATTCTCAAGGGGGAGACTCTGGAACCTCCCGTCCTCTCGCCGATGTACATACACGGACTCGCCGTCCGCATCTTGCAGCAGGATCTGAGACCATTCGTGCAGCTCAGGGACCGCCGAGAAGTCGTTGTTGGCTACGCGCGGGGCGCCGCGGCGCACGTTCACTTCCAGGGGCTTGCTGGGGTCTATGGAATCGATGGGCACAGTCTTTGGCAGATACCCCAGTCCAGACGCGTCGGCGGTAAGGACGGACTCTGGATCGAGGGTCAGATTGAACTGAAACAAGCCCCGCTCGTCCGTGTCTGCGCCATAGGTGTTGCGGCCGGGGCGATCGAGCGTCATGCGGACACCCGCGAGAGGCACGCCGTCTTCGCCAACGACCTGGCCCTTCAGCGAGACAGACTTTTGCCACTCCATCTCGACCTCGCCGAGATCCACGCTGTTCCTGATCTGCGCCGGCTCCACGTCGATGAGCTTGATGGCCTCCTCGGCTCCACTGAAGAGACCAGCAGATACGACAATGGCGAAGGGAGCCGTCACGTCTTCCTCGGGCGGGACTTCAAAGCGAATGCTGCCGTCGGCGGAGCTCGTCGCCCGGACATGGCGATCCACCTTGTCGTTGCCGTAGCCGACGAGGGCGTAGTTGAGGGTGACGTTCTTTCTCGCAAGAGGCTTGCCCAAGGAGTCCACCAGACGAGCTTTGACGACGGATCGCTCTGGTCGAAGGGTCTTGACGGTCCGCACCTCGCCCTTTCGCCCGGGACCCGTGCCCTTGAACGTCCAGCTTGAACCTTCTGCGGGAAGCTCCACTGCGACTTCGAACTCCCGCGAGCCCGTCACAAACGCCCGAAACTCCGCGATGCCGTCTGTCAGATTCGCGCCATAGGTCGGCTTGAGGTGCCCGCGCAGCGGCGCCTTCTTGAACGACAGCTGAACGCTGCCATTGACCGGATCGACTTCGCCTTCCGGTCCGAGCACTTCGATCCGCAGCGCGCCGATTGGCGGCATCGTGAGCGTTCTGACCTGCTCTCCGACGCGCCTCTTGAAGGGTCGAAAGCGATCGGCTGACATCGACTCAGGAGCGAACTCAGCGGCGCCTGGAATCCACAGCGCGACGGCTTCGATGGACGACTTATTCCAGTTGTCCGTACCCGCGACAACGCCGCCGAAGCCTAGGCCGAACCAAGGATTCTGAAAGCACGCGACGCCGTCGACGAGGTCGTGAGCCGGCTGGTCCATCAAGTCGTTGTTCCCCGGCGTGCCCTTGTCGAAGACGTCTTTCAGTGTCGTGAACGCGGTTACCTTGAGGCCCTCGCGTTCGGCCTCGCCGAGCGCTTGCCCGTTCTGATCGACGACCTGAACGGTCAGCCGCGCCGCACGCTCCAGCTCCATTGTGGCCGAGGAACTGCTTCCGTCAAAGCTGTAGTGGGCTAGGCCAAGCTCGTCGGAGGCTTGCACGAGGAATGGCGGATCGAACTCAAACGTGCAGTGACCTTCGTCGTCTGCGGTTTGATGAACGCCCTGATTCCAGATCGTCTGTTCCTTGCGGAAGAGCGCCCGCTGGTCGTTCTCGAAGGCCTTGCTCGACACCGCGATCACCGTCGCGCCTGCCGCCGGCAGTCCGCCCGACAGGACCTGGACGCTGTAGCCGCGGACGCCGGCCGCGGCCACCCGATCTTGGTCCGGAGCGCTGCTTTCGCTGACTTCTACTAGCTCCGCACCAACAGAAGTGGCGTCTGTCTGAGCCTGGTTGACGCCAGCGAGCCCCACGATCTCCGACGCATTCAGCGTTGGTTCGAGCTCGGCCTCATCTGGTGTGGTGAGGAGGCTCCACGCCCCTACCGCGGCCGCGACGACCGCCACCGCTGCCACCGCAATGGCGCCGACCGCCGCAACCCCCTGAGCCTTGGGCGCAACCCCTCCAAGCGGCGCTGCCCACGCCGCCCACGTGCGACGATCGCCGTACGCGCTGTCGAGCTCCTTCCGGAGAGCCTTCAGTCCGAGCTCGATTCGCCTGTGCACCGCCGCAACGGGAATCCCCTCATCGGACGCGATCCTCCGCGGCGGCAGGCCGTCGTAGAATCGCAGGAGGATCACGCGGCGTTGATCCTCTGGCAGTGACTCGACGTTGGCAAGCAGGTCCCGCTGTCGCTCGATCAAGGCCGCGTCGTCTAGGGCACTTGTGGCGGTCGACTCGCCCCGCGAAACGTCCCGCTCACGCCGCTTGAGGCGCGACTCACGCGTCCGCCGGTTGCGAATCAAGTTCCGGGCGATGCCCGCAAGCCAGCTGCGCTCCGCGACACCCTCTGGCGCCGGGAGGTTGCCCGCAGCCATCAGGGTCTCCTGGAGGACATCCTCAGCCTCCGCGCCGTCCCGTACGAGCTGGCGAGCGAGGCCGCGAAGCCAATCAGCGTGTTCGAGCATCGCGTCAGACTGTAGGAGGCGGGGCGAATGGGAAGGGGGCTGGCTTGAGTTCTTCATCAGAACCCCGTTTTCACCGCTGGCACTTTACCCCCAACTATCCTGACATTTCTTGTCCACGCTACGGTGTCCGTCCCGGCCCCATCACGTTTCGAGGCGGCGACGCGGCCTACTCGGCCTCCGCTGGCTTCCCTTCGTCGGGGCATGTGAGGAGCGCGG
>CAYOIL010000367.1:0-3555 GCA_964403985.1 uncultured Saprospiraceae bacterium
GTATGGTGGGCTCTTAATACCCACTAAACAGGACAAGTTTAAACCTTTAAGAATATTTGGGATTGGCATAGGGAATTTGTATTTGAAGAGAAATGATAAACAGTCCATTGAAGAGGCAAAAAAACAAGTAGGTCTTGCTGCGAAGAACGCCATGGAAAAAAACAAAAAAAAGATTATCACGCGACCCAATAAAGTAGAGGTAGTTTTATCTTTTTCTATTTTAGAAAGGAGGTCGAAACAGGTTGATGTCGACAATCTATCAAAGACAATTCTCGATGGGTTGAATGGTGTAGTTTTTGAGGACGACTCACAGGTTACGCATCTGATTGTAAACAAACATATTCATCCTATGACCGTTAACGGTATTTTTATCGGAATTACCAAGTTGAGCGACGAAAGGAAAGGTTTAAGTGGGGATATTTACTTATTCCACTAGACTTTTAAATGAACCTTTCAAGAATATTCTTGTGATAAGTTTTAAGCAATTATCTTAGAATTCTAATTATTTCTCCAAGTAGTACATCTAAATCACTTCTAAAATCTACTTGAGTACTGTTGGGAAGAACTTCTTTTTTTCGTATTTGAGTATGCAGAAAAGAGTCCGCAATTTTTCTTAAGGATTTATCCAAATGAGTCATAGAATCTCTAAAGCTTTTAGAACCATAGCCTCCACGAACTTCTGAAAAGTTTTTTTTATCAAATATCGGTGGAACATGATCTATTAAAGCCCTTGTCAATAAAGCCGTAGCAAAGAAGCATTCAGAGTCATAAGAAACATTTAATTCTTCACATTTTCTAATTAGTTTCGATACATCGAACCGATTTGTTTTTAAACCTTCTAGCTCCTTTATTCTTCCTCGGTCAACAAATGAAACTTTCTCACTATTTAGCTCATACCCGTTTTTAAGATTAAGGTTATCTGCTATCAAATCCTTTCTCTCTTTTTTCTTAGCTATGTTATCGTAAAAATTGTCTATGCTATTCTCAAAGTCCGAGAATCGCATATAATTGTCGAAAGTATGACTTGAACTGATTTCGTAACGTTCATACCAAATATAATCGTGTTCTCCTGAGCTACCTGCTCCATCATAAAAACCACTCAAATACTGAAGAAAGTAGAATACCAGTCCAACATCTTTTTCGTTTAAGCTCATCTCTAAGGCCAAATCACTAACCCTGAATTTTCTAAAGTCAGGGTTTTCAAGCAACTTGGCCTTAATGTGTTTTAATGTTTGATTTGTGACCTCTATAATTTCCTTGTGTGAGTCAATTAAAATCAATCCCAAAAGGGTAATATTGGAGACATAATCACGTGCTAGTAGATTGTCAATACTATGAGGATTGAAATCTTTTCCCGTCTTATCAATTGTATTTGCTCTAATTCTCTGATAGGTAACCTTTCGTCCCGATGTCCTCAATAATTTCCATGCTTCCTCTAACCATATTTTCTGATTTTTGGATAATTTTATATTGGGTAGGTTTTTAATTTTCATGAACAACTATTTAGGAAAGGTATTCGGTTCAACTCTCATTTGCCATACTTTCTAAAAGCTGCTACTGTTTGATAAATCCCATAACTAATAAAAATTCTACTTAACCAAATAATCAAACTAACCGACCACTTAGAATTGGCATATCCATATTTCTCTAAATCAAGTTTAGGAAAAGAGCTGATAAATAGAATATAATCTTTCCACCATTCGTTGGTATTCAGTGATAGCCCTAAAACGGTTAGATATAACCAGTAAAAAAAGAATGCTACTATGAGCGTAAACAAAATTCCTCTAGACCAACTTTTGCCATTATTATTTGATATCCAATTCAAAAATAGCAACAGTGAGTCAAAACCAAATCTCCTACTAAATAACAATTGCTTGTGTTCTAAAGACTGATACTTGTATGCTGTTTGAATATCCCCCTTTCTTTTGGCAATTTGCTTTAGTTGGTTATATACGCTTTTAAGATTTGCTCGATTCTTTGATTTGTCCGATAGACCATAACCAATTTTATTGTCAGAGCTATACGATCGTATGTTATTCGGGTAATTTGCCGTTTCAAAACCATCTATATTACTGTCAGCTATAACCACTTCTTTGAACTTGTTGATATCTGTATTAATCAAGTTGAACCGACCACTAATAGAATTATGGATAGTGAAAAAGGCTTCAGTATCAACTTCTTTAAGAGAAATACTTCCTTTATTATCGAAATCGCCTAGATATAATGACCAAATGACCGAATCCTTTACAAATATATCCCCGAAATTAATCCCGCCTAGGGAAAGGTCAAGATAGGTTCTTTCAATTATTATAGTCCCTCTATTGGTTCCATTATTACTAATCATGACCGTACTGGCTTCATTTAATTTGTTCCTATCTAGGTAATTATTAAAAGTAAATATTTGTTTAAAATTGTTATTTGATAGAGTTATGTAATCAATCCTGGATAGGGCTACAGTAATGTCTTTATCAAAAGTACAGGAGTGCAACCAAAGCTTCTGTATCAAAAGTTCGCGAGAGAAGTCCACGACGTTACCTCCATCAAAGTCATTTATATAAACCAATCCCTTAAAGTTACTTCGATAGAAGTAGACCGTTTCAAAACTCCCCTCTTCAAAATCTACCCTATGGTTAAGAACTGATGATTCAAAAAAGACTTGATTACACTTTATCTTTTTTTCAAAGATTATACGATTATGGAAAGTTCCTTCAAAATGAATATCTCCGTATTCACTTCCATTGAAAGAAATGTAAGAGTGAGTGGAATAGGGTTCTATTCTCACCTTCCCAATTTTATTCTCGATAAGAAACTCAATTTTACTGTCCTTCTTTGCGGAATCGGAGTTTATATCTCCAATAGTAATTTCTTCAATAATCGATGAAACGATTTGTAGATGTTGGTATGCTCCATTTATCTTGGCTCTGGGTACATTGGCTTTTCGAATTACTGTATATGCGCTACAACTATTTGAGACTAATCTAAACTCAACTTTAAATGTACAGTCTGTAAAACCAATAATTGATATTCTCGATTCTGTGAGATAAAATTCTTTTTCAAAAATGCAGTTGATAAAGGAGAGTTCTTTGACAATAAGCTTTTCAAGAACAACAGAGTGCTTGAAGGTACAGTCTTGAAACGAAACTATATCATCAGTCTCTATCCTTGGAGAATTCTCATGGATGAATTCTTCGAAAATTTCTCCTTTAAAACTCCTCCCGTTTTCAAAAATATTTGATTCGTATTTGGCCATTACCGATAATTCTTGCCTTCGTCGTCTGAAAGGTTTTCAAATATTAATTCTATTCTCAATCGCGTTGAACTATTGTAAAAATCATTTCAGTCTAATCTAAATCAATCATAGCTATAGGTTTTTATCCAAACGATGTTGACTGGTTTTTAAAAATCAGTTACTAGCTTTCGTATCATATTTAAATATTATGTTTCTTAGAAAAGCTATTTCTCATCCTTAAAATCTATAACCTTAATCAACTCACTAACGACTGTAACCGCATTTTTTGCAGAAGCAAGGCGATATTTATCGTCTTTATCTACATC
>CAYOIL010000368.1:0-3553 GCA_964403985.1 uncultured Saprospiraceae bacterium
ACCTGGTCGAAGAGGCGGTGATGAAGGAGTTCCACTCAATCTCCGAACGCGGCGGAGTCCTCGGAGCAATGGAGCGCATGTACCAGCGTTCCAAGATCCAAGAAGAGTCCCACTACTACGAGACGCTGAAGCACACGGGCGAGCTGCCGATCGTAGGCGTGAACACCTTCTTGGACGCGAAGGGCTCGCCGACGATCATCCCAGACGAGGTGATCCGCTCGACGGAGGACGAGAAGCAGTACGCGATCAAGAGCCGAGAGGCGTTCCAGGAGCGAAGCGCGGCCGCCACACCGACAGCCCTAACCGACCTCCAAAAATCAGCCCTAGAAGGCGGCAACACCTTCGCCAACCTGCTGTCAGTAGCGAAGGTAGCGAGCCTCGGGCAAATGTCGGGCGCGCTGTACGAAGTTGGCGGACAGTACAGGCGCAACATGTAACTCCAGTTGAGCCGCCCCTCTTGGGAACTGTGTGATATGATTCAAAGTCCATTGCAGACCTCCCTGACAACCACTCAGTTAGAATGACCACCGAGACCGACCTCGAGAGGTTGCTACTGAACATCTCAGAGGGGCGCACCAAGTATTCGACGGATGACCAATTGGTTACGGCCTGGCGCTCCCAGAACCCGAGGTTAGCGGCACGCAAGCTGTTTCAGCTACTTCATCGCCAGCCTCGGGAGTATATCGTCAACGCTGTTGTTCCGCTCCTCGCGTCCCTAGCAGCTGCGGACCTCGGATGGGCTAGCTTGGTCCAAAAGTCCCTAAGCAAGAAGGGCCGTTGCCCAAGCCCACTCCGCTCGGCACTCCAAGTGGCCCTGGAGAGCAAGAGTCAACTCGGACCAATCCCGCAACTGGACCCTTCGTTCTCGCTTTTTGAAGAGCCTATCGAACCAGATACCAAGAGGATTTCGTCAACGCCTCAAGATAGTATAAGGCTCGACAAGCAGAGCACTTCCATCACTGGGATTTCCAGCATACTTCTTTCGACACTTGCAGCCATAGACACCGGCAAACGTAGCCGAATTAGAATCGAGCTTGAAGGAACCGAGCAGCTATACATACCAGGTCTCGCAGCTACCGCGATCTGGTGCCGAACGAACAACTTAACCAGTGTGGAATTGGCCGGCGCCAGTCCAGCTACGACAGAGTACCTAGAGACCATCAAGTTCCAAGATTTCATCGAAAACGGAACGAGTGTATCTCGAAGAACAAGTGATGATTTTGCGCTACATCTGACCGAGATATCGAAAGCCACCAGCCGAGACAGTGAGGCGAGTAACGTCGCCGCAAAGATCTCCAATATCTGCAACGAGTGGGGCACATTGTCGCAAGAGCAACACTCTGCGCTCACGATTCTTCTCGGTGAGATCATTGAAAATTCGTTCCGGCACTCGGGAAGGAGCAGAAATGTCGTAGTCGCTGCTCAGGTTTACCCGCGACGAAAAAAGATCAGCATCTCCATCGCCGACAATGGAATGGGTGTACGGGAGAGCTTCCGTCTGGGGCACAACCGTGAGGCGAATGCCGAGATCAAGACTGACGCCGACGCGCTGGCAGTAGCGATCAGACCCCTTGTGACGTCTAAGCCAGTAAGAAGAGGTTTCGCAACTGGGCACGCAGGATATGGCTTGTTCATCGCTAGTGAACTGGCGGCACGCAATCGTGGCACATTCAGTATCGCATCAGGCGTAGCCTCACTCGTCTCGTACCGTTCAGGCTGGAAGCCAAAGCGAACGGAGTATAGCCACGGCTTTTGGCACGGTACGATCACGAGCCTTATCCTAGACCTCAAGCAATTGATCGACATTGGTGAGGTCTACCGTGCGATTCCGTCACCCGTCGGATTCGAAGACGAGGACTTCTTCTCATGAGCCGATCAAGCCCGCAGGAGGTCCGATTTCAGCTTGCCTCGGTTGGCGAGTTCCAACTAACGAGAGCACAAGGAGCTCCCCTTCGAATGCTGATAGAAGAGACTATAGACAGCGGAGCGACGGTAGTTATCGATTTTGCAGGAACCACACGTCCTGCACCTTCATTCATAGATGAAGTGCTAGGCCGACTTATGCTCAACCTAGGAGAGAGTACTTTCAAAGAGAGCGTCCGGCTAGATACGACAACGGTCACTGAAGAAGTCCAGAGGCTGACGAACAAGGTAATCAGCTATCGCCTGCAGCAATTTCGTGCTGGGATCAGGGGCGGCGACGCCAGCCCTGACGGTATCGAACCGTAACCAGGGGCGGTACCGATCCGCGGTACCGTGGCGGTACCGACACCGGCACCCCGCCGCCACGAAGCTCAGCTCAATACGGGCACGAGTACTCGCTCGGTGCGGATCGATCGGAGAGCATCGTTGGATTGCGCCGCGAGGCACTTGACTCGTGGCGGCTGTGTGCCAGTGACCGCACCGTCACAAAGGCACACCCGATTCCAGCGGCAACCGAAACGGGCTACTGAGGAGAACTGAGCGTCTCGAGTATTCGCTCGCGGCTCCACTTCGCATCGACGAATGGACACGGGTAGTTCGGCCCTACGTTCTCGTGCTCTGCATTTGCGAAGAATCCGCGAGCTGCTTCGTGATTCCGCTCCGGCAGGATGAGAAACGCGACATCTTCCGAGTTGAACTCAAGGTTGCCAAGCACACGCCACTCACGCTCCCACTCGAACTCATAGACTCCACGTCCCGCAGGCCCGGGCGCGTCGACCATCGGAGTCAGCTTCCACACAGGCGAGTCCACATCACCAACCGCCGACTCCATTAGCTCCTGAAACGCCACGTAGTGAGGTGTGTCTTTTCGCGCGTACCAAATCGGCCCAACCCCTCTCGACACCAGGAACTCTTTGGTGAAAGCGATACCGTATTCAGAACCCCGCCTTTCGGCGAGACGGCTCCACTGACCAGGAGGTATCTCACTGAAGCAGACCGCCATCTGGGAGACTTCCTCAGGCGCATGCTTCCTTCCGATTCCAAAGTTGCCCGCTTCGAGAACCTGCGAGTAGCAAATTCCGATGGCTCGGTCGTAGTCCCCATCACCATCATCTCCACGGGTGATGTGAACGAGGTAGTTTGACATGTCTTCCCATTGGGTGGGATTTGTTCGCATTGGAGTCTCCTACAGAGGCAAAGGCGTTGAACTAAGCTGGCGACCGGCAGGTGAGGGCTAGTCCTTGCCCATCATGTGTTCGCAGTAGTCGCAGTAGCTGCTGCGGTCGACATCAAACGCCTTCCGAGCACCGTGCTCACACTCCAGTCGGTGGTCACCATGTGAGCCGTAGTGATGCAAGTCAATCAAGTACCCGTCCCGAAACGGGCGCAAGCTACATTCATCGGGTGATGGCGGGTAACTGACGCTGCAGCCACAACTGACACAAACCACCGACTCGAAGCCCACATCGCCCTGGCACCTCTGACATGCGTCGGAGCGCCACTGCGACTCAATCTGCTCATCTTGCGGTACCGACACCGGCACCCCGCCGCCACGAGACTTGGCGGTACCGAACCGTGGCGATACCGACAACGGCACGTCGCCGCCACGAACTCTCACTCAGCCTTGTGA
>CAYOIL010000369.1:0-3530 GCA_964403985.1 uncultured Saprospiraceae bacterium
CATCTACTTCGGCATTATTTATTAAGGATTTAGCACTATCTATATATTCTTGCTGACCTTTATCCAGAAGTTCCTGTGCCATTGGATAACACGAGCCCTTACACGCTATTAGTTGCTGTATTATTATCAGCCCAATGTACCGATGAACGTGTGAATAAAGTAACACCTTTCTTGTTTGCCAAAGCAGATAATCCTTTTGATATGATCAAGCTATCAGTTGATGAGATACGCGCAATTATCAGACCCTGTGGTTTATCGCCTACAAAATCAAAAGCTATTTTCAATCTATCGAACATATTAATAGATAAATACGATGGTGAAGTACCAAATGATTTAGACCTATTAGAAGAACTACCAGGAGTAGGACATAAGACGGCCTCTGTGGTCGTTTCACAAGCTTTTGGAGTTCCTGCATTCCCTGTCGATACTCATATTCATAGATTGGCTTATCGATGGAAATTATCAACAGGAAAAAATGTAGTGAAAACAGAAAAGGATTTGAAGCGATTATTTCCAGAAAAAATATGGAATAAATTACATTTACAAATTATATTTTTTGGAAGAGAATATTGTCCTGCAAGAGGACATGATGCAACAGAATGTCCTATATGTAAAGAGTATGGTAGGGTAGAGTTGTTTAAAAAGTAAGTGGTAGATTTATTAATATTAGTGATTTAGCAGGATAATTACAGTAATCTTAACGATGATACCCTTGATTTTCTATGATTCTTAATAATAAGACTAATTAAAACTCTATTTTTAAATCCAGAACCAAATCTTAAATTTTTAATTACTTGCAAATCAACAACATGTATAAACAAAGTAATCTCGAACTTAACTTAATACTTCTTTTGTTTGCTGTATTTCCTATTTTTTCTTTTGGGCAATGTTTCAAAACAGGAGCAGATTTATCTTACACGAATCAGATCCTTAAAGAGGGAGGAATATATAAAAATGAAGATGGCGGGGAGATTGATCCTTTCGAATACTTTGCTAACGAGGGTAATAAAATAGTACGTTTAAGACTGTGGCATACTCCCAGCAATATCATTGATCATTGTGGAAAGCCTATTCAATCGGGAAGTCTAGATGATGTTCTTGAAGCTGCGAAAAAAGTAAAAGCTAATGGAATGGAATTTAAATTATCTATCCATTATGGCGATTATTTTGTTGATCCTAGCAAACAACAAATGCCTCAGGCATGGGAAGGATTAAATACAAGTGATTTATTGGATTCTATTTCAAATTATACCCAACTTGTTTTAAATAAATTACTTCAGCAAAATACACTTCCCGATATTGTAAGTATAGGAAATGAGACGACTTGGGGATTTATTGACGCTACGACTACTACAAATGGATTTGATTGGTCCATTGATGCGGATAAATTTAATTCGGGGTTATCAGCGATAGATTCATTTAACGAGGACAATAATACGAATATATTAAAAGCGATTCACTTGACAGAGGATGCCGTAGAATGGGCAGTAAAGGAGTTCCAAGCGAATGGAATCGACAATTATGACATAATAGGCTTTTCCTATTATCCATTCTTTTCACCCAATACGGACATAGAAGAAGTTGGAGTCATTGTAAAGAACTTAATAGATGAATATGGAAAGGAGGTGATGATCTTTGAGACAGGTTTTGCATGGTCGAATGGATTTTCAGATAATTATTCCAACTTTATATCTGGTAATGGGAATGTAGTCTCGTTTCCAAAAACAGAAATAGGACAAAAAGATTTTTTAATTAAATTAGTTGAATCTGTTGAAGAAAATGGTGGAACGGCTGTAATTTATTGGGAACCAGGATGGATAACTTCTTCAATGTGTGATAAATGGGGACAAGGTTCTTCTTATGAAAATGTATCAATGTTTGATACAGAAAATAAAGCATTGACATCCTTTGATTTTTTTGAATTATGTAGATCTACAAATAGTATTAAAGAGCTTAATTCTCATTTGATTTCTATTTATCCAAATCCTGTCGATACGAATATACTATTTGTTAAAAATGCACCTTTTCCTTTTTTGTGGGAATTAGTCGATGTAACAGGTAAAGCTGTATTAACAGGGGAGATAGTTGCTGAAGAAAACGGAGACTTTAGTTTGGAGATTAAAGAAGAAATGAATGGAATTTATTTTTTGGTAATAAAGAATAACAAAGAAACAACTAGAATAGTAAGAAAGGTGGTAGTCGAGTGATGAGTAGTCTCATTAAATATTGAACGAATAAAAAGGAGGTACGAAATATTATATAAAAGTAATTTTCATAATTATTGTACAGAAGTGTAAAGATAAGAATGGCATTAAACATAAATTTATTAATAATTTCCGATAAAATTTTAAATGAGTTTAAGGCTAAAGTAAATTTTGATGCAAGTCAATCTTTAGAAGTGAAAGCGATTGAAAAGACTCCTTTCGATTATTTTAATTTTATACGTCAATATCCGTTGTTTATTCTTCAAAAATAGAAGGTGAAGAAGTTGATATGGATAGTTACATGAAACATCGATTTCTAAATGTAAAATACGAAACTGACTATACTAAAAAAGCAGATGATTTATATGAAGCATATGCATTTATGTATGCAAATACATTAATCCAACAAAATTTAATGGCAGCACATAAGTTGCTAAGTAAAAACTTATTGAACGAATCCCAAAGAGGAGTCATACGGTCTAATACTATGTTTGTTGTAAATGAAAATGATAGAATAGAATATGTAGCATGCGACTCTGTTCATGTTAAAAGCGAACTAAATAAACTTTTCAATGATATTGAGATATTACTTTCTTCTGAATTAACAATCGTTGAAATCTTTTATTTTGCATAAATGGTGCATTTATTTTTTGTTAAAATACATCCATTGCAAGATGGAAATGGCAGAACTGCAAGACTTTTAGAAAAGTGGTTTTTAAAAGAAAAATTAGGTAATACATCGACCTCAATTGAATTAGAAAAGAATTATTATTTAAATCGAACAGACTATTACAATAATATTAGACTTCTTGGATTAGAATATAATGAATTGAAATATAAAAATAGTCTTGAATTTTTATTGATGACTATTAACTCAATAAGAAAAGAAGAATTATAATAGGCAATATTTCTTCTTGATTAAATCCAAAAATAAAAAGAGGGTAATTAATCTCGATTAAAATTACAATTCTTATTTCCTTTGGGCGTAAAGCCCAAAAACTAAAAGTATAATCATCAATACAATTTATCAATATTTATTCTGAAACGAACAAGCTATTTGCCAATTTTGAATTAATCTTTTATATTCCGTTTTATTTCTAATCGATGCATTTAAATTATCGATTTTAAAATGACAATATGGCAAAAACACTCACATTAAGCTTAAACGGCAATTCATTCGAAGCTGCTCTTACCAAAATAGACCGAAAGAAAATCTATGGCTATACCCAAATCGAAGTTAAAGACGGAGAAAATAGTATCTGTCAAATGGCCTCAATAACAGCCGATGGTAAATATATTTTACAATCCGGATCTACGGGACTAATG
>CAYOIL010000370.1:0-3522 GCA_964403985.1 uncultured Saprospiraceae bacterium
GTACATATCTAACTATAGAAGTTGAATTAAATCCGCCACCACCGCCTCCGCCTCCTCCATTAATGGGGGTTTCAAAGTTTATTTCTATGGAAAGGGCGATGAAAAATCCGTTAAAAGTAAAAGAGTTATATCTATCAAAAAGAGGTTATACAGAATTTCCTAAAGAAATAGAATCATTTGTCAATATTGAAATATTGAATTTAAAGGGAAATGATTTGAAGGAAATTCCATCATTTATAGGAGAATTGAAAAAATTGAAATGGCTATATTTAGAGTATTGTCAATTGGAAAGTTTGCCGCCAGAGTTATTTACTTTAGATAGTTTAGAAGTTTTAATTATCCGAGGGAAGAAACTGAAAAATATTCCCTCTTCCATCAGTCAATTAAAGAAACTGAACTATTTTGACATTTCTGAAAACGAAATAACATCATTACCTACATCTCTTGTAGAACTAGAAAATTTAGAAACTTTTTATTGTGGATACAATAAATTGACTTCTTTTCCAGAAAATATAGGAGAATCTAAATCCTTAAAAGTGATTTGGGCAGGTTATAATAGCATAGAAGGACTTCCATCGAGTATTATTAATTTAAACTCACTTGAAGAGCTTTATTTGCCGAAAAATCAATTAGTAGAAATTCCATCATTTGAGAAAATGCCGAATTTGAAGAGGCTTGACATAAATTACAACAAGCTAACAAAAGAGCAGTTGAAAGACTTTTTTGAAAGAGCACCGAAATTTGACTTTAGTAATTGAAAATCCCTTTATCTTCGTATTGAACATTAAATCGCATAGTATTATTTCGATGATTTCATTTTGTAATTTCCAATCTACTTATTGGACTTCTTTATTTTTTTTATGTCTTTTGTTTAATACAGCAAGTTGCACCAATGAAATTAAAGATACAGGAGTTAATAAAAAGATACTTGAAGAAAAACAAAAAGGTGTACATGTTTTTGGCCGTGGACCTCTCCAATCCCATTTATTCGATACATTGAATATAGAATGGATTACAATTGTTCCATTTGGCTTTCAACCCAATCATACATCGTCAGAAGTCCAGCATCGAAATAAAGATTCTATTCAAATTCGTAAGGGAAACCAGAGGTGGACAAAAACAATAAACGATATCCATACAAAAGGATTTAAAGCTTTTCTAAAACCACACATTTGGATGCATACTTCATCGGATGGAAAATGGAGATCTGATATATATCCAGAAAACGAAGAAGATTGGGTAACATGGCAAGCTACTTATAGAGATTTTATTTTACGCTTTGCTGAAATTGCAAGTAAAACGGAGACAGAAATGTTTTGTATTGGTGCTGAATGTACAAGATTGACATTAGAAAAGCCAGAATTTTGGGAAGAACTGATTATTGATATTCGTAAGGTTTATAAAGGAAAACTTACTTATGCTGCTAATTGGTATGAAGAATATGAAAGCATAAGATTTTGGGATCAATTAGATTACATAGGAATTCAAGCTTACTTTCCTTTAACGGATAATGAGAATCCAGATTTAAAAGATTTATCAAAAGGGTGGGGGCCTCATTTGAAAAAGATGGAAGCATTATCGAAAAAATATAACAAACAAATCATATTTACTGAGTTAGGTTATAAGAGTAAGAAAGATGGTGCAATAAAGCCTTGGGAATGGATAGACTATGAAAATATTGATGTTTCCGAATATTCTGAATTGACTCAAATCAATTGCTTTCAATCATTCTTTAATGAGGTATGGAATCAAAAATGGTTTAATGGAGTACACATATGGCAATTCAGAAATGATTATCAGCCAGGAGTAGATAGAGTAGATTTAGACTTTTTCCCTCAAGGTAAGGGGGCAGAGGACATTATAAGAAAGGGCTTTCAATAAATCTAAACATAGTTTGTTATATGAAGCGTAGACAAAGTTATCATTTTACATCATCTAGTTGCTTGAAATCAAAAATAGATACGTCCAAGGTGCTTTAGTGCCATGTTTCTTTAGTAAGAATTTTAATTTAAAATGCAGGCAAGGGGTTGAAACACCTTGGATATTCTCAAATTATATACTGTTGCTTTATTAAGAATGGCGAAAATTCAATAGAGTCATGAGGTTTAAAAGATTTACCTTGACATGGATAAGGCTAAACAATTTACAAGAAAAATTAATCTTAAAACTCATGTGAATCATTGATTTTGCTGAAGTATTCTAAAGTAATAGCTAGTCAAATTCATAATTTGTGTAAAATAAAACCTACATAATTACTATTCGGTACTATTATATAGATAAAACAAGTGTATTTGTCTTTATTCCTTTATCTTGCGGCGATTTTTAAAAACATACTATTCTTGAAAAGTGTTTAGCTAAAAAAAAGACTATTTGATCCAGTACATCAAAGATAATTGGCGTAAAATGATTCCTTTTGCTCTAATAGGAGGAATATTTAATATTATAGAATTAGGTGGCCCTTATTTTATAGTGAAAAATTTGGATTGGAATCCACAGATTGCCTACACTGTTTGTTTTTTTATTGCGACTAGTGTGGCCTTCACATTAAATACATTTTTTACATTCAGAAGTAAATTTACAGTTGCTAATGCAATAAGGTATTATCTAATTTATGCAGGGGCATGGTTAATAGGTATTACAATTATTACACTTTTAAGATACTTTACTGATATCTCTGAAGAATATCTTCATTTTTTCCCTGCTCCTACAGTCTATATTTGGAATTTCTTCATGGCAAATCGATTTTTACAAAAATAAAAATCATTTTTTCTTATATTTTTTTATTCATATATGACTTTGTAATCAAATCACTATAGATTACAATTTTATGTAATATATCTCACATTACATTTTTTTATCATATTAAAAGGCTTTTGGTGCTAAAGTTGGCATAGTTAAGTTGGACATTGGAAAAAGTGTGTTTAATCCAAAGATTTTACCACTCCACCTTTTGCCAAATCAAAAACTTATTTTTATGATGAGAAGTCTAAGACCTCGAAACGCATTTGATTTAAATGATTCTAGTATGGTTATCAAGTATATGCTTGTATGCCTTGCAATTTTTATTTCTTCATTTGCCTTTTCTCAAGCTGATATTGATCGTGCTACACAATGTGCATGTATTGATAACAATGCGCCAACAGGATTTGCGCAATTTGAGGAAGAAATTGTTGTAAATTCTATAGCCGGTGAAACATGGTATATAGAATCTGTAAGTGGTTTCTACCAATTAGGTAGTCCGCTTCCTCCAGCAAACCAAATTGAATTTGTAACTGGTCCCATGGGTGATACTTTAGTCGCAAATGGAGCTCAATACTCATTGTCTGGCATCCTTGTCGAAAATCTAGGTTACTCTATTACTGTAACTAATGGGGTAGAGTCACTTGAACTTTCCAATATATTATGTGCGTTTCCATCTTCTACCATCAGTGGAGATGATGCGATATGTGGTGCTGAGCTAGAAATTTATACAGCAGATAATTTCGACGTTTCATACACATATAACTGGGATGCAATAAGTGG
>CAYOIL010000371.1:0-561 GCA_964403985.1 uncultured Saprospiraceae bacterium
GTGCACCACCGGCTTGGCGTGCGATGCGGCCCAATGGGGTCAGAGCACCGGCGAGCCGACCGATTACGCCAGTAAACGTATTCCCACGTCGCGCTGCGGCGGCCACACTTCGGCCATTTTGATCGAGTGTGCGGTTGTAATTTTCCAGCCGCCGCACGCTGCTGGTGCTGGCAATTTTTTCCTGTGACTCAACCAGCTCTTCGTACTGCTGCTGCACAGCATCCGCCGTCTGGCCGATCTGGCCGAGCTGCTGATTGATCAGATCCAGCGCGTCGTTGGCGGCGAGCTGTTGCTGGGTATCGTCAAGCTCGTCAAATTGCGGATTCAGTCGGCGGGCCAGTGCGACGCTGGCTTCCTCGATACGCATGGTCAGGGTTTCCGATGCGCGCGCCGCGGTCACCAAGCTGACAGCACCATCGTTGCCAAATTCTTCCAGCGCTTCGGCCTGGCCGAGTGTTTCGATTAAATCCTGGAATGTCGCATTGATCGCGCGCGGGGATGTTTCCAGATCACCTTGGGATAACGTTTGGCCGATGCCGGTGAATTGCCGTTGGATACTTT
>CAYOIL010000371.1:571-3521 GCA_964403985.1 uncultured Saprospiraceae bacterium
CACTGGCATCGACAGCGGTGTTGAAATTGTCCTCGATGCGGCGGCCGGCTTTGGTCAGCTCGCTGTCGAGCTGCCGGGAACTTTGAATTGCCGCATTGAAAACCGCTGCACGCTCGTCGCGCGCAGTGAGCACCGTTTCGATGACTTGCTCAATGGACTCCAATCAGCTAGTCGTCTGGGTCGGGTTCCTGCGGTTTGTCGTCGCGCATGGCGTCAATTCTTTCCAGTCGGCGGCGATGGTAGTGCAGCACTTCGAATTCGATCGCCTGGTAGTACGCTAGCGTTTCTATCGGCTGGGACTGCTGTGCGACTGGGTCGTGTATGCCGCGCCGCTCGCCGATCACCGCGGCAAAGTAGCCCAGATGTACCGAGTGCACCCACAGCGTGCCGTCTGGTAGTCGTTCGGTCAGACACCAATCTGGCTCGCCTGACCTGAGTTTTTTGTGTGCTGCTCGACCTCGCGGGCTTTGGTGTAGCCACGGCGCACGGCCTGGTCGATTTTGTTGATTTCCGCTTGCGGCACGTATGCTGCCAGCTTTTTGAAATGCGCCTCTGTGGTAAACAGGGGTTTTCCATCTGGATCACAGCAGCCGGTGATCACGTGGTTCAGCTGATCTGCCGATCCTGTTGCGCCCTGACATAATTCGACCAAACGGCGAGCCTGAAACCATACAACATCTTGCACGCGTGGGGCCTGTTCTGGCGTGGCATCGATGTCGACCTGCTCCAGCAGCTCGCCGGTATCCAGCGTCTCATCCATCATGGCCACCGCGTCATCCTGACCGGGCACATAATCTGGGTATTTTTCCAGCCAGCGTATCGCGGCGTTGCGCTGGAACAGTAATGCACAATCAGCGGGGGCGAGGCGTTTGATGCCTACCTCAAGCACATCATCATCACCCAACACGATTTCCACTGTGGCCGGTGATTCCTGAAGCACCGCAAAAAAATCGTCGGCAGATTCTACGCTCATAAACCCTCGTGCAAAAAAAGGCGCGATATCAATCGCGCCTATCCCCAATCAATTGATATCAATCACGCGGTCAGCGGTACCGGCTGTATACACCAGTTTTCGCGAAATAATTCACCGTTGCCCTGGAATCCGAGAGTAAGCCGCTGCTTTGCGTTTCGCGTGAATGTGTGGCCAAAACTATTTCCCAACATTTCCCCGTAATACGCTGGATCATTCGCAGACGGGTCACCACCGATAGGCGCTACACATAACTGGTTTGCGCAGCCACTTCGCAGAAAGCACTGCGACTCATCATTCAGGCAGTACTTGACTTCAAGATTTCCTGTCCAGGTCGTGTCGCCAAACTCGTACTGTGGAGCACAGTCGGTGAGACAGCTATCTTCATCCACCGCTGTGTTTTCGGTAAAGGAAAATGTTGCGAGCTGCGCGACATCCAGGAACGCAGCCCAGTCAACCTCGCCAGTGTCGTAGTCGATCGCCACGCAGTTCGAAATTTTTACGCGCGCCAGGCAGCCTTTATACGTGCACTGCTGGGCTGGATTACATTGGCTAGCCATTAGGCTCCCCTCTGGTATAGGTCACATTGTACTGGATTTGCAACGCAATATCGAAACCAATCACGATGCCGCTTTCTGTTTTAGCGGGCGCCACTTTCGTGGTGCCAGTGTGCCGTAACTCACCGCACAACCGCCGACCATCTTCGCTGGCTGCATATTCCGAAAAACGCAGCAGCAACTCATACGCCGCGGCACCCAACAGCTGCTCACCCGTGACTAAATTCCAATCAAGTTCAGGGTCGGCACCCACTTCCGTGCGCAGGCGTAAAAATATCGCCGTGGTGCTTTGCTGCTCACCGAAACAATCATCGAGATCGGTTTCATAACTGACCCGATTCTGCGTGTTACCGCAATGGAAAATGACGTCACACCAGCCTTTTTTATATTTCGGTTCGGTGCCGGTGTAGTGGTGCAGCTGATACAGTGTCTCGCAGTCGCCCTGCGGCGCATTCATCAGATCGAATAAATCCTCGGCAATGCAGACGATCGGCAGCTGGGGATAATCGCAAAGGTCTTTGCAGCTCAGCATTGTTTGCACACACTCAGCCGGTAGCGATGACAGCCGTTTTTATCAGCGCGACGTTTTTCGATTAGGTACACCGCACCCGTGCCATCGGTGAATTTTTTGCCGCACGGCAGGCCGAGCTTTGGCATGTTGCACGGCTGCACGCACAGCGTGCAATCGATGACCTCATCAGGCCCCGCATCGGTTAGCAGCGGTATCTCTTCGGTTTCGATCCAACCTGAAAACTCGTCGCCGGTTTTTATGCAGGTGAGCGTGGTGTTGCACACGCGCCCCAACGCGTCGGCGGTTTTCTCCAGCGCCTGCTCCATCAAGCTGGGCCGGTTGGCCTGGGCGACTGGAGAAAAGGTACCCATCACGCCGCTAGCGGTTCGGGCTCGCCGTAGCGCTCGCGGGCGTTTTGAGCGCTTTTGCTTTCATACGGGATAATGTGCATCTCGCTGTGCAAGCTGGGGTACATCGGATCAGTGGGATCATCTTCGACGTGAGGCAGCCCCAATCCGTGCCCGGTTTCGTGCACACCGCGCGCGAGGCGCTGTTGATGTGTCCAGGTGCCGGCCGTATTCATGGTGATATCGCCGCACAACGGACACCGGTTGTCCGCGTTCATCATGTCGCCATCACGCGGCTGCCATGCCTGCCCCGCCACATTGCGCGCCAGCCTGCCATAGCGCCACACCATATCCGCCAGGCGCTCGGACCGGCCCTGTGCGAAATTAATCCCGCACACCGACATCCATTGCTTGTGGCTGTGATCAATCACCGACAGCAGCGTAGGCAGCTGCGATTGATACGCCCTGCCCGGTGCCGCAAACCACAACACCGGCTCGCCGCGATCGGCTTTGTGCCACCGCAAGCCCTCCGGCATATCGCAATTGCAGGGCTGCTCGTGGGGTT
>CAYOIL010000372.1:0-3507 GCA_964403985.1 uncultured Saprospiraceae bacterium
AACTGAGTGTAGTACGAGTAATATGCCAGCGGATGCGTGCACAGCCTCACCTAATAGCTGTTCTAGTCCTAAGACATGTAATGGGTCACCGGGATCGTGTGCATGTGAGTGTCCAAGCGATCCGGTTACAGGTTGCAGCACTGATTCAGATTGTCCGAGTACGGCAGGTGCCAGCCTGGAGTGTAAGAATGGTTGTTGTAGGCCGAAGCCTCCGGTATCAACGAGTTCTCCGAGCACAACGATCTCTCTAGGAGATGGTGTACTTGGAGGTAGTATTCGAGCGAGTCTAGCCTCAGGAGTGATTCCATCACTAAAGGAGCCATCACAGGTGGTGCAAAGCGAGCAAGACAGATACGTACAGATAAGAGATCGTGTGTTTCGTGGTGGCACGGCAGTAGGCTCAGCCGATAGGCGCGAAGTGCCAGATGGGTTTACGTTTTATGATGGAGGAAAGACCTCCTATATGCTCTCTGATCAGTTGCTGTACGTGTATACAAGAAACGGAGAGGTGCTCAAGCATATCCGAGCGCTTGATTACCCGGATGGTCGCAGGCGCTATCTTTTAAAAGAGCACCGAGATCAGTTCAATAACTTAGTGCACGGGGTGATCTACTCAAGTGCTCAGCCTGAAGTGGTAATAGGTAGCCAGACGGGGATCTATAGAACGCACAATAACTGGGAAGGGCTCTCCGGTGGCAATGGCACCAGGGTGACCTATGAGGTTTCAAAATGTGATGAGCCAACACTGAGTACAACGAACTGCACTCGAGTCCCTAGTCTTGATACGCAAAAGGAGTTTGATACACAGGGTCGACAGGTGCGTGCACTCTCGTATCGATTTGAGCACAGTAGCGCTCACACGGATCCAACGAGTGCTAATCTAGAGCAGCTAACAAGCTCACGTATTGAGACAACGTATCTCTACACTCCAGCAGGGGATCTTCAGGCTGTGCTTCGCGGAGTTGAGGGGGCAAGCGAGCAACCTGTGGCTCTGCTCGTGTTTCGCTACGATCCGCTGGGTCGTATCGACACAGTGACAACTCCGCAAAGAACAACAGCGGTGAGTTATCCAGCTTCAAGAGTAATAGAGCTTCAGGCAGATGATCGAGTGAATCGCTATGAGTTCGATACCCTGTACAGGATTAGTAAAGCGACAATAAGCTCGCTTTCGCCACAAGATAGTGGTGTTGGCGATATTGTGATTGTAAACGAGTACTCAACACCGATAGCTAATCAGTACTGTGATCTAAAGACGAGACAGATAACCACAGTAGGTGGAGTGGAGCGAGGGTTTTATGAGGCGCAAGTGGACTCTATAGCCGGGCAAATTCTACAAGAAACAACCAAGAACGTAAACGGCGATCTTGTGGTTACTGATTACGTTAATAGGCACAATCTTGAAGGGGGCTCCCCGCTTGCAACAACGGTAGCGATTAACGGAGCCGTTGTTACAACCCAGATTGAGGATCCTGTCTACGGGTTACACAGCGATGATCCGTTTGATATCCGTTTAAAGCTTCGAGCCGTCTCAAGCGGTACTTTAAGTGAAGAGGGGTTACTTACAAGCAGCACCACTATCTACCGAGGAGACGGGCAGATAAAAGAGTTAAGAGATGACACACGTGCTCTGACAACAAAGTATTTATTCGATGAGGCGGGTCTTTTAAAAGAGGTACGCAGTGGGGTGCTTGATAACACTCAGGCGCAGGCAGCCACAACGCAGCGTGTTACAATTAAGCGATCCGGTGTTTTAGATGAAATCGATTCGCTCACCTTTAATCCTGGCAGTGACGGAGAGCAAGAGATTCGTTACACAAGAAATCAGTACAGTGATATTACAGCGGTGGAATCAAGCACCGGGGAGCTTGAGCGATTCTTTTATAATCCGTACGGTCAGATAGTTTCAGTTTGGCAAAAGCTAGCAGATATAAACGGTGCACCGTATAGTTTTAACGGGAGCACGGGATCGAGCTGGTCTAAGAGCTATGCGAAGTATAATAAAAAGGGTCAGCTTGTTGAGAGTACGCAGGAGCTAAAGGAGCCGTGGGAGCCGGTAGGAGAGCTTTTTAGGACACAGTTTTTAGACTTTGAGCAAGGGCAGCCAACACGTATCATTGATCCGTTTGGTAATGAAACCCGGTATGAGCGCACAGGGTTTGTGCCAAACCACCGCGTGATTGTAAACGGAGTGCGAGTAAGGATGTTTCAAGCACTTGGTCCAAAGGAATCCTTGCTCAGTGTGGCAACAAAAGAGGAGAGTGGAGCGGTTGATTATGCACAAACGCGCTACATTCTTGGTAACTCAGGAGAGATCCGCGCTATACGATCGGAGCTCAATCAGATAACGGCGTATGGCTACGATAAGTACTCACAAGTTAATGAGGTTACCGGATTTCTTAACGGAGCAATCGATACAAAGCAGGTAGTGGAGCGAAACGGCTTTGGTCAAACTCTAAGTATGAGCTACAGAAACCCTGTGAGTGGGGCTCAGATCGTATCGCAACGCTTTGAGTACGATGGAGCGCACCGAGTGCAGCGCTCCACAGATGAGCGTGGCAATACGACGCGCTACTTCTACGATACTCTTTCTCGGGTTGTGCGAGTGGAGGCACCGCTTTTAACACAAACAACGGGCTATGTTGCCAATACTAATCTTGTCGGTTCAAGCGCTCGCCACCTTGAGGGAGGAGTGAGCCTGGAGAGCTCATTTGAGTATCAAGGATCGCAGCTTGCGGCAGTGACAAGAAACGGTAAGACGAGCAGTTTTGAGTACGCACAAGATGGAGCCTTAGGGCGCTACACTAATCCGGCAGGACACAGCTATGTTAGCCTTCTTGGGGCAGCAAGTTATCGAGAGGATGCACCGCAACATGCAAGTTATCAAGAGGCAGTTTTTACAAACAATCAACTCACAGTGGTGAGTCATCAAGCCGGAGGCTATGAGCAAGAGCGGATCTATGGCGCACTGGGTCTTATCCAAAGCAGTGATCCGTTTGAAAGTGTTATAATATCGAGAAATGCACTAGGGCAGATGGTGTCAGCAAGCGAGAGTGTCTCGAACCAAGATATTCGAGTAGAGCGAGACGAGCTTGGGCGCACCGATTTTGTGGAGCTTAAAGAAGCAGGAGCCGTGTTTGCTAGCATTGATCCAAGCTACAACGGGGTGTTCACCGATACGGTTACTAAGGTAGTTAACGGGGATACTTTTACAGAGTCATACATTAGAGATGCACAAAATAGGCTTGAGAGGGTTAACAGTGCAGCAAATGGCACGAGCAGATCCAGGAGCGTTGGCTACAACAGTGAGCGTCCCTATCAGGTTGATACAGTGGAGCTAGCGGCTGGAAGCTTTACTAATAGCTACAGTGTGGAGCGAGACAGTCTTGGTCGCGCCTTTCGGTTTGATACAGGGCAGCTCTCCTTTGAGCAACTCTTTGATGGAGCGATCCCAAGTGAGTTTACCCTCACAGGGCTTGGGGCTAACCTAAGAGTTGAAACCGCTTATAC
>CAYOIL010000373.1:0-3494 GCA_964403985.1 uncultured Saprospiraceae bacterium
GTTCTCTTTCATTAAAAGTACGTACTACCCTAATTTAAATGCACGTGAGCCTTGGGCCCAAATTAAATAATGGCTACAGTCTTAATGTTATTCATATATTTCTCCTATATTTATTTAGCAGATTAAAATATGTATTCGAAATCTTCGTTCTTAAGTTGTATTCAAACGTTATTTTAAAACATTAAACACCATAATTATGCGTTACAAGATATTTTTAATTTTATCATTCTTTGTAGTATTATCAGCATGCGAGAGTGACCTTACAGATTATTCACCAAATAAAATTAGAATTAATAATTCCAATAAAAACATAACTACAAGAAATAATGAAACTAATCTTGTAGCTCAAATGGGAGAGAAATTTACGCACCCATTTTCAATTCAAAATGCTACAACAGCTCATAACTTGGTATATTCCTCAAGTGTAAAAGAGCTTCCAGTTACTCATCTTTACGTTAGATTTATCCCTGTAACTCTAAAAGAGCAAAAGCGACTTGATGAGGATGAAAGATTCGTCCTAAGTAATTTACCATTTGTCAGGGAAGTTATAATTGAAGGAAAGTATTATCGTGAAGGTGATTGGAATAAGACCTTAGGGTTAGAAAAATATGCAGTCGTGGATGTTAATGAAAGCCTTCAAGGGTACAACTATGAAGTTTTAGATAACCTACATTATGATGTTCAAGATCTAGTGTTGACTTATACAGCAATTGATAACGTTATGAGATCTCCTGGTGACCCCTGTGAACCTGGAGCAATTAGTTGGCCAGAATGTCAATGTGATGAACTATTTACATTCGGTAGTGAAGCTTGGAGGGATTGTGTCCTTAGCTTTTTACTTGATGAAACTGAACCACCTGCTGGTAATAATCCTTTTGAAGGAGATCCAGATCAGTCATGTGGATGTGATGCTCCAGAAAGTGCAAATCAACCTGCAGGTTGTGTAACCTATTTAGATTCTCAATTAGGTGTTCAACCTGTAAAAAATGTTCGAGTAGAAGGAATAACATTTTATGGTTTTTCTTTTTACACATATACTGATGATCAAGGGTGTTGGGATACGAATTTGCGAATTTTTAGAACAAGAAATAGGCTAAATGTCAAAGTTAAATTTAACAACGAAAAAGTTGCTGTACGCTCATTTAGAATGCTACAACTATTTAATTTTGGTCCCTTTTTACCAGCTTTAAATGAACTAGTTGCAATTGTGACCGACCCAGCACAAATAGAAGATGGACCTTTCAACAACATACAAATCCAATACAATAATAATGAGGACGAATTTGCGAATATGACATTATATTACTTTGCTGCTCAGGCACTAAATTCTATGGAAGAATACCATAAGTATGCAGATCAATATAATCTTGAAAAACCAATGAAAGACGGAATTTTATCCGACGATATTGATGTGCTAATTTCTAATCTTGCAGGAGGTGCAGCTGCTCCATTAATAGATGAAATAGGTACTGGTTTTTTAGGCCCTTTAAATGATGAAGTTTTAGTTCAAGCAACTAGTAGAGCATTATTAAATATAGAATTACAAAATCTAATGGGTTTTACCTTTGAAATTCCAGTTATTGGAGAAATAGTAGTTGACCCTATAAATGAAGGTCAGATTATTGCAAATTTATTTGAGTTGATAGCACCAATAATTGAATTTTATGGTCCAGATATGGTCTACAATTATGGTGATAATATTAACGATCAAACAGATGATATTAAAGAAGTTATGTACCATGAATACGGGCATATTGCACACTTTAAGGCTTTGCCCACTTTTACAAAAGATCAATATTGGATTGACAATATTGAAAGGACGATTGATATTGTTGTTACAGATCTTAATGATGACGGTTTACTAAATGAATCAGCGGTACAACTTCCTTATGGTGATTTAACTATTGCAGGGGCAGAACAAACAGCAATAATGGAATCTTTTGCGTTTTACATTGGTTATTTTTTCACGGATAGAAAATATGGTGTAAATCATTCTAATGGAGGAATAGATCCAACTAGAAATAGATGGCTATATTTAGACATAGAACAGTTCTCTCCGCTTACTACAATTAATGAACCTTGGATTCCAGAAGGATTATATTGGGATTTAATCGATAACAATGCAAATAACCCTGCATTAGTAACAGATGGAATAAATAATGATAATGTTTCGGGTTTCACTTTGCGAGATGCTGAACTTATGGTAACTCAAGGAACTCCTACAACATTTCAAGAAGTTGAAAACACGGCGTTAAGTTTAATTCCAGCAGGTCAAAATGCAAATGATGTTTCTTTAATTTTTAACGAATACGGATATTAATGAAAAATTTAAGAGGATTACTGGTTGTGTCAATGGCATTGTTCTTCACAAATTGTGTCAATAATGGTTGTGATTATGGAATTTCTATCTGTTGGGTAGAATACAACATTAAATTAGGATATGAAAGTGATCCGCCAATAAGAGATATTGCTGTAGGTGATACTTTTATGATAACTATGGAAATTCCAGATATAGTTACAGATTCAGAGACGGGAGTAACTTATGATATTGCAGATTTAGACTACTCAAAAACATTTTCAATTGATAAAATGGATATTATTAATAAAACATTTAAACCGGCACCACTTGATTCTTTTGAATATATAAATATTGATGGAAAAGGTAGTATAGAAGTTGTGCAATTGGAAGATTTCGTTCAAGTAGTTAGATTAAAGTTAGATTATGTCGAGGATAAAAAAATAGTATCTTTTAAAGTAGTTCCTAAAACTGATGGTATCTACTTTGGACATATTTCTTTTACTGATAAGAATTTAGAAGAAGTGGATAATGTTAAAATTGATTTAACAGATACTTGTTGTCTTGAAAGAATCAATCTCACTCATGAATATTTCTCAGATAATAATATAGATTTAATTCCTGATATAACTAATTGGGGTGTAAAACATGATGGATGGGATACTTCAATTAATCATCAAGATCTTGATAGCGATGAATTGACTAAATATGGATTATTCTTTTTTAGAGTTAATGATTAAAGATCTCAATTTGATTGAAAGTCATAATAGGCTTCCAATCATATAGTTTTGTTCCTCTAGTTAGCTATGTTGCTTACTTTTATTTTCGCAGTTAATCTGATCTTTTCGACATCAACTTAGATTTATCACTGAATTTTCTTAAGTAATAAATTAAAGCGTTCAAAATAGAACGAAAGAGAACAATGCATGAAGATTGCATATCTTGTATCGGCTGAAAAGCCGACAAGAGACGCAACTTATGCTAGCCGTTATTTTCCACTATAAAAGGAGGTTGAGCAAAGATTTTCGAAAAGTCCAATTGAATTTCGTCATTCCTAGAGTTATCGTTTTTGATATTCCCGTCTGTTTGCTCAGAAAGTAAATTCGCTCAAATCTTACTTTGTACTGTAAAGCAGTGGAATTGGTTGGCGAATGTTTATTGATTTTCGCAGATCAAATTGCTGAGATGAGACGTAAAA
>CAYOIL010000374.1:0-1375 GCA_964403985.1 uncultured Saprospiraceae bacterium
AAACGATTTGTTTCAGGTTCATACGTCAATACGTAATTTCCATAGGATTTCCATTTCTTCCTACTTCCACTATGAATATAACCATCAATTACAGAAATAACATAGCCATCTGTTGCTGAACAAATTGTATCATTAATGGCAAGTGTAAAATCAATTGCGTACCTAGAGGATGTAGTGTTATGGGTTGGACTACTATTATTCCCTTGAAGAATTTTTACTGATTTCCCAACAGGTACTGGATATAGAATTTCCTTATCACCAATTTCGGTATTTATGTCTCCATAACGCGCACCGATTTTCACTTCTTTCTGATTTTCTTTCTGTACTTGTAGAATAATAGTCGTATCTGTCAATGGAGATAACAAAATACTTTTATAAGGTTTCAATATTTCATTTAATTGCTCATGTTCCGAAGAAATTAAAAACCGCAAAGGACATCTTAAAGAGTTTTCAACAAAGATTGACAATGTATCATTTGAATAAGTATATGATTTCTCAAGTTGAACAGCGCTTATCTTTTCTTTGGGAAGTTTATTTATTCCGCAAGAAAACATTAATAAGAATAGGCTGATTAAAACTAGATATTTCATAAATATCAAAACTTAAGTTGATTCAGGATTCAAAATAAGAGTTTACATTGATTTATCTATAATTCTCTAAGATGAAATATCTTTTTTTGAATAGATCATGTATCCATAAATTAAGATAATTATTGAAAGGACCAAGATTACAAGTGCAGGTAAAAAAGCAAATGAAGCATTGGGATTTATTGATAAATCAAAGTAGTTGAAAGGTGACAAATATGATAACCATTCTGTTGCTTCAGTAGATTTCCCAACAGCATTTATAATATAAGAACCAAAGGTCAATCCTACAACTGCGCCCATCAAATTGTTTTTAGGAGAAATAAACATTGAGATAATCAGACCAAGAACTGTAAATAAAAGCATTAAGAAAAATCCACCAAATTGTAATCTAAAAAAGATCCCCCAATCGATTTCACTAGAACTAAATAAATGGATACATAAGATTGCTACAAAAGTTTGGATTAAAAATATAATGACACTTAGGGTTAAGAGGCTAGCAATTTTGGATATGTACACCTTTTTTCTTGAAATAGGTCTAGTTAATAAAAACTCGGCTGTTCGATCACGTTCTTCTTTTGACAATATCACTGTTGCTGTAGAAGCCGTAAATATGCTTATGAGTACTATTATATAGACACCATAATACGTGCTATAAAATCCTAAGATATTGCTCCATGTATCTGCATCCATTCCCATAGCTTTAGCTATTTCTTCTGGTATCTGATCCATCAACGCAACAAGTCCCTCACCCATTTCAGCCATATAAGGAAAAATGGCAAGAACCATCA
>CAYOIL010000374.1:1385-3488 GCA_964403985.1 uncultured Saprospiraceae bacterium
ACTGGGGAGATTTCTCAAATTTCATAGGTTGATTATAAATTGTAATTCATAAAATTATCTTTCGTAATAGTTCATAAAAATAGATTCCAGATCAGGTTCTTCAAGGACTGCATCTTGGAGATTCTGAGAAGAAAGCCAAGTAAGTAATTCATTTACTTTTCCTACATATTCAAAAGTTACTTTTTTTCCTAAAACATGCTCGTTTTTAGCTCCTTGAGGTAAAGTATAGTTTGTTTCTTCAGAAAAAACTATCCGTACTTTCTTCATTTGTTTTTCAAGAAGTGTATTAATATTTTCTACTGTTACAATTTCACCATTCCTTATCACAGCAGCTCTCGAACACATCCTTTGGATTTCAGAGAGAATGTGTGAACTAAAGAAGATGGTAACTCCTTTTTCGTTTTGTTTTTCGAGCATATCAAAAAACTTATTCTGCATAAGTGGATCAAGACCCGAAGTAGGTTCATCCAGTATAAGAACAGATGGTTCATGCAATAAACATTGCACTATTGCGCACTTCTTTTTATTTCCAAAGCTCAAGTCAGCTATTTGTTTATTGAGATCGAGTTCATAATATGTTGCCAATTCGTCAATCAATGATAAGTTTACATTATCATAAAATCCCGCTGAATATTCTAGTAATTCTCGAGAATTCATTTCATCATAGTAGTTGACCTCAGATGGTAGATAGCCTATTTTATTTCTTATTTCATCCCCATTTTTTAAGACATCTGTTCCTAGAATTTCAACTGAACCTTCACTAGGCTGTAACAAACCAAGCATTGTTCGAATGGCCGTAGATTTACCTGCTCCATTGGGCCCTACAAATCCAAAAACCTCCCCTTTTTTAACGGAAAAAGTAACGTTTTCTATCCCCCGTTCTTTGCCGTAATACTTGGTTAATGAATGTACTTTAATTGTTTCTGCACTCATATTTTGTTGTTTTATATAGCTTATAGCTGAGATCCTGCTGGTAAAATTCCATTAAAAAAATGCTTCATCAATTGTTCCGAAGCTTCCGCTAAGTCTTTGAAAAGAGATAAAAAAATCTCATCGTTAATTTTACTGCTCATATCATTAATTAAATAAGATATCATTTCAAGTTTCACGTCTGATCGTAAATGTCCTTCTTCTTTCGCTTTTCTGAGATCCTCCATAAAAATCTCTCTTGATCTAATTTGAAGTTTATGAATTTCATCTAGCAAGGGAGATGCTTCAAGATTATGAACGTCTTTTATAAATTCTGGACTAAAGTCCTTTGATCCTTCACTTTTTAAGAAAATAAAGGCTTGAATTCTTTCAGGAAAAGGTATCGGTTTACTCATTATCATTTGGTACTTTTCCATATACTTTGCTGAGATAGACTGAATAACATGGAGAGCAACTTCTTCTTTGTTGGAGTAACTTCTATAAAAAGTCATTTTACTAATACCAGCTTCGGAAGCAATATCCTGAATGGTCACTTTTTTGATTCCATATTTCATGAATAGCTTTTCAGCAGATTCTAGGATGATTCGCTTTGTATTTTGTATTTTTTTGGAAGAAGCGGACATAAAATGTTACATAATTTACACTAATATACGAAAAATGTAACATTATTGCCTTGGTGTATCATTTAAGTTTTTAAACCTATGGGCATAAATTCATTTCTTACTAATCGCAGTTTTTAAATAATCTTATTGTAGTAGCTTGACCATTGATTAGAGAAGAAAAAGAAAAATTAGGAGAAGAAGAAGAAGAAGAAGGAGAAGGAGGAGAAGGAGGAGAAGGAGAATTATGGAAGTGTTAGTGGGTGAAATGTAGAAAGCGAGGGATTTTTTGACTCACCCCATACCCCTCTCTTGAAAGAGAGGGGCTTTAAATCATTCTTTAAAGCAATTCTAATTTCTATAATTTATCATCCTTCTCCTTTAGGAAAAGCGATGTCCTGAGCGACAGTCTAAGGAGACAGGAGGATGAGGCAAATATTACAACTATGTTTCCAATTTAAATGACTCACCCCATTCCCCTCTCTTGAAAGAGAGGGGCTTTAAATCATTCTTTAAAGCAATTCTAATTTCTATAATTTATCATCCTTCTCCTTTAGGAAAAGCGATGTCCTGA
>CAYOIL010000375.1:0-3464 GCA_964403985.1 uncultured Saprospiraceae bacterium
AAATTTGATCTATTATCGAATTTTAAATTTTTTGAGGTTTCAGAACTAAATAGTTCGTAGAAATACTTTTTTTCATTTAATAGCGTTTCCTCTTTATAAATTTTCTGATTTTTTAATCTAGCTATAACGCTTATTCTTGAAGATCTACTAATAAATGGAAATCCATCAATAAAAAATTTCCTATTGTCATAAATATCAAAATTATTAAATGTAAACACTGCATTAGAATTTCCATGAGGTTCTCCCCAAAAGTGAGTTATATCATATTCGTTCACAATTTTATCCCCGTTTCCATAATCTAATATAACGGATTCATAAAACACATTACTTGAAAGTAAAATTCCACTTAGATTATAAGCATGGCTAGAAAAAGAAGTTTTTGCTTCTGGACTTCCTCCACATTGTTCATAATCAGAAAGGGATATTGCAAATATTGGTTGATCAATTATTCTTCCAGAAGAAACCCCTTGGCCTTCTAAAACAGAATATCTATAATTAATTTCCATTCCACTAGGATAACTAATATTAGACACTCTTAATCCAGGGCCTTTAATGTTAAATTCATTTAGATAAAAATCATTGAAATCATTAAGCTCATAGGAAAAAGACGTTAGTTCATCGTGTAAATTTTTTACAGACATTAATTGCCCACTGATAAGGCTATTATAATCAACATCTCTTGGATCAGAAATTAATTCAGGATTAAAAAAGGTGTTATCTTGATCATTAAAATCCCCGCCAGCTCTATCAAATACTGAATAAACAGTTCCATGATCTTGTAACTGATGGTCAGAAAATAGATTATCAGTTGTAATAATATATGTATTTGGTATCATGGTTCGAACCTCACTAGAATAAAAACCCCATATATCTCTTTTGGTAGAATGCCTTATTGGTAAAGGTTGTTCATCATATATAAATGACGTTGCTGGCAAAGATGCAGGGATACCTAATACATCATAGCCTGTAAGATTAACACTATCAAGTCTATATCGTATGTTATGATTGTATAGGTAAGGTTTAGATTGATTTGGAGCCACATCAAAATTTGAAAATTCAGAATAATATAAATTGTATTGTTTGGATAGTACATTATTTAAATATAATTCTATGCTTGTCATTAATTCTGGCACTTCGAAGTTTGTTGACATGCTTAGGATATCTTGTGGTATATAGATATCTTCTCTTAGATTTTCATAATTAAATTGTAAGTAATTATCAAAACTGTTGGTTCCTTTTTTCCATTCAATTTTCTTTATTCTTTTTTTGAAATATAAATTATTAGTAGAAAAAATACTCCATTTATTAATATTCTCATTCCCACCACAAGGAGTAAATCTTTGAGAAATATCGCTAACGGTTGTTTCTAAAACATTTTCATATTCGAATTGGATTTCATTAATTTCTGCTATTTCAGGATTTGCCGCATTGGTAATATCTTCAGTTTTAACAATTCGATCAAGTTTCCAAGCATTTATGTAGGGAATTGCTCGATCTGTTTTATAAGTATATGGGTTTCTATAAATAGGATTGTTATCAAAGATCTGAGTACTAGATACATCTTCAAAATCAACTTTACTAAATTCGCTTTGATGAAAAGCATACTCTTTTGTGTTAAACACATATTTGTAACCATCTTTTGTTGAAATAACAAATTCATCAATAAATCCTTGATAAATGTCACCAAAATTAAATGATTGAGCATTTTCAGGTTTTACATAATCTTCATCTTTTAGGCTATATTCAATTTCTAAATCTGCAGCATCTTTTAACTGGGGAATTCCATTATTGTCAAAATAGAAACTACCACTATGTCCTTCAAATGAAAAATGATATAAATCACTTTCAGTATCAATATTATTTGCTTCGAGTTTGACAACTATATATATGTCAAATTCAAAATTACCTACAATTCCATTAATTAAATTCATTGTTATAGTTTCAAGAAGTGGGGTAGGATTGCCGGTAAATCCTCTAAAAGTCAATAAAGCCAATTCTAACCAACTAATTTCACTTCCTTCGATAAACGAAACATTTATAATATAATGTTCACCACTATTCATGTAAGGAGCTAATTCATTTTCTAAATCATTTTGATTAACACAAATAAACTCAGATGGAACATCTAAACATTCTAAAGAAACATTATTTGAAGTTGTATGTGGTTTAACATATATATCAACAACTTCTTGATCCAAAGCATGAATTGATGCCTCTTCATCAATTGTTAACTGATTGTCATAAAAATCTTCAATTTCTTGAAGGTTTTTAAGGAACCCAACATTATTGGAAGTAACTTTTGTATTTATAAACCTGTTTGATTCTAATTCACACTTTAAACATTCATATGAATCATTGTTTTCGCATTCCTGATAATTATATAAGTTCATACCAGGATTGACACAAGTTGTAGATAAATAATCAAGATTATTTAAGCCATCTGGAAATCCTCTAAGTTCCCTTTGTATGGTACCTCCTGCGTGAAACTGCCAATCTTGACCTAAATCCCCTCCTATTTCACCTGGCTTATGTCCTACTGAATTGTAATTAATTGCTATGTTTTGGGAATTAAAATCAGATTGAATTTTATATAATGGAAAATGAACATTTGGAGTACCAGTTGTTTGATTTACCTTAGCTGAAAATTGACAAAAAGAAAATGAATTAAATAAAAATAAAAAGAGTAATACTAAAAGTGCGTTAAATTTTTTCATGATTAGTTTATTTTAGCAAGTTTTAAATTGGTTAATTCATTGTTAGATTTAATATTTATAAAATAAATCCCTGCTGGTTGATGAGTAATATCTATTTGTAAATCACCTTTTTGATTTTGCTTTGTTTCTATTACTTTTCCGCTTGAATCAAATAAGATAAAATCATATGCTTCTTCGGATTCTGCTTTTAAAATGGCAATTGAATGGGTTGGGTTTGGTTGAAAATAGAAATTATGTGAAGGTGAATTATCACAAGTTAAGTCATTCGTAAAAGGAATATTTTTACAACTATTAGAATTAAAGACTGTATTTCTTAATTGATTTTCATTGTGAATTTTTACAAAATCAATACGAAAATCTTCAGTAAAAGTAAAATTCGATTTGTTGCTAATTTCATAAAAAGACGTCACATTCTTCGTATTTTCAAATATTGAAACGTCAGCATTATTATTAATCCAAATGCAAATTTTTTTATTTTTATACTTTAAGAAATTTTCTATTTTTACTGAACTCCCAGTTTTAGAAATAAATTCAATTTGATCAAAATTAATATCACCAATTTCAAATTGAACAATTAAGTTTTTTGAATTTCTTTTAAGGTTGATTATAGGCTCTTTGCTTAATAAAAAATCAAATGTCTCTAAACTGATTTGTGTGCAGAAGGTATTTATATTTAAAGTATATTGTGCATAAGATGATGCAGCCCCCTATTAATCGGACAAAATTCTAAATCTGATTAATAATAGTTGT
>CAYOIL010000376.1:0-3456 GCA_964403985.1 uncultured Saprospiraceae bacterium
TTAATTCTTTTTTGGCTTTCGCCCAAAGGCTTTTTGCATTGTTATATAAATAGTAATATCTCTTATCCATATTTCGTAGAATATACACAATCTGCATTTTGATTAAAGTAACTACTCTTTACAATTCAATTGTCCTTTTGATTAGGCAAATTCAGGCTTTCACTTTTTAGATTAGTTTGTGAAAATTAGTTTGGTTTAATTCTTTTTTGACTTTCGCCTAAAGGCATTTTACATTGTTATATAAATAAAAATATCTCTTAACCAGAATTCGTAGAATATAAACAATCTGTATTTTGAGATGAGGAGTAGATTTACTGGTTTTTACATAAAGAATAGGATTGAATTTACAAGATCTAGATTGCTTTCATATTTTATAAATAACTTAAATCTAGTCAGAGTGGAAAACGTCTTTAAAATTTACTGTTCGTATTTTTAAAATTAATAGGCGAAAAAGGACCGAATTTTAGCATGGTACATTTAAAACAAAGTCTAGAGAGAGGTTCAACTGGGTCAGACATTAATTTCCTCGGAGATATTTTAAGGAAATCTAGTATTGCTTTGTAGGCTAAGCAACAAACTGTAAATGCTCCAACAGTTCTAGTCTTTGCAGATATAACAAAGTATTTATTAAGCCAAATTTGATTCAAATAGCTTTATCTTTTTCTGGCAATAAATAACTAACAAGCAAACAGTATAAAAATTAAGGGAGCGTTATATTGCTTACTTAGTTTTGGGTTTTACAAACTTATATTCAATTACGAATAACTGATTATGCATTTTTAGTAAGTCCTGTAGAAGCGAAAGATGAAGATTTAAATTTTGATTTACAATCTTAGTTTTAGAGGGTAAATAGTATTGCAATTTGGGCGAAAGCCCGATAATAATATCCATGTACTTAATTTGATTAAACCCGAATTATGCCTTAGATAGACTATTAAGTAACGAAACTACAGTAAACTCATATTACAATGGAGGTTTTCAGATTCACCATTACTTGTGACAGTTTGAAAATGTGTAGTCACATTACTAGATTATGCTGTTACTGTCCACGAATTTGTTATTTGATCCTCTCCTGCAAAATTTCTTTTAACTGATTGTTCGTAGTTTACCGTAAGCCTTTCTTCACAATTTTCTGCCACAGTAACTCATGGATCGCTTGATACATCTGATACACATCCACTGTATATCCTTGCATCTCCTTTTACTGTTGCACTAGAAGCTCCGTGCCTGTAAATAAATCTGTAAATCAGGTAAAGGAAGAATGAAATCAGAAATGAGGTGGGTGAATAAAATAATGGGCAAAAAAAAAGAACCACTTCAAGAAGTGGTTCTATAAAATATTACCCCTTAAGTAATATTTGAGAATGAATGTATTTTAAAAGTTAATAAATAGGAGAGGTATAAAACCTCTCCTAATATTTTATTAATCTAAAATTATCAATTGTTTCACTGTAACATTTCCGTTAGTTCTTATTACAGTATTGTAAACTCCTGAAGGAAGCGCATCTACATCAAGTGTAATTGTATTAAATTCAGACACATTGTCTTTATTAATATTTTGCTCCATCACGAATTTTCCGCTCTTATCGTAAATCGCTACTGAAATATCATCAGTTACGTTCAATGTGATGTCTAATGTTACAAAACCAGCTGTAGGGTTCGGATACATGTTTACATCAAATACATTGTCTCTTTCGATGTTTATAGAGATGATTTTCGAGTATTCGAAAGTACCATCAAGATCTACTTGCTTCAATCTATAGTAATAGATTCCGCTTTCTTCTACATCATAATCATCGAAGTAGTAAGTGATTGGTGAATTTGAAACACCAGCAGCATCTACGCTTCCGATTGCAACAAACTGTCCGTTAGAGAATTGTCTTTCAACAATAAACTCAGCACTATTCATTTCAGTTTCAGTCACCCAAGTCAACTCATTCACATTTCTATCTTCGTTATGCTTACCAAAGAACTCAGTTATAGTAACTGGTACTGGAGGTAATCTTAAACCTGCATCAAGTGTCAAGTTACTTTCACCTGGCATTAAAGATATGATTTGTGTAAATCCATCAGTTGTATTTGCATCACTATCAATATTGTCAGCTCCTGCATTCGAATCAACGAATTCGTAAGCTATTGGAAGAACAAACTGTACTTGGTAATCACCTGCTGGTAGATTAGTAAATAAGTAAGCTCCGTCTCCATCAGTTGTCGTCTGGTCAATTTGAACTCCATCTTGGAAAAGTAATACTTGTACTCCTCCGAATCCAATATCTTCAGCATCTTGTAAGTTTGGTATTGAAGTTGCAGAAGCTGCATCTTCCCAAACGTAGTTACCAATTTGAGCTGGTAAGTAGAAACCTGCATCGATCGTTGAATCTCTTTCACCAGGAGTTAACTCTGTAAATGGAGTTAATCCAGTAATAGGGTCAACATCTGAATCAAGATCATCAACTACAGCATCTTGTGGAGATGCAAGGTAATTAGGAGCAATAAACTCTACGATAAATTTACCAGCTGGTAAGCTATCAAATAAGTAGAATCCGCTTGTCCCTACACCATTAGTAGAAGTGAATGTTGTTCTTATTGCAAGACCATCAGGGATATTATCCATGTTAGCATCTTCATAAAGATTCACTTGAATACCATTGATTCCTTCTTCTGTAGCATCTTGTAGTCCATCGCCATCGATATCATTCCATACGTAATCTCCAATAGCAGCAGGGATAAAGAATCCAGCATCTAATCTGTTATCAGTTTCTCCACTAGTTAAAGTAGCTGTATGAGTTTTATAATCGTTAGCAGGATCTGCATCACTATCTGTATCTATATCAGTTGCATCAGTATCATCACCATTAGCATTCGCTGTAGTAACTATGTAACCGTCTGGCTCTGTAAATTGAACCATATAGTCACCTGGTACAAGATTGTCAAATGTATATACACCGAACTCATCTGTTACTGCATCTGCAACTGGGTTACCATCTGCATCATTTACAGGATCCATGTTACCATCAAGTAACGTTACTGTTACACCAGCTAATGGATCTTCATCAGCATCGATAATTCCGTTTGCATTCTCATCAATCCAAGTAATGTTACCTAATTGAGCCGTTTCAAAGAATCCAGCATCAATTGTAGGATCGAATGTGTTAGTAGGTAATGTTATAACATCAGATAATCCAGTAGTTTCATCAGCATCAGAATCTTCAGCGTCATCACCTTGGTTAGCAAATGTTCTATTTAAGTCATCTACTTCATCAAATTCTACAACATAATCTCCAGGTACTAATCCAGTGAACTCGTAGTAACCGTCTCCAAATTCAGGATCCATTGCTGTTACTGTAGTTCCAACAGGAGTTGTTAAGTCAGCTGCATCATAAAGATTAACTGTCACACCGTTGATTCCATCTTCATTAGGATCTTGTATACCATCAGCATTTTCATCTAACCATA
>CAYOIL010000377.1:0-3445 GCA_964403985.1 uncultured Saprospiraceae bacterium
GTTCTGGACGTCTGGGTCAAGGAGTGGAGACGCAAGCACGCCCGTGGCTCTGTCACGATCGTGCGATACGTCGATGATTTCGTACTGGGCTTTCAGCACGAGGACGACGCACGTCGTTTCCTCGTCGAACTGAAAGAGAGGCTTGCTGAGTTTCATCTGGAGCTACATCCAGAGAAGACTCGGCTCATAGAGTTCGGGAGGTTCGCGACCGAAAGGCGCGGGCGGTTCGGGCTCGGTCGACCGGAGACGTTCGACTTCCTTGGCTTCACGCACTTCTGCGCGAAGACACGAGAAGAACGATTCCAGGTCGGACGGAAGACAAAGAAGAAGCGGATGATCGCCAAGCTGAAAGTGATCAAGGTGAAGCTGCGCAAGCGGATGCACCTCCCGATCAAAGAGGTTGGTGCCTGGTTGAGACGAGTCGTGGAAGGACACTTCCGCTACTTCGCGGTACCGGGCAATCAGCGCTCCTTGAAGTACTTCCGAGAGCACCTCGCACGCCTTTGGTACACAGTCATTCGTCGCCGCAGCCACAAGGCACGCCTTAGGTGGGACAGGATGAAGACCATCCATGAGCGGCACCTTCCAAGACCAACGATCCTTCATCCGTGGCCTAACCAACGCTTCTACGCCAGTACCCGAGGTAGGAGCCCAGTGCGGTAGTTCCGCTTGCTGGGATCTGTGCGGGGGGCGCTGCGGGATTCAATCCCGTGGCGTTCCTACCGCGACACCGCCAAGTGCGATCACTGCACTCCGACGAAGCGCTTGAGAATCAAGAATGCCATGTCTCCGGACCGCTCTGGCTTGACAACGCTCCGATGGCCTCGGTCGAGAACCACATCGACATCATTGCCCCAGAGCATTCTCGCGCTACTTTCCTCCACGACCTTGTCTTGCCCAGCAACCACGAACTGCGTTGATACGTGCTCGTGGACGCGAAATTGTTGCCAATCCTCATTGAGTCGCTCGATAAGATCCGAGTCTCGGGACAATTGACGTACTTGGCGGTTCCAGCATGTGACGTATCGAGCCGCTTCGGCTGCGGACGCCCCGCTGTTCGGAACGGCGTAGAGCAAGAGCTTGCTCAATCTCATCAAGCGTTGCGCCTTCACTTCTTCGAGTACAAAGCTCCGCGCCACGATCCCACCAAGGCTGTGACAGACCAGTGCAATATTCTGCCCCCTCACTTTGTGCTCTATGTACGTTCGCAACCCGTCGGCCAAAGTCTGCACGCGCGGCAGCCGCCTTCCGAACGGGGCACGAATGAAGGCCGTTGGGTATTCGAACCAATAGCAACGCACGCCTCGAAAGTCGCCATCTTCCCGGAGGAGGCGCGGGAACTCCCCCCAAGTTGCGCGCGCCTTTCCACCGAGACCATGGACGAAGACGATACTATCTACAGGGTTCTCCTGTCGTTCGAGGCTCTTGAGCAAGCGCTCCATTGCGCGAGGAAAGTCTGCAGGGAGGACATCCGCCTTGCGCAGGACTGCCGCCGAGTCCTGCAACGCGCACCACTGATCGATGCGTTCATCCCTGCTATTCGTGAGAAACACAATTGGGACTCTAAGCCCGTTCTCGCGTAAGCGTCTAGCGAGCTCAATGCCTGAAAGGAAGCCACCAGAAGTGGACGCTTCTCCCAGATGCTCCGGTGCCATCATCACGTCTAGCACCAGTGCATCGAATGATCCTTTGCCCACCGTGGTTTCCGCTTCCGACACAGACCTCGCCCGTGTCAGAGAGAACCCAGCATCTCGTAGGGCGTTCGAATACCGTTCAGCTTGGTAACCTTCATCGTCTAAGAACAGAAGTTCCATCACGAGACACCCTCCTTATAAGAAAGTGGGAACCTGAGGCATAATTCTTCGTGACCAGTTCGCCGATGAAGCTCTATGCGACCGCCGGCGCGCTCCAACATTAGGAGCACGGCCGTCAGCCCACCTGTGGGGAGCGAGCCCAAGCGGGCCAAGCGCCCGAGCTTATCGACCGTCAAAATAGTCACTCCGGTTTCACCTCCCAGCAAAGGCCCAAACGCTCCCGCTGCAATGACGAACAGGTCGTTACGATCATTGCCGACACATATCCGGATCGCATGCTCAGACACGGCGTCGAACAAAGCAGAGAATGTCACTCGCAGCATCCGAATATTGATATGACGAATGCTTGCTCGCGGCAGCGCTCGATAGCTTTCGCGGACTTGCTCAGGCTGCCAATGAGATGTGGCTATGCACTGAGTCAAGACAACGCGAGCTTCTCGTAGCGTCACTTCCGTATCGGCATCTAGGTAGATATGGGAAGCGTGCAGTTGGTCACACAGGAACAGAAGTTGGGCGCAGTTCTTTTCGATCTGCTTAGCAACCTGTCGCACGTCACTGGGATCGACTCGCTCCTTTAGCGAGGCAGCCAAGGCCCGGAGGTTCGCAGCGGGACCCCCTAGATCGTGCTCGAAGTGAGCAAGGAGACGTCGAGAGCTTTCAGCGTCTCGCTTCGCCTCTTCCAACTGTTCCTGGAGTGCCGTGCAGAATGCTGCGTTTCGCTCCGCCTCTTTCGATCGCTGGTGGAGCTCCTTGCGCATAGCTGCGTTTTGCTCCGCCTCCTCCAACTGCTCCAGGGGGTCCTTGCGCAAGGCTAAGTGTCGAATTCGCTGCCACATCGAGTGAGGAGTCGCCATCGCGAGAGTATGCCTCATCAACAGAACTGCTGATTGCCAACCACCTAGATTATTCGCGCTCTTCAAGTGGCGGTAGCGCTACGATCGAAGTGAATTTCTGGGTGCGGCGACCGTTTGTGACGATACTGACCATGCCCCGTCGATCGTTCCAATCGTTCTTAGGAAGTCCGGCGGTCAGGCGCTGGCCTGAGGGGCTACAGGGATAGGTGAGTTGGGGGTCTGCTGAGCTGCGTGGTCCCCGAGGGGGCCACGCAGCTCAGCAATAAATTGCTCTGGGCTGAGCCCGTCATGGGCCGAGTGCGGCCGCACTCGGTTGTAGTCGTCGAGCCAGTCAGCACCGAGGTCACGTGCGTGCCTGATGCTCCTGAAGCAGTGCTGGTTCAGGAATTCGTCACGGATACGCCCGTTGAGGCTCTCCGCGAACGCGTTCTCAACTGGCTTGCCTGGCCGAATGAAGTGGTGCTCGATTCCGCGCTGGTAAGCCCACGCGTCGAAGGCCTTGCTCGTGAACTCGGGACCGTTGTCACTGCGGATTCGCCGTGGCTTGCCGTAGGTCTCAATGGCCTCGTCGAGCATGCGAGTCACGCGCTCCGCTGGCATCGCCACATCAAACTCAAGGGCAACGCTTCGTCGAGAGAAGTCATCGAGCGCAGCAAAGACTCGCATCGATCTCCCGTCACTCAGCGAGTCCGTGAGGAAGTCCATGGACCAGCAGTCGTTGACCTGTGCGGCAGCCGGAAACGCCTCCCTGGGGGCTTGGGAGGCGCGATTCCGCCT
>CAYOIL010000378.1:0-3428 GCA_964403985.1 uncultured Saprospiraceae bacterium
TAAGCGTTTTGTCAACATTCTTATCTTTTCCTTTTTCTTGGAACATCAAAGCAGATTGAACAAAATAGTTTGTAGCCTCTATTTTATTACCTTGCTTTTTGTAAACTGCTGCGATACCTGCTACATTACTAGCATTCGTGCTGTCGTAAGCAATTCCTTCATTGTATATCTTTAGGGCTTCATCATATGCACCTGCTTTATACTTTACCTTACCTACGCTATAACTTGCTTTTGAAGCATTTTTCTTTGCTAGTTTTAATACTTTTTCATTTTCTTCTGCTTCAGCTAACTCAACAGCTTGCGCCATAAGAGGAAGTCCTTCGTCGTATTTCTTTTCCTTAAGTAATGCTAAAGCCTCGTTATAGGCACTTGTTGCAGTAATTTTTTTCTCTGCATCTTGTGCACTTGCGAATGTAATAGTCATCGCGAAAAGAACGATTAAGCTGAATAGATTTTTGGATTTAAGGGCATTAAATGCGAATAATCTCATAGGGTCGATATTTATTTAATTAGTGACTTTTTAAAATGATGCGCAAAATAATAAAAATGGCGCATTCAACATGAGTTTAACCGATTTAAGCAAACAAAATGTTCCAAAGAATTTTTCTTTTAACTAAATTTTAGGAAAAAAAATAAAATTGTGTCCTTGTTAAGTGACCAATAATCTTAGTACGTTAAATCAATTTTGGCCTTGCATTTGTATTATTAACGTGAGTTTGTGTTAAATCATACAAAAGCAATTCAACAAAATATAGAAGCAAGGTAATCTTGAAATCAGATTATAAGTCTTGATTGGATTAAGTTAATAAATTACCCTTTTGCATTCGATTCTTAATGTTATATTTGCGCTTAAATTTCAATATGAAAATAGCAGTATTTCCTGGTTCATTTGATCCTATTACTTCTGGTCATGAAGACTTAATCAGAAGAGCTGCTCCTATGTTTGATAAATTGATAGTTGCCATAGGTGTCAATTCTCAGAAAAAGTATCTTTTCGATATAGAGCAACGAATGCAGTGGTTAAGAGATGTGTTTTCGGATGATAATCGAATTGAAGTAGCCAGATATGAAGGACTTACCGTTCGTTTTTGTAAAGAAGTTGATTCAAAGTTTATTGTAAGAGGATTACGAAATTCAAATGACTTTGAATATGAAAAACAAATTTCTCAATTGAATTTCATTTTGAGTGAAGGAATTGAAACCGTTTTTCTTGTGAGCAGACCAGAGTTTTCGCATATAAGCTCTTCTATTGTAAGAGAGATTCTTAAAAATGATGGCGATGCGAGTTCTCTTATTCCAAAGCAAATAGTAGTAAAATAATTTTGGACGTAAGTCCACTAAACCTAATAACAAATAACAAAAAATATGTCAAACGCTATATTTGATATTCCACATCCTATAAACGAGCCCGTTTTATCTTATGCTCCTGGTTCTGCTGAAAAAAGTGATCTAGAAGCAGCTCTCAAGGCATTGAAGGCAACAAAAATTGATGCACCTATGTGGATCGGAGGAAAGAAGGTTACAACAAATTCAAAAGTTGCAATGCACCCACCTCATGAAATTTCACATGTTTTAGGTCATTTTAATATGGGAGATAAATCTCATGTTACAGATGCAATTAATGCAGCTTTAGATGCAAAATCAGATTGGGAAGCTATGCCATATCAGGATAGAGCTGCCATTTTCTTAAAAGCTGCGGATTTAATAGTTGGACCTTACAGAGCGAAAATGAACGCTGCAACTATGTTAGCACAATCTAAAAACGCATATCAAGCAGAAATTGATGCGGTATGTGAGATGGCTGATTTCTTTAGATTTAATGCAAAGTTCGCTGAAGATTTATACATCCAACAACCATATTCACCTGAAGGCATATGGAATAGATTAGAATATAGAGCACTTGAGGGTTTTGTGTTTGCAATTACACCGTTTAACTTTACTTCAATTGCAGCGAATTTACCTGCAGCTCCAGCATTGATGGGAAATACAGTAGTATGGAAGCCGTCTGAAACACAGATATACTCCGCACAAGTTATCATGGAAGTTTTTGAAGAGGCTGGTTTACCGGCTGGTGTTATTAACCTAATTTACGTTGATGGCCCAGCAGCAGGAGAAGTTGTATTTAGCCATAGAGATTTCGCTGGACTTCACTTTACTGGTTCAACAGGTGTGTTCAGACATTTATGGAAAACGATAAGTAATAATCTAGATAAATACAGATCTTATCCAAGAATTGTAGGAGAAACAGGTGGTAAAGATTTTATTGTTGCTCACGAATCAGCTGATGCAAAAGTTGTTGCAACAGCATTAGTAAGAGGAGCTTTTGAATTTCAAGGTCAGAAATGTAGTGCAGCATCAAGAGCTTATATCCCTAAAGGTATGTGGGCAGATGTTAAGAAATATATGGAAGATGATCTTGATGATATTTCGATGGGAACTGTAGAAGATTTTAGCAACTTCGTAAATGCAGTAATTGATGAAAGATCTTTTGATAAAATTAGTGCATACATTGATCAAGCGAAAGAGGATAAAGATGCAGAAATAGTATTTGGAGGGATATGTGATAAATCGATAGGATATTATATTCAACCTACTGTAATTCTTGCAAAAACGGCTGATTATACAACAATGTGTGAAGAAATCTTTGGCCCAGTGTTAACGATATATATTTATGATGAATCGGATTACTATGAAACGTTAGAAATTGTTGATAAAACATCACCTTATGCCTTAACAGGTGCAATTTTCGCTAAGGAAAGAGGAGTTATAAATAAATCTGCTAATGCTTTACGAAATGCAGCAGGAAACTTTTACATAAATGATAAACCGACAGGTGCAGTAGTTGGGCAACAACCTTTTGGTGGAGCTAGAGGATCAGGAACTAATGATAAAGCTGGTTCGATTATAAATCTTTACCGTTGGGTTTCCCCACGGACAATTAAAGAGAATTTTAATCCTCCGTCTAATTACCGATATCCTTTTTTGGGTTAAACCCAAAAATTCATCGCAAAAGTAGATGACAAGATATTGTTGATTTAACTAGGTTAATTATAAATAAAAGGGATGCATTTATTAAAATAAGTGCATCATTATTTATATCCAGAATATCAGTTAAATGTCTGGAATGATTGTTCAAGTTAAATTCTACTAAGTCACTCAAAAATCGGATGAAAGCTGGATACAAATAATGAACTTGTATCGTTGAGATTATAGACAAACAAAAGCTATGCTAAAAAAAATGACGTTTATTCTTGCGTTAATATTAAGTGTTACAGCACTTTTTGGGCAAGATAAATATACTATTAGTGGTTATATCACCGATAAAAATACAGGTGAGGGATTAATTGCTGCCAATGTTGCTGACCTCAGGACTGGAAAAGGAACGGTAACGAATACATTTGGTTTCTATTCATTGACCGTGCCTGGAG
>CAYOIL010000379.1:0-3396 GCA_964403985.1 uncultured Saprospiraceae bacterium
CAATTAGAATAGACTTTTGTATTTTTTTTTAAACTAAAAAATACAAAGATTAATAGCTGTAATTAGTATCAAATTTCTGAATCGCAATTCTTAGAAATTTACAACTAAAATTAAAGAAAATCTTCTTTTTGTAAAGTACTTGTCAATTCATATTCTATATATATTCATTCCTTATTATATATAAATTAAGTTTGAAAAATGTCTAATAATATTTTTCAATTATGATATCTCTATTATAAAATTATTAATAACAAATTACAATAATTTTTAATATGAAGCTAATATTCATCGAAGTTCTGGTGTTTTATAGTTTTAGTAAAATAATATTTAAAATTTTTTTCAATGATAAAATTCGTATTTTCAGCAATACTACATATTTAAGAAAAATATATATATTTTATCATTATGTATTTTGGTTGTTTTGTTTCTAGATTTGTAAAGACATATTTATAAACTTTAAACCAACTTTAGATGAAATTGAGTCCCTATATTCGATACGGAATTTCTATGCCCGTAACAATTTTTTGTACATTTATACTATCTTTAATATGTACTTTTTCAACTGCTCAAACTTTAAGTTTCACAACGGAAATATCTGATTGTGAGAGTAATGGATCAATAATGGTGACCTGTGATGGATGTACTGCAGCCGTAGAATTTCAAATCTCTGCTGGCCCAATATGTGACGCTGGTATTTGCCCAGTTAATGATTCCCCTACAGGGATGTTCAGTTCAATTCCTTCGGGCACATATACTATTCAGGCAATTAGTGGTGGAGGTATAGAAGTTGAAGGAACAGCAACAGTAGGAGGTAATTACATAGAACCTTTACCAGTAGGATCTTTTGATTATCCTTGTCCTGGTGAAATGAATGCTAATATTGATATAACCGTTACAAATGGTACTGCTCCATTTGAGTTCCGAGCATTTGCAGGAGTTGTTGGTGATTTTCCTGATGCAATAGGGCCAACGGAAATGGCACTTCCTTTTGGGTCTTCTTCAACTATAACAGGTTTTGGGACTGGAGTTCATTCTTACCAAGTGAAAGATGCTTGTGGTGTAATTAGAACAGGTGAATTAGTTATAGGAGACATGCCAGACATAGGTACATTTCCATCAATATTTTGTTCTAACCAAACTGAATGTACCACCAATATGTTTATGTCAAGATTTACTGGACAAATAAATGTTAATGACAGTAGGCTTGAAAATTATTTTCCAATATATGTATACATATATGGAGAAGATGGAACAGAAAGAGCTGTAGATACAATAAACAGTTCTTCAGATCCGGTGCCAAATGTTGTAATGACTGAAGAATGTGGTCAAAGATATGGTTGGAGAATAGAGACTTCTTGTGATTTCGAAATTGTAAGTCCATTCACAGCTTTATATAATTGTGTACCTACTGGTTTATTTGATAGTGAATTCTGCGACCTTACAACAAACACAAATAGATTTAATGTTAGTTTTAGAAACTCTGGAGGGATATGTACTAATAATTTAGAATCAACAGTTTATATATGTGGTGAGGAAAATGGAGGAACTCCGGTTTTCGAAGGAAACATAACAGATTGGGATCCACCGTTATCTGTTTCTGGTACTAGTTATTACGTAGAAACAACAAATACATGTAACGATTCTACATTTGCAGTTAGTTGTTACACACCCATAAGAAATCCATTAAATTGGAGGCATGCATATAATTGTGATTCTGAACTTGCTTCTTTTACCATATTTGAAACAAATGCAATCGTTGTTGATGCTCCAGCGGGATATCCTAATCCATTGCCTGACACAACAGTGACACCTGGATTTTGGGTTAATATTTATGAAGTCCCACCAGGCGATTATTCTATTGCAATTGATGAAGGATGTGGAATTGATACGTTTGATTTGACTGTATCTGCTGCAGAATATAACATTAATCTTGATAGTACATTAATTACTTGTCAAACAACAACTTTCTATGTTTCGTATGAAACAATTTTGCCCCCTGGAATTGTAAATCAGGGATTTCCAAATATTTCACTAGGATTTATAAACTCTTTTGGGAATTGGTCCAATTTGCAAAACCAGAGTGGTTTTGCAACAGGGACAAGAACTTTTACTTTAGATAACAATCAATGTGTTGAAAACTTAGAGATTAGGGTTTTTAATAGTGAATTTAGACCAGAATTAACGGCATGTACAATTGATCTATCTGGTCAATGTTATCAAGTGCCTGATGGAGTAGACTTGCTAGGAATACCTTGTCTTGATGGAATGCAAAGTTGTCCTGACGGATCACAACCTTACAATGTAATTGCATCAGCACCTGAAATGGATGGATTAGGTCCATTTACATGGGATATATACGAAGCTGGAACTACAACACGTTTTGTACCACAAATTGTTACTCCAGATACTGTTATTGTATTGGAAGAGATTTGTGCTGCTGATTTAACTCTAGATATATTTGTAACTGATGCTTGTGGTAATCAAATTATGAGTGAAATCGGTTTTGGAATTTTAGTTTTTGATTTACAACTTGATACGATTGGTGAAGTTTGTAATGGAGCTTCATTTGATTTAAATACTTCTATAAAGCCTCTAGTAAGAGGTGGAGATTGGACGGCTACTGATGGTGGCCCTATGCCGGATATGAATGGTATCGTAACACCGGCAACGACAGACGAAGGCTGTTTCAATTATATGTATATGCTTGCTTCTGATAACATCCCTGGGATTTGTACAGATCTTCAAGTCCCTTTTGAATTATGTATTGCTGCTGGTATTTCTGACTTAATGTGTCCCGATACATTAATTGTAGAATGTGATGGGATGGGGAATCCTATTGAATTGGAAGAATGGTTAGGTATGGCAATGGTTAATGAAGGCTGTGTTGATTCAGACAGTGTAGAGATAACTTCTCAATTAGTAATCTCTGTGCCCGGAAATGGATACGTATCAACAGATACATATGAATTTACTGCTGATGATGGAAATGGGAATACAGCTACTTGTAGATCGGTTTTTATCATAGAAGATACAATGCCACCAACAGTTACAGGTGCTAGTGGTAGTGTATCAGATACAGTGGGATGTGAAGAGGACTTTGAAGTTGCTTTGGATGCTTGGTTGAATTCAATAATAGTAGAAGATGCTTGTGGAGAACCAGAAGTTATAACACAACTAGTATCTGTTACAGAAATGTGCGATGGAATGAATTTGATTACTACATATATGTATTCAGTTTCTGGACAAGATGGAGAAGGGAATGAATCAACAGTTGTTATGGAATCATTCTATAAGTTTGATGGAGTACCACCGACAATTACAGTAGGAGAAGACTTAGAAATAGAATGTGGGGGCGAAAATTTAGCTTTAATAACAAATTGGCTAATGGATTATGAA
>CAYOIL010000380.1:0-1492 GCA_964403985.1 uncultured Saprospiraceae bacterium
CATATAATATCTTATCAAAAGCAAAGAATCCAATCCCTTTGTATTGCTGTACCCAATCCAGGATTATGCATTAACCTTAGTTCGGGATTACCTTGTTTATGCGTTTTGTTGACTTGAATTGAAGGAGGTTAAAAACACAACCCTTTATTTTGAATATTCGAATAGGATATAAAATTTCTTTAGGATAGTAACGTTCAAACTATCTTTCCAAAATAGACATTCAAGAGGTAAAAGGTATAAGGTGTTTTTTTTGGGCGAAAGCCCTTTACTCTAGAAATTAAAGAAAGAACTTAGTTATGTAAAACATCCTTTTACAATGCATTCGGCTAACAAGGATATGCTAGTTATAGGTAGCGACTAAACTAATGATACCGCTGATTACGTATTCTACGGCAATCGCCATTACAATAAATCCCATAATTCTAGAAATCGCTTTTAAACCTGAATGACCCAAAATTCTAAATAATATAGGTGCACTTTTCAATATCAGAAAAACGATAAGTCCCATCACAATAACTGTAATTCCAATAGTAATTCGATCACCAATCAATGGGTTTTCGGCAAACAAACTGATCAATAGAGAAATAGAACCAGGTCCTGATAACATAGGCATCGCCATGGGAGCAAATGATATGTCATCCATTTCCTTAGCTTCGGATTTAACACGCTTATTAACTCTGTTCGACTCAAATTTTCCATTCAATAAAGCAAAACCGGAATTAAATATAACAAGTCCACCAGCAATCTTAAGCGAACTTAAGGAAATACCAAAAAAGGACAAAATATACGAACCTCCCATAAAGAAGGTTAGTAGAATTATAATAAAGTAAATGCTTATAGCTAGAGAAGAACGATTTCTTTCCTGCCGAGTATAGCTGGTTGTAAGAGCCAAATACACAGGAATTGCTCCCAGCGGATTAACTACTGAAAACAAGGAAGCTAGAACTAAAATTGCTAATTCCCACATCTTAATTTATATATTTTTCTACGATCGAAATCAGCATTTTAAGCTGATCGTCTCGAGTCATGTTCGTATTATTAATCAGCAAGGCATCTTCTGCTTGGAGTAGGGGAGAATCCTCTCTTGTACTATCGATTCTATCCCTGTCTACTAAATTCTTTTCAACTTCTCGCATGGTAGTTTCTATTCCCTTAGATTCTAATTCATCAAATCTACGCTTAACCCGTACATCAATATCTGAAGTCATAAAAAACTTTAAATCCGCATCAGGAAATACAACAGTACCGATGTCTCTGCCATCCATAACTACAGATTTACCCTTCGACATTTTTCTTTGTAATGCTACCATCTTCTTTCTTACGCTCGAAATTTTAGCTACGGGACTTACCACGCTATTAATTTTGTGCGATCGAATATACTTTTCAACTGATTCACCGTTAAAGTGGATCATTTGCTTAGAATCAAAAAACTTAAAATCTAATTCTATCTTATCTAGTGATTACTCAACAGACTTGTCATCGATGATATCGA
>CAYOIL010000380.1:1502-2188 GCA_964403985.1 uncultured Saprospiraceae bacterium
GTACATTGCTCCTGTATCAATGTACACAAATCCATAGTGATCGGCTAAAGCTTTTGCAATCGTACTTTTGCCCGTTGACGAGTAGCCATCGATCGCAATTGTTATGATTTTATCTAAAGCCATAGAAATAGAGTTGAATTTTCATCAAAGGTATACTATTAACCTGAGTTCAGCTTAGAATTGAGATAGACAAATCGTAGAAAATGTGATAAAGAAGTAGAATAACTTTCAGACTAGAAGTTCATATACTTTAAAGCGTAGGGTGTTAAATAAAAAATGGATTTTGACAGAGCCAAAATCCATTTGTTTAATATTCATCTTCGTTAAATAGGAAATCATCCTTTCTAGGATAATCTGGCCATATATCTTCCATGGACTCATAGATCTCTCCTTCATCCTCCATTGCTTGAAGATTTTCTATTACTTCAAGTGGGCCACCTGATCTGATGGCATAATCTATCAGCTCATCTCTTGTTGCTGGCCAAGGTGCATCTTCTAAATGATGCGCTAATTCTAATGTCCAATACATTCTTTCTTAAATTATTTGTTCAATGTCATAATCCTTAAACACTGAAAAGGGTTCCAGAAATATGCTGCAAAACTATTATTTTTTTTAAATTATCCAATTTTTATGCAATAAATAACATTTTAACTACCATTTTCTTTTTAGAATAATAGTATAATCC
>CAYOIL010000380.1:2198-3395 GCA_964403985.1 uncultured Saprospiraceae bacterium
TTTAGACAATAAATAACATTTTAAACTAATTTTTTAACTAATTCAAACTTTTATTTATCCTTCAAAAATTAATTTTTAATTTAAAATAACAAGCAATTTTAACGACTAAAATAGATTTCAGCTTAGATAATTAGCATTGCATCTCCATAACTATAGAAATTATACTTTTCCTTAATAGCTTCTTGGTATGCTTCCATAATTAATTCAATTCCACCAAATGCAGAAGCCATAATTACTAAACTTGACTTTGGTAAATGTAAGTTCGTTAACATCATATCCGCAATCGAGAATTCATGTGGAGGATAAATAAATAGATTCGTCCATCCGCTTGCCGCTTTTAAATTATTTGTTGCACTAACAGCAGATTCAATAGAACGCATACTTGTTGTTCCTACCGCACACACTTTTCTACCCGCAGCTTTAGCTTTATTTACTTTAGAAGCACATATGTCATCAATCTCGAAGTATTCAGCATCCATTTTATGTTTGCTAAGATCTTCCACATCAATACTTCGGAATGTTCCTAAACCAATATGTAAAGTAACTTCAGCAAAATCAATACCTTTTATTTCCAACTTCTTCATTAATGCTTTACTAAAGTGTAAACCTGCAGTAGGTGCAGCAACAGCTCCTAGTTTTTTAGCATAAATCGTTTGGTATCGGTCGAAATCAATTTTCTCTGGCTCTCTATTGATATATTTCGGTAAAGGAGTATTTCCAAGACTTTTTAAGATAGTCTTGAAATCATGATCCGAACCTTCATAGAAAAATCTTATCGTTCGTCCTCTTGATGTTGTATTATCAACTACTTCAGCCACTAACACATCGTTTCCATTTGTGTCGGTGAAGTATAGTTTATTACCTACTCTTATTTTTCTGGCAGGATCCACAAGAACATCCCATAATCTAGATTCGTTGTTTAATTCTCTAAGTAAGAAAACTTCAATCTTAGCACCAGTCTTTTCTTTAGTTCCAAAAAGTCTTGCTGGGAAAACTTTAGTATTATTAAAGATCATTACATCATCTTCATCGAAGTAATCTAAAACATCTTTAAAAATTTTATGCTCGAATTTACCAGTCTTACGGTCTACGACTAATAATCTTGATTCATCTCTCTCCTTTGAAGGATACTGTGCAATTAATTCTACTGGTCTCAACATCCGAATGGCTCGCAAAGAAGCTATTATTTCATCTTTT
>CAYOIL010000381.1:0-2273 GCA_964403985.1 uncultured Saprospiraceae bacterium
GTATTTACGAATACGGAGAATATCTACTAATGTATTTACTAGTGGAGGAAGATTATCCCATACACCTATAGATCATTGAATACGTAATGAAGCTCCGTCGTATATTTTGTGTTCTCTAGATTCACTTGCATCAAATCGATCATTCAAGGTTGCTCTCCTTGCGTTTTTCAATGCTAAGGTACTTGCATCTGTTCCCCCTAGTAATATTCACTCTACGACAAGTGATCCATCCGTACACCATACTGGTTTTGTTGTGCCATTATTCGCGAGCGTTCTATATACATCACCGTATACTAATTGATGTGTAGAGAAATCTTTTGCTAGGAAAATACCTTGTACGACATCTTGCTGATCACAGTCCATATTCACGAAAGATATAGTTCCTGCAGGATTCAGAATAAGAAGATTTCCATATAGTGAACCACGAATTTCTACTGTAGCCCCATCATCTACAAGGAGTGTCGTAGGACGTCCTTTATTGAATGGCTTACTCGGATTGCCTGCTTCGATAACAACATCTTCGTTTGTATAGTATATTTCCTGACTTGGTACTCTTTTGATATTAATGCCAATAGCTGCTATATCATTCGTGATATCAGTTACTCCATCAGATGCTTTCAGTACATACTCATCAAACGCTTCTTGTAGTTCTTTGCGAGCATCTACTGTACTCAATGTATCCAATGGTTCTAGATCTGCACCTGCAAGCACACTATCACCATCAATATCTAGAAATCTACCTAAGGTACGAATATCATCTGGGGTACTAGAGAGACTAATACCTTTTTGCATCATGTATGGCGATGTTACTGCAAAGTTGTACTGACAGATTCTTCCATCATATGAAAATGATTGCATACCATCTATAGTCGTATCTAGATAACGATAGACATTTCATGCATCATCTACTTCTTCTATTTCTTCTCCTTCTCCTACACACATATCATAGTCTACACGTATGAGTTCTATAGTATACTCACCGTATACATTATCCTCTGCACGTGTTGTTATCATTTTTCTCGTTTCATATATAGACGTACCTCGATCATCTTCAAGGTTATTGCTGGTGTCTTGAAGGAAATCGCGATACCATTCCACACTTGATGAAGTAAATTCGTCAGCAAAACATTTTCTAGAAAGAGGAAAGCTATCTCCATCTGGTGCTGTAATCACAAAATAACATTGCATAGAGTCTTTATCTATCATTCCTATATCCTGGGTTGCATCTCGGTACGATGGATAAGTATGACGAGCAGGCGCACAGCGTACATCATCATCTACTCGTGCATGATCTTCTATTCATCGCCAGAATGGCAATATCTCACCAAGCTGGATAGATGGAGGATCTACAAATTCACATTTTGCTGGATCTAGACCTTTCAGTTCACAGTTTGAAGAACAGATGCTTTTTGTGAGACCATTACTTGCTGATCCTTCATCACACTCCTCTCATAGATCAACGTTACCATCGCCACAATATCTATTTCCTCCTCCTGTACCTCATCCTCTAATACGACAATTTGATGTACATGTGCCATTGGTATCTGCATTTGCAGAGGTTCCGTTATCACATTCTTCGCCTCTTTCTCTCTGGATAAGACCATCTCCACAATATCTATCTCCACCGCCTGTACCTCATCATCACCCTCCATCGTCATCATTGTCTTCTTCCTCATCTACTGTCACTGTTTTCTTGCATGGATCATTACCGCTATATGCCGTTGCATATCATTGTGTCAGTCATTGATATATTGGTGAAAGTTCTATCGATGCATCAGTTCATGCTATACCTACATTCGTCACATCAATACCATCTAGTGTAGAAGACACATACTCAGTAGTAGATATATATGCTACGTGATCTGTATATGACATGCCGTCTACGAGACACTGTACATGATATGTTCCTGTGCTAGAAAATGTGTATGATGCAGTAGCACTTTCTCGATAAGAAAGTTCATTACCTGCAGCATCAAAGACAAACAATTCAAATATCTCACCTTCACCTACACATGAGATATTGCTTGTAAGTGGCACTAGTCCGCTCATAGGATCCACTTCCACCGCTTCACAAAAACTCTGTGGGTCGTCTTCTTCCTCATTCTCTATACAGTCATTCGTACACATATCATCATCTATATCATTACCATCATCACATGCTTCACCTGCGTCTACAGTACCATCTCCACAGAAAGGATCTACTTGTGTTTCATTTTCAGTACAGTCATTCGCACATGCATCATCATCAATTTCGTTACCGTCATCACATGCTT
>CAYOIL010000381.1:2283-3394 GCA_964403985.1 uncultured Saprospiraceae bacterium
ATTTACGACACCATCTCCACAAAAAGGGTCTACTCATTCAGGTAGCGTACATGTATTCATACAGTCATCATCGACTATATCGTTTCCATCATCACATTCCTCGCTGCCATTCGGTATATCATCACCACATCGTTGTTCATAGATAACACATTCATTACTTACTCCCAGTACACCTGTACATGTCCAGGTCCATGTATGTGTATCGGTATTATACGTCCAGTCAGTTACGGTCAATCACTCATCACACAGTCGATCTGCGATTTCATCTGGATCTATACTGTCTCCATTATTGTCAAAATCATACATCACATCACCATTCTTTTCACCACATACAGGCACCGGATCTTCTGTCGTTTCATTCTCAGTACAATCGTTTGCACAGGCATCATCGTTATCATCGTTTCCATCATCACATTCTTCTCCCTCATCCTCTTCTCCATCTCAGCAAAATCCACCTGTATTCGTCTCAACAACACAAGCAGGTGTACAATATTCACAAGTAGGTGCTGGAGGAGTATCGCTATAACCAGGATCGCAGTCATCTACAGGAAAACTATCTTGTCCGTAATTACAACCACCCGCAGGCACTTCGAAATCTGGATCACCACATTCTGGTTCTTCCACAACTTCTATCATACATAGTCCATCACATCCATCACCATCTATATTGTTACCATCGTCACATTCTTCTCATCCATCTAGTGCTGCATTAATATTTTCACTCGAGGTCGACGAACCGTTATCAATCACGCCATCACCACAAAATCCGATATGAATATTACGACATTCATTGTCTGTATCATCTGAAAGATCAGGAAACAAAAACACAGACTCAGTTACTAAAATAGGAGAGCCACCAGGGATTGTATATTGTATTGGTCTATTTGCTGGACCTCATACTTCAAATGATTTTCTTCTTACATGATATACTATCTGTGCAGCAATATCTGCTCTAGCATAGCCGCCAGGAACAGTGTCTGAAATGGTAACAGAATCATCTACAGACATTACTGCTACTTCAGAGACACCCGTAGGTTTACCATCTGACCAATACACGAAATCCATAGAAGAAAGTTGATTCTCTAGATCAGAAACAGACACCCATGTGTGT
>CAYOIL010000382.1:0-3385 GCA_964403985.1 uncultured Saprospiraceae bacterium
ATTCGACTAATGCGGCTCTGAGGTTCATATGAATCTCCCATCCATTCTTCTCCCATCCTCATCCAACACGGTCCCACCCGATCGAGAATCATCAACTTACTCCAGCAAGAACCACAAAGAAAGCAAATGCAACGAACGGATTCAACGAAAGCGAATCAATACGAAAAAAAAGACGGACACACTGTGCCCGTCCCGTTCCGGCGAGTCTCTACTTACCGAAGATTGAATTGCCAAACTTCTTGATTCCACCGCCGGCTTTCTTGATCGTGTTGCCAGCCTTGTTGACAGTGCGTTTTGCTTGGTTGTGGACGGTGTTGACATTTCGCTCCGCACCCTTGTAAGCGTTGTGGGTGGTTCGGCTGATGTCCTTGCCAGCCTGCTGTCCCCAGCGATCAACAACCGGTGCAGTTCGTTCGACGAAACGGCCGGCTTCGCCAAGGTCAACTTCTGCGTCCACACCCACTTTGGCGCCGATTCCGACAGCCGCTCCCAATTCCCCATTGATTCGAAATCGTCCCTCCTGAAGTCCAAGGTGTGCGTTTGCCTCGGCTCCGACTCCAACCTGACCTTCAATGGTCTCGGAATAATCAACCACGCCAAGATCGACTCCACGCGTCATCTGGGCTCGTGCTCCCGCAAATCCACCTGCACCAACGCCAAGGCCTTCACGACTGAGTCCGGCCTGAGCCTGGGCTTCTGTACCCAGGAACACATTGCCAGATGCGTATTGGTTAACAGGCATGCCGTAAATGTCATGCACCACCTCAGTGTGGCCTTGTGCCTCAATGCCTCCGCGAACACTGCCTCGTACTCCCGCAAATTGGCTATCGACGCCCATGTCAAGGTTGCCGTGAGTGACACCATCGATGCTTCCTCGAATGGTCCCACCGTGACCATCCCGGTAAGTTCCACCAACGATGTTCTGTCGCTCGTTGTGGTGCCACAAATTCTTGTTCTGCGGTTGTGGCATCTGGATGTTGCGAGGGAGTCCGTTGATTCGCTGGCCCGGGATTTGAATGTTCTGTCCCGGAAATGGCTGTGAAGGGATGCCAGGTGTTGGTCGAATGTTTTGCCCAGGAACAGGTTGCGTTGGAAATGGAGTGGGTACGTTTCCTTGCAAGAAATCCCGTCCTGGGATCGCTGGCCCGCCGGTATAGCGAATGTTGTCCGGCCCTCGGTAACGCATGTCAGTCATCACCGGAGGCATGCTATCGTTGAAAACGGCTAAGTTTAAAGGAGGGCTAAATTGCCTAGCCGATGGTTGAAGGAAGTGTTGTGCCGATACATCGGCGGCCAATGTTGAAAAAAGAGCGATGCCCAAAAGAGCTGTTTTGATTTGACGTTTCATTGTCCCACCTTTTTTGTTTGTGTTTGAAGGAAAAGCTTCGATTCACAAGCAAAACGCACATCTATCAGATTGTTACAGCCAGGGTGAATATTTTTTCGAAAAGGAATTAAGTCCTTGAAAACGCGAGAATATGAGGCCGATAGTGAAGAACGGCGCCTGCGAGCAGGCGGCGTGGCCTATACCGCGCCAGTTAAAAGAAGAAACGGAGTCTACGGAGAGGGCACGCATACAACTTTTGCGAACATTTCTGACGGCTCAAGCAATACGTTTTTTGCTGGTGAAGCGATTTCCTATTGAAACGGCAACACTCGGGGCGCAGGTGGTTTCGCTTGGGATCCGCGTTGGTACGGTTCCGTCAGGGAAAACCTAAGCGGAAAAGCAGACACGCCTGAGTCGTTGCATCGTGTTGGTCAAGCGAGAATTAACCCGCCATCAACAGCTACAAATGCAGTCAGGCGAAATGCATTTTCCAGTCCACATCCTGGCGGAGCAACGTTTGCCAATGCCGACGGTTCTGTCCACTTTATTGCTGAGACAATCAACAATAGTTCGACATCCTGGGGACAGTACAACGGTGGAGCAGTTCTTGGAACTTTCCAAAGATTGGCTTCTAGAAATGATGGAGAGGTTGTCGGGAAACCTGGTAGGTTTCCCCGCTAATTCTTGAGAAAATCGTGATGGCGTAAGCTGGCTCAATTTGTTCCGCGCGTTGCCAGTCGAGGTGACGCGTGGGCCATTGAGCTTTTACATTCTTCGATGGCTATCTGGCAAACGGCTCCGAACCGTCTTGTTACAGCAAAATTTCTTAGGGTAAAAAATTCCTGGCGCAAAAATTCTTGCTGCCAACTGAACTAAATCAAAAAGGATCGCAATGCGACAAACGATAACCAATGCCGGACTCTGGGCTGGGATACTGGCCTGTCTCGTTTTCATCCCATTGTCGGTAGGTTGCGGTGGCGACCCAAACATGGGTGACGTGAAAGGTGTGGTGACACTTGATGGCAAACCGCTCCCGGATGCGTTTATCCAATTCGCGCCTCAATCAGAAACATTCGGCGCTCCTTCGTTCGGGAAGACGGACGCCAATGGCAATTACCATATGCAGTTTTCCGACACCAAGGACGGGGTCTTTATTGGTGCCAACAACGTTGAGATTCGCACGGGTGATGTAAAAGCGGATAATTCAGGTTCGACTCCAGAAGTCGTTCCCAACGTGTACAACACCAAAACAACCTTGGTTGCCGAAGTGAAAACGGGAGCAAACGTTTTTGATTGGGAGTTGAAGTCCGATGCTTCCGAAATTAGCAGAGTCGAGACTGACTAAAAGCCTCTTCGGATCGAGGCTTACTCACTCTTTGATCTCCAAGATAGAGGGACTAGCTGCTTTTCGGATTGTAAAACTCGGACGTAAGGGCCAGTCTGGCAAGTGATCTTTTCGGCTTGAAGATTCGCTTTGGTCTCGAGCCTGTCGTTAGCCGTTGAGTTGAGTCCGCTGGTTTTGGGCTTAGGCTCTCGGGCAGGATATCAAAATCTGGTTGGCGAGGTGATTTTTACGAGTGCAAAGGTACCACCATCTGATACTACGAACTCTCCGACAGGGCCGCGGCTTCGACATGCTTTAGACCAAATCGAACGTCAGCTCTGGGTTGTAGATACGCAATGTGCGCGCCAGATTTGCCTGCTCAGGTACATGAAACGGCTTGCGAAAGGTCAAAGCATCGCTGCAAATTTACCCGACTTTCCAAATTGAATGTTTCAATCATCGGCAACCCTTCGCACCCCAGTTCCGGCGCAGTGCTTGCAGACCGCCACGGTTGCTCGCATGTGTTGTCATCTGCCGACCGATTTTAATTATCGTACCTTGATCGTCGCTGGCGACATTGGCCATCGCTAACGTCTTCGAAAATTGACGATCTCTGGGAGGGATGCGTCCCCAATCAGTCGGGCCTTGCTTGGGGTGAAGCATGAAAAAAGGAGTGAAGCATGAAAAAAGGAGTGAAGCATTAAAAAAGGACTTATGGCGGAACCGCCACAAAA
>CAYOIL010000383.1:0-3380 GCA_964403985.1 uncultured Saprospiraceae bacterium
CCACCATTGCTGAGGGAACGTGCGAGCCGTGTACAAAGCGTGGCCGGCTCCGGCTGTGTAGCCACCAAACTGGTCCACCTGGCGCACGTTTTCCGTGATCGGATCAAACATGTACGTATCGGCGATCGAACCCAAAGTTGATGGAGACCACCCCTTCACGCTTTCGTAGTAGCGATTGGGGATGGGCACAAACATGCTGGGATTGTGATTGGCGGTGGACCCGAAGATGAGCCCGTCTTCGCTAATTCCCAGGCCCCACGTGTTGTTGTTGCTGGATCGAACGAATTCCAGGTCAGTCACTTTGGGAGGGTCTGACTGTGACAATTTGAAACGCCAGAACCCCATGCGAAATGACTGAGCCGTCTTGCCGCCGTACTGTGGCGTGCTGTTGTTGTAGCCCTGCATCGACCAGATCCAATTGTCCAGGCCGTAACGGAAATTGCTGACTCCGCCGTGAGTATCACCCAACGCCCAGCCGGTGATCAGCGTTGTCTTTTGATCGCTAACGTCGTCGCCATCCGTGTCTTTCAGATAGATGGTTTCAGTCCCGTTCTGCACAACCGCTCCGCCTCGCACGATTACGATGGCCGTGGGAATACTCAGCCCTTCCGCAAACACAGTGAATTTGTCCGCCCGTCCGTCGTGGTCCGTGTCTTCGCAAATACGAATACGATCACGATTGCCGCCCAGTTGGTTCGGATAGTCGACCGTTTCACAAACCCACAGACGGCCACGCTCGTCCCAATTCATGGCGATGGGCTTGCCAAGGGCGCTGGCCCGAGACGCGGCTTTGAGCGCCGTGTGATTGCCGAGTCCTGGTGCCGACTCCGTGTGTCGCCCTTTCAGGGCTTCCGTCGTTTTGTGGGCGTCTGACCTCGGGCTGACGCCCGAGGCTACATCCTGTCGCCGCTTTGCGGCTGAAACAATCACATCGCTTTGTCCCGAAGGGGCGGCAGCCACCGTCGTTTTCGAATCTCCAAAGTCGCGTTCATCTGCGTACAGACGGACGGCCAAACCTTCGGGTGTGACAAAATGCTTCATGCTTTCTTCTGGCGACAACGGCAGCTGCATGGTTGTCTTTGGTTTGCCCTGCACGCCCCATTTTTTTCCGGGAGTGTAGTTGGGGATTTTCGGGCCAACTTCAATAAATTCAAATGGAGCGACATCCTGACGAAGCGTTGTCATTGGGGGAGCGGCAAAGGTGTCAGGGTCGGCGAAGGCTGGTACGACAGACGGATCATCACCGCACGCCCAGCGGATACCTCGTTCAACAAGGTTGTGAAACCCCGGCTGACTGAAGGTACGTTCATCGTGCCCCCACGCGGTATAGAAGACTCGACCTTTGCCATGAGTCCTCACCCAGGTCCATGGTTCGCGCTTGTTACCTGCCGCCTGGTCACCTTCGCCTCGGTATTACAGCACCGTGCGATTTTCTTCGTTGTGCAGATGGTGAATGTAAGTTTCATCCCAACTGGTGAAACTGCCGTAGCCTTTCATGATGGGATGCTGACCTGCAGCAATTTGAGTCGTGAAAACCTGGCCACCATGCCGCTGAAATTGCCCACCCATCAATGCAACGATGTCTTTATTATTACGCCAGCAATACGTGGCGCAATGCAACGGAATGAAGCCTTTGCCGCTCGCAACATAGTCCAGAACGACCTTCGCCTGAGCGTCTTCAATACGATCAATATTGGCGTACAAAACCAAGCCGTCGAACTTGCCCAGCGTGTCAGCCGTCAGATCTTCCATCCGATCGGTGTACTTCATTTGCACACCACGAGCGTCCAGCGCAGGAGCCAACTCCTGAAACCTCGCCTCCGGCCGATGGTGCCCGTTGTCACCCATAAACAGTAGCTTGAGATCTGCCGCGTTGCCTGTTGCTGCGAAGCAAAACAGGCATGCGAGCAGGAGAGCAAGCGGGCGGAGGAGCGAAGGCGACGAGGTGAGAAAACGTTGAACCATGTTCAGGTCTTGCTGAAAGTTTGACGACACGAAACCACTTCTTCTGGAACTTGACTGCAACCGTTATATCCGCGGGATGCGATCTGAATTTAGATCGCAGGCCAACCTTCGTTTTCGTAGAACCCACGGCCCCGCCGCTCCCTACCCAAGAGTAAACTCAGGCAGCTTCACAATCTCACCACCTTTAAGTGCTGATTCATGAGCACAGATGCCAACGCACGTCCAGTTGGCGGATGTGACAGCGTTGGGTTTTGGATCTCGATCTTCCAAAATTGCGGTAATCATTTCGTGAGCCATGTGAGGATGAGATCCTCCGTGGCCGCCGCCCTGCACAAAGCTCAGATGATCGGCATCGTGGATTTCCTGAGGCATCGTGAACTTCTGAATTTCTGCGGGTAGCAGGTGAGCGAAATCCGGTACTTCGATCTTTTCCGGAATTTCGTGCTCAGCTTTTTTCGCCGTGTGCAGCACGTGTGGTTCGTTTTCGATCAGCGTCCATTCGAAACTCTTCTTTGTGCCATACACGTCAAAGCTTTCGCGGTACTGGCGAGCCACGTCGTACAAAAATCGCCAGATATGAGCCGTCACGTCGCTGTCTTTTAGTTTGATATGACAGCTTTCCACGGCAAACTTGTTGCCCGATTTTTTGGCGATGTCGTCTCGCACTGTCCCCGAACCAAAACAGCTAACCTGTTCGGCCAGCGAATCTGTCAGGCCCAGACAGGGGCTGACCACGTGAGACGCATAGTGCATGGGAATCATTTCTTCCCAGTAGCTTGGCCAGCCGTCCATGTCCTGAGGATGAGAGGCCGCAAGGTGCTGAATCTTGCCGAGCTCACCTTTTTCGTACAGGTCTTTGATGTACAGAAATTCGCGGCTGTAGACGACGGTTTCCGCCATCATGTATTTCAGCCCTGTCTCTTGCACCTTCTCAACAATCTTCTGGCAGTCTTCGATTGTGGTTGCCATCGGGACCGTGCACATCACGTGTTTGCCCGCATCCAGCGCCTTCAGCGACATCCAGGCGTGATCGGGAATGGGGCTGTTGATGTGCACATAGTCGATCTCCGGATCAGCCAGCACCTGCTCGTAGTCCGTGTATCGTTTTTCGATTCCGAACTGATCGCCACACTTGTTCAATTCTTCTTCGTTGCGACGACAAATCGCAGTGACTTCAGCGTTTGCATGGGCTTGATAGATCGAAATGAATTCGGCACCAAAGCCCAATCCAATCATTGCGATTTTTACTTGTTTGTCGCTCATTGAATACGTCTTCCATCATCAAACAGAGTGAAGTTACCGTTTTGCATCGGCAGAGTCAGTGGTCAGCATTGTACGTGTGGCGGGTCGCTATCAAATGAGAAATTGCGCATTCGTTATGTGTTATTTTACCGATCACGCGACGGCCGTTATGC
>CAYOIL010000384.1:0-3368 GCA_964403985.1 uncultured Saprospiraceae bacterium
CTATTTACATTCTTTCTTATGTAAATTCACAATTAATAATCCCCTTATTTCTGGATTTTAAAATAGAACAATAAATAGGTCATTAAATAAGATTCTGATTAAGAAACTGACTATATATCAAGATATTCGACTTATCTAATGAATAAATTATGGATTTTTAATCAGTTATTCTTTACGACTTTATTTGTACAAAGATTACTTCGTTAATAAAGGCCTTTTTAAATTATCAATTTAATTCTCTATTATTAAGATAGTTAATTTGCTTAAAAATATTTCTTTGCTTTAGAATTAAACTAAAACTTAACACCATGATTAAAAATCTCATCTTAATTTGCTGCTTACTAATCCCATTTCAATCTTTCAGTTGTACCTTTATTCCAGAGACATTCTGTGCAAGTATGGGAATTAATGAATCCTATTCCATAATTTATGGCACAATTCTTTCAAAAGATGAATATGGATTGGATTTAGAAGTAATAGAAATGCTAAGAGGTGAAGAGACTAAAACTCAAATAAGGATTTGGGATGGAACAGACTTTGATTGCAATGACAATCATGATATGTCAGTACAACATATAGGACAAATTAATGATACAATTATCATTTCATTACCTAAAATCGCTGAAATAGAAAACGATTGGGATGTAATTGGTGATTATAGAAGACCAGACCCTTTTACTTTCATTTCACAATTAAGAATAGAGAATGGAATTGCCATTGGATTGATTAAAGGAGATGCTATTGCCCCACCAGAATTCAACATTGAATCTTTAGAATATTCTAAACTAAGAGAATTTATATTATCAAATAATGATTGTGCTGACTTAACTTCATCAACAAAGGATTTAATAGAAAATGACTATGTCATCTATCCGAACCCTAGTTCATCTTTAATTTTAATTGATCAAGGTGATTATCAGGAAATTAAAGAAGTAAATCTATATAGTCTACAAGGAAAGCTATTGATGCGTAAAAACACTATTAGAAGTATAAAAATACAACTTGAAATTGATCACCTAAAAGACGGAGTATATATCATAGAAATGAAAAACAAAGATAATTCAGTACAATTTTCTAAAATAGTGAAGAGTCAATAACCTTGATAATAAAATATATGGGTTTGAATAAAACCATATAAAATCATACAACCCAAAGGTCCTTTAGTATGTACACAATCTTATGTACTAAGATCGTGAATACTTAATGTAGTCTAGATTAATCTGTTCTATTATTGTTTATTTAAACTCCAGTCATATTCTTTGAATTCAAGAGTCAAACCACTCACATCGACATCTACATTTCCTTTCAAATAACTCTTTACGTCGCCGAAATCAACACCGTACCAATCAAATATTTTACTTACTTGAAGCTTAGAAGAAGTTATTGTATTATAAGAACTGTTATTGATAAATGATGCAGTCCTTTCTGCGAGTTGATTGGTTAATCTATCTGGATAAAAAGCATCATTTAATAAAGGTGGACAACTTGCTGCCGCACAATTTACTGCGAAATGTATTCTTGGTTCTGTAAACCTCTTTCTTATCACTTCATTCTCAACCATGTTCAATGAATATGAAGTATTTCCCAGTTTAATAAACACCTTATCCCAAGGCTTTCCACCTTCTAAATCCTTGATACTATTCAAAGGATAATTATCTAAAATCAACTTAATCGTAAATGCATTATATACATTTATCCAATAAGCTAATCGCTCATTCTTACTCATATTTCTATCTACAGGATTACTTTGTAGTTGATCCAAATAAGCATCCAAAGCTGCTTCGTCTTTTTTGAAAGCTGCATAATTTACATTTCCCTTACTGTTAACATGCTTCTTTAATAACATACCAAACGGTGTGTGATCAACAACACTTACATTTTCTGTAACTTTCTCTACTATTTCTGATGGTTCTTCTATAATATTCAAAGGTTCTATTACCTCAACAGATCCAACGATCTCATTCCCAATCACTTTTTCTGTTAATTCAGTACTTTGACCTTGTGTTTGAAGAGTATTGAATGTACTTACTTCTTCAGTTTTAGGTCCAGCAATAGCTAATTCTTCCAAATAATCATCGTAATATTCATTTTCAAGAATATTTACTGAGGGTTCATCTATAAGAATTGTCTTTGTTTCGAACGAATTAGTCTCTTTTTCTGCTGATTCATCAAAATTGATGAATGATGTTAATCCTATGCACAGTATTACAAAGGCTATAAAAAGTGTTATTATTTGTCTCATACTCGTATAACTTATTTTTTACGAATTTTGTTTCAATCTTTCTTTATAAACTGTCATATGCAAAACGAAATGAAATATTCCTGGGAGCTTCTAGCAATGCAGGGCGTTCGGTATATGTTGCATTTAGAATGTTATTCATATTAATACTAAAGGAAAAGTTTTTCCATTTATATCCTATTCTTGCGTCAAGGACATTATAACCCTTATTATTAAGATCTCTAAATGCTGCAATTCCATTTATGAAAGTCGAAAAACTTCGATCAATTGATACCATATGGCTGTTATACCTCTGATTTACCCATAACTCAATTTTATAAATTTCTAAATTCAAGCCCGACTTAAAACTATTTCTGTATCGATATTTTAATATGTTTTCATCTGATGTACCACTAAACTTAATTTCATCTGTAAAGTTTCGATAAGTAGGATTGATATGGGTGTACCCCAAAAGGGATTGAATTTTTAATTTTCCAACGTCCCATTGCGTTCCCCAAGACATCTCTATTCCAGGTATTCTTGTATCTCCCACATTTTCTGCTATAAAACCCGATGCATCACTGTTTATTTGGTATTCAATCATATTGTTGTATTCACTGTAAAAGCCAGCAATATCAATAAAGGAACTTATAAAGTAATTCTGAAACTCTTGTCTTATGCCAATTTCTGCCGAATACCCAGTTTCTGCTTCGAGTTCTGGATTTGGCAAAATAACTAAACCTCCTGCATTGGTGACTGTAAACTTCTCCGCAACTGTGGGAAATCTATATCCTTGACCTATACTCATTCTTAAATTATTCCCTTTAAATAAAGAATAGTTCAATCCTGCTCGAAAAACGGGTTTTCCTTCTGTTATACTATTTTCTTCAATCCTAACATCTTCTTCATTTAGTCTATAAGTATAAGACTCATTATTCAATTGATTTAACTCATATCGCACACCTAAGGTATAAGATAAACTTGACAAAATCTTGTGTGTCCACTGAGAATAAAGTCCAGCATTCATTGACAAAAAGGAAGCATCACCATATAATTCTGAAGAAGTTGAATTCAAAGAACTTTGAAAGCCAGATATCCAAGTTACATTTCCATCAAGTAAACTCTTTGTAAAATCATAGTTCAAATACTG
>CAYOIL010000385.1:0-3360 GCA_964403985.1 uncultured Saprospiraceae bacterium
TGACTACATCAAATTTCATCAGAGCATCCCCTTCTCTTAGTTGTGGATTGTTTATAGTGTCACCCCATTCTATTTGTGCATTATCCATTTCGTGTAGGAACATGTTCATTCGAGCCAATGCCCAAGTTGATCCATTCACTTCTTGCCCATACAAGGAAACATTTTTACTTCCTACTTCTTTTGCAGCTTTCAACAATAGAGATCCTGATCCACAAGTCGGATCACAAATCCGATCCCCTTCTTTAGGTTCAACCAATTTTGCCAATAAGGAAGAAACCTCAGATGGTGTATAAAATTCGCCAGCCTTTTTCCCGGCATCAGATGCGAAGCGAGAAATTAAGTATTCATAGGCATCACCAATAATATCATTTCCTTTTAAATTAGAAGGTTTCAAATCTAATACCTGAAAATCACTCAGCAGATTTCTCAATCTTCGATTCCGATCTTTGGTCGGTCCTAAGTTCGGTTCAGAATTAAAATCAATATTCCGAAATACTCCATCTAATTTTAATCGATTCGCTTCCTCCACATTCTCCAAAGCAATGTTAATCAACTCTCCTAGATTATCTTCATTTCGGTTTTCATAAATGTAATCAAAAGTACTTTCATCAGGAACTTTAAAGCGCTCATGCTTCATGGCTCGTTCCACTCTTTCTTTATCGCCCTTATATTTTTTGTCATATTCTTCCTTCTTTTCTTTCAATACATCAGAGATGTATTTTATAAAAAGCATGGTTAGGATATAGTCTTTGTATTGGGTAGCGTCGATAGTTCCTCGGAAGGTATCGCAGGCCTTCCAGACTTGGTTGTTTATTGTTTCTTGTGTAAGTTTCATTTACTAATATTTTAAAAGGGGTGGGAATATTACTACTCCCACCTAATTTCCATTATGATTTTATCAAACAATTCCAATTAGGATAATCATCACCTTTATGACGATTGTTTTCCCACTGTAAAGGTTGAAGATTTCGTAACACATCTGTTCCTTGATTACTTCGAGGATTCTTATGGTCAATTTCCCATCCAGTTGAAGTTAATTCACCATACTGGCTTCTTCTAATTAATGCGCCACATGCATCTTTTCTCCATACATCAGGATTTTTATCTCTAATTATCCTTCCTTTTTCCCAAACAGCTTGAATTGTTTGTTCGCTAAATTTACGCCCATTGACGTTCCTATTTCTCATATTATAATATGTTTAATAGTAGTAATAAAATTTATCAAGGCTTAACGGACCAAGACCGTTTTTCCGAGTAATCATCAAAAAATTTTGATGATAGAGGTCAAAGGCATATATTTGATTTGTCACAATCAAGGTAACTGAGCGATTGGTGATCAGCCAATTTCAAGTTTATACCTTTGATAAAAGTCTCTTGGTTACTAATCAAGAGATTTTGTTTTTTATCGGCGTTTTATTTAGTTAATTTGTTAATTAAATTTTCTTTTATAATTAATTTTTTCTCAAGTATTGTTCTCTGTATTCTAATTTGCTCTTTCAATAATTCATAAATCTTGCTTACCTGAATTTGGTATTTAATGGAAGGAATTTTTACTTTAATTGCTAAGAGTTCTTTTCTAGGCAATATTGGAATGGTTGCTCCTTTCTTTAATTTAGCCAACCTGCCTTGCATTCTTTTCGAATTTAGTAAAAGTGTAAAATATGCAGGTGTAACCACTTCTTCATTAACATTAATTACATAAAACTGAGAAGAAGCAACACACCTTCCGAGTGATTCATCAACCATAAATGCATAATATCTGTATCCTTTACTAGCTAATAAAACTTGTCCTTCATTCAATACATACTTATTAGAATCTTCACTCTCAGCCACATAACTATCTTCAAATCGAGTAAATAAGAAATCTTCATCAAAATGAATCCCTTTTAAATACTTTACACTGCCCTTATCCACTGACTTTAAATATGGTCCATATTTAATAGACAATATTAGTTTCGCAATTGACAATTCACTATAAGCACCCTTACTAATCATAAGCAAATGTATATCCAATTTTCGAATAAAGCAAATGATTTATAATATTTATTTTTAGCAGTACATGTACCAATATATGTTGTTAACGCTATATATTCAAATACATAATCGGATTGGCACTACCCTTTTTGAAATAATGCTCTACAGATTTAAAGCGGTATTTATTCCGAATTAAATCTGGAGCAATATTGCCAATAAACTCATATCTACCTTCGATTGGATTATCATTCACCCTTACGTTAAAGGTGCTTGAGCCAGGAAACCAGCTAAAAATTACATATACCTCTTGTATTATTCCTTTGTATACTGAAAAGGCATAATTAGCTTTTCTAGCTTGCCTCAAATTCACACGCCATTGTCCACGGGTAGAATCATAAAGTTCAATTGAGCTCATGGAATATCTAAATGCAGTATTTATCCTAATCAAGATAGAAGGTTCCCCAATTTGTACTGGCTGCCGATCATAAGCCGCATTGACTTGATCAATATTCATTCTCCCAAAAGTGGCACTTTTAAATCCACTTTGCTTATTTGTCAAATTTTTGATCCCGAGTAAATCAATAATAGCAGATTCTACTCTTAAAGCAGTTACTTCATCTTCCAAGCCATGAATCAAAATTTCCATCTTTGGTTTTAATCCTTGATTCAGGATTTCTTGGATCGCTTGAACCTTAGCTGATTCTTTTTGATCTTCGAGGTGTGCAAATATGCGGTTGCCTTTTCCTTTTCCTACGTAAAAGATTTCATCGGTGATTGGATGGGAGTAGATGTAGACGTAGAATTTGAGGGCTTTAGAGACTGGGTGGGAGAATTTCATTTATTAATTATTCTTTTAACTATTGAAAAATATTTACTCCTCCACATTCAAAACAAACACCCTCTTTGTAACTAATCCAACTTGTTTAGTTGCCAATTGGGCAATTTCAGTGCCATTACACTTAGTACAAGTTTTTTTATCAAGTTTTAATATTTGTAATCTTTTCCTTTTCCAATCCTTAGATAGTAATTGTTCTTTGTAATTCATATTCAGATATAATTGTTAATGGAAGTTAATAAAAATTAATCCGATTTTAATCTATGTTTTAAAATGTTATAAAATAATTGCAAGTGCTCAATTATTCAAAAAGGTAATCTAGTTGCTAAATCACTATATTTTCATTAATTTAGGGAACAGCTGCACATTACGTTATTCCTATTTAAATAAAAAGTATTCTTCCATGTCTAGGCTATTTAAATCAATAATCTGTTTTTCGGTATTCATAAATGTTGGAGCAACGCAATGTGATACCGCATTAATCAATAGTTCACTCTTTCACAACCCAAGTTTTGAAATTCTTGATATGGAGGGAGTTGAACCAGATGATC
>CAYOIL010000386.1:0-3324 GCA_964403985.1 uncultured Saprospiraceae bacterium
CTTCAAGACTTTCTTCAGGCGCATAAACAATTGCACTTATAGCTGCAGTAGGCGTAATAATTCCTTTGTCATTATCAGGGGCATGTGCAGAATATCCTTCGTTATTGTCACTTGCTGTTAAACCCCATGAAAGATCTGAATATCCTGCGTAATTCAATGGATTCTCAATGCAGTAGGCTCTGTTGATTAAAGTATGATTTATGTTTTGTTCCCAGTAATTTATAGTACCATCAGATAAATTTCTTGGGTCCATGCCCAAATATGAATAATGAGAGAAAAATAAAGGACCTCCTAAAGTAGGTCCCGTAGGAAGATTAATCCCATAATACAAATTGTTATTTACAAAATCTCCATTTCTTTGGTAACCTGTTGTATAGTACTCTTTATCAATAGAATGAGTAGGACTTGCCGCAGCTAATGTATATATGATTTGAGTCTCATTATGGCCTCTTACAGGTAAATTAATCTGCCATTCATAATTTGGACTCCAATGCCAAGAAATATAATCTGTTTCTTCTCTAGCATACCAATCCCATTCAACTTCCTCCCATAATGTATTAATTTGTGATATAAGTTCTAATTCTTCAGGATTTGTAGCATCTAGGTATTGACGAACTGTCAACATTCCTTGAACTAAAAATGCCGTTTCCACAATATCACCCCCATTATCAAATTGGCTGAATGGAACAACTTTTCCAGTGTTTCCATTAATCCAATGGGACCATACTCCGTGAAAACGATCTGCATTTTCAAGAAAATCCATGATTTTTTTAAATCTAGAAATTCCTTCTTCACGACTTATAAAACCTCTTTCAATTCCTACAATAATTGACATTAAACCGAATCCTGTACCACCCGAAGTTACTATGTCGCCACTTGTATTTCGCTCTCTTGCCATACCACTATTAGGATGACCAAATGACCAGAAATATTCAAAAGTTTGCTGTTGGATTTTTGTTAACAATTCCTCATCACTTATTATAGGGAAATCCGGTTCTCCAATGCTATTTGTAAAAATTTCATATGAAATTGTTTCGAATGTTTTATCAACTGACTCTCCTAATGTGCTAATAAATAGAAGATTTATTTTCTCTAAATTGTTACTTGTTTCGATTATGTTTAATTGGATTTTTGATTCAGTTATATTTACTGCATCAAAAGTGTAATTTTTGTTTCCTACGATTTGTAAATTCCCATTTAAATTATCAGCATCTACTGCTGAATTAAAAGTAATTTCAAATCCTTTCTCAATTTCAATTTCTAAATTTCTATTACTTTCAGATAAAACTTTTTCAGTGGATCGTAATTCTATTATTTCTAAAGGTTCTGAGCTTGTGTTAAAATCTAATTCTATGCCTATGAAAGTAGTTCCATTGGTAGCTGTAAGGCTAGAAGGAATTGTTAAAATATAGTTAGTTGCCTCCGTTAAAGGGGTTAATGGTATAACGGAAACTATAGTTGGGGTACTAAGTAATGAAACTTCTATTTCAGTAGGTTGATTATTGGTTGAAAGGCTTATTTTATTAATTGAATTTATGTCAATTTCAGTTGAAAAGGAAAGGGAGAATTCTGTTCCTATTGGTACTGGAGAATCATTTAAAATTGAAGCGCCAGATAATTGAGCAGAAATTAACTGGAAGAATCCATCTGTTGACGGTTGCGCTATATCACAAGCTAAAATTGAAGAAATGGTAAAAAATAATAACAATATTCTTAGCATTTGATTATAACTTTAAAATGTATAGTTAAGTAAAATAAAAGGTGGAAAACCAAAGGAATGGTTTCCACCTTTTACTTGTCATTTATATTATAAAATATATTTTACTTTTCTGCATCATATAATGCTTGAACGTCAGCAGGTGTAAACGAAGTAGTAAATACTCTAACATCGTCTAAAGAACCTTTGAAGTGTTTTGAAGTAGGAACTTCATAAGCACCCCAGGGTGTATCGTCCCACCTAGTGCTTTCTGGTGAATGTATAAAACCAAAAGCAAGATCTGGGGTAACTTCTCCACTTTCAATATATGTAACACCTGAAACATCTCTTTTTAAATCACCTTCTGGCCATAAATTGAAATCATGCCCTTTCATTAATTGACCATCAAAATATAGTCTGTGAAGTTTAGTAGCTGAATCATAGGAAGCAACTACTTGTACCCAACGGTCACCTAATAAACTATTTACACCTCCTGTTCCAGTAAGATTTGCTTGAAAATCCCATCCTTGCCATCCACCATTTTCGAAAGTAGCTCCATCACCAGCAAAAAATGCATCCTCACTTGTAGTACTTCCGTCTGTTGTTAAATAGCCTTGGCTAAATTTACAATTAGTTGATTCTGCCATATCATTTACATTAATTTCAAATTGGAATCCATTAAATCCACCTAAACCTAAAACAAAATGACCTTCAGGATTACCATCAGCATTGACATGACCATTTGAGTTTGTTTTCATCCAAAAAGAAATAGTAAAATCTTTTTCTGCAAGCAATCGATCTGCACCTGGTATTACAATTACACTTTCATCTCCATCAAATACCGCAGCACTTCCACCTTCATTAAATCTATTTTCTTGATATTCAATAGCGATAATATCACTTGCTGGAAAATCTCCAGTTTCGTCATCTCCTGTTTTATCAAATGTCCAATAAGCTATTTGTGAATCAGCATTGGGAGGAATAACTGGTGCACGTCCTTCAGTTGTAAAGCTTCTAGTAATTGCTGTTAAGCCACCTCCATCATCAGCACTTAAGCCAGATAAAGAAAAAGTATAAAATGTTCCTTTAGTTAGTACTTGATCCGTACTAATAGTTACCATATTTCCAGATCCAGATGGAGTTATAGGAATTGCATTACCTTGATCGTCTGAAAGGGAAACACTTGCACTTGAAACTGATCCAGTATTAACTGCTTTGTCAAATGTAACTTCGATACTTAAGGCATTGATTGGCACATCCTGAGCAGTAGTGGCAGAATTAAGATCTATACTAACAGCCATTCCATCTTCAAATGAATTACCATTAGCAAATATGGAGGAAACCATAAGATTTACTGGATCATCTTCACAAGATATTGTTAGAATACACAATGTAAAAAGAACACCAAAAAATTGTAACACTTTCATAATAGTATTTTTAATTATTTAATATTAATTAATAACCCGGGTTTTGGGTTAACCTTCCTTCTGAAATATCAATTTCAGATTGTGGTATTGGAAAAATTTCATTTTTGTTTTCAAGAAAACCTAGCGGGCCTAGAAATTCTTTTGCTTTTCCAGACCTTACTAAATCCCAAAATCTAAAGCCTTCTAGTGCAAGTTCCGTAT
>CAYOIL010000387.1:0-3299 GCA_964403985.1 uncultured Saprospiraceae bacterium
TATACGCGCTGCTCACTTGGTCCGTGAACAAGAAGGCATGTGCAAAATAAACCTCATCTAGCGAACGTTTCAGTGAAAGAACATCTTTCGGCGATGTTGATTTCCAACTGCCAACGAAAGTGAAGTAGCAGAAGAGGCGGTTCAGATCCTGGGAAATCGTCCGATAGAGTCGAATTCGCTCAGAAACGAGTTGCTGATTATGCGAATTCGAGTTCTCTATCCGCTTTAATCGCCGGGCGACGAACCATCCGATCGAGGCTACAATCACAGGTGTCGCAACACTAACGGCAAGCTTCGCGATCTCGAGGCTTGACCAGTGGGGGTCACCGTGGACCATAGGAGCAATAATCATCATCACAGCTAATCAGCGGAGGATACACACATGCGACAGCCTTGAAACTATCAGCTTGATGCAAGAACTCCCGGCGGAGTGCGCGGCCAATCGAACTCGCCGATCATACGGCGTACAACTGCTAAGCACGGCCTGGGCGCCAAAACATGATCGATATAGTGGCGGAAGTGCTCGCCGCGGATCGCTCGCAGGATGAATCGGCCGGAACTCGCCGATAGATCATCTAGGTTCTCTCCTTCATGTAGGCCCCCTCGTTCTGGTTGTCTGCGAGACGGAACGTCGCTTGAAAGCGACTCTAAAGGCATCCGCTCCCACTCCAGGTGTTGTGTCTTGTGATGCACCAAGCGCCATTCCCGCTGCTGCCAGTACCTTAACTCTTTCCCTGTTCGTGAGTCCGCGGTTTGAAACATGGACAGAAGATAGTCGATCGAATCTGCAAGCACCCACGCAGGCTGACGGTCCGTATCCAATAGCTCAAAAACGCCTATGGCCTCGGACCTTTGGACATCATCTTCGAATCCGAGGTTGAGGCCAACGTGCGCAAGCGCCTCCCGAGTCAAGAAGGACTCACTGCTAGGGTTATCGCCACCTGCTCGGGCTTCGATCTGCGCCACCGCGCTTAGAAGAATCCTAATATCATAGAGCCGCTCGAGCAACGCAATACCAGCACTGGACTCTTTACGGGCGACGCCAGAAACACCTGGTTGCTCGTAGTAGTAGTGAACGGGCTTTATCCCAAGGCGCCTGCCTGCGGCGTTCGTCAGTGCAATCGCGAAATGGCCGAAACTATCGAGATGAGACCTCCGACGGAAGCTTGACTCATCATCCGCGTTGAGCGCCTCGCTGCGTTGAACTGAAAGCTCCTTGCGCGTGGAAAGACTGAAACAGGCTCGCGACTGGATAATTCGAGTGTAGGGGGCACCGGCTCTTGCAAGCGCCTGCTTGGAAGAAAGCGTCGGCCAGTCCGTTCCCTTGATCTCGAGAGCCTCAGGGGAACAAAGTAGTCCCCGGCTCAAAATAGAACGGAGGATACCGAGCCCCTTCGCATCCGCCTCTGCTTGGGAGCGAACGATCGACGCTGGGGATTCAGGTGGTAGCCTGCCTGCTCCTGACTGTCTTGGGAAGCAGTGGTAGAGGAATTGGGAGGAAGTCGGCACTGATCGTTTCGACAATATGGGTGATACAAATTTCCTACCGCCTAGTTCCCGACCTCGTTTTCGCGACCTCCCCACGACGCCTGGCGACGGCGCTGTGCACTTTAGTGAACCCGTTGTAGTGCTCAGCCTTGAGGTACCGGAGTAACGCGCAAAAATGATACAATGAGACGTAAAAATTTTGACGCGAACGTGCTTCTCCTGCAAGAGCATTCGGCGAGCGAGCCTCCCGAATTCGCGTCAGATAGGCACCCGGCCGTCCTGGCTTCGCTGCTTGCCAGTAGTAGCGAATCGGTAGACCCGAGAAGTCAACCGACTCTTTCGAGCTTCTCGGCAGATAGAGCCTGAAGATGGTATGGAAGTCGGCGTTAGTCCACGATTCTACACCCCTGCCGGCACGGAGTGCCGCAGTGCTAAACTCAGATAGCTCCTGCACCCCTTCACGAATTCCTTTCACAATGGGCAGGGAAATAGATCGGTCCAATCTTTCGACTCTCGAGTCGACATCCGCACGCAAGAGTTCGAGGGCTAGGATCGGGGCAGCAGCAAACTCTGGCGCCACCCATGCATTGCCGAATAGTCTACGTTCGTGGTCTGTGACAGCAGCTGTGTCAGGTAGTGGCGATCGGACGGGTACCAACGCTAGTTCTGACAGACCGTGATCATCGATCTGGGGAATACTGAAGAGCAATTCTCCATCTCTCGCAACGAATTCCACGAGCCTTGAAAGCACCTCATCGCTGACATCAAGTGAGTAGGTGCGAAAATCGACTGAGAGTTTGAAGACACCATAGTCCGCCTTGCCATCGAACAACAAATCTTCGCGATCTACTCGTAACTCAACCTCAGCTGGCGTGCAGACCGAAGAAGTCGAATCACTGACAAACTCATGAATCGTCCCCTGGCAGACGATCCCCCCCTGCCCGCCAATTGAGGTTGCGACAAGCCGATTGAGTTTCGAAACGGTACGCGTATCGATCCGAGTGTTCGGGCCAACGTCGCGGGTGCCCGCGAGGGCACCGAGTACCAACGTTACGAAGAGTAGCGCACCCCGTGAGATTCTTCTGTCCATCCTTCTGCGGCAGAGCCGTTGTTGCGAAAAAATAATCGATGCGCCCGCGAACGAAGCCGCGCTGCAGGTAGCTCGAGCGGGCACTCGCTTGCAAAGCGGCGGTCTCCCGAAGCACTGTAATAAGCGCAGGTGGCCGCTGTGGCAATGACCCGTGGTAGCTCACGCGCGCTCTCATTGTAGATCGCAACTCGGTCAAGTAGGCAAGTGTTGACTGGCCATTTTCGCTGGCGGTAGAACATCCTACCTCCCTCGCCCCAGCACTCAATTGCGACATTCTTCGCGTAGCCATCTCCGGACGATCCCTGCTCTAGCGCTTCCGGGAAGCAACGAGCAAAGCAGATTGGGCACAGCTGCTTCCCGGAGGCGGCAGAAGTGTGGCCGTGTCGCAGACAATCTCGCCATTCTGGACCAGGGTTGTCGTATTTCAAAAGGGGACGCTCGACGTTGGCTCCCGTTCGGAATTCCCAGACGAGGCCATCAGTGTGGTCGGCGAGATCGCACGCTCGGTTCGCCGCAGCCGCTCGGGCCTCAAGGACCCGCGCCGCCCCATGGGCACGTTCCTCTTCCTCGGCCCGTCCGGTGTCGGCAAGACCTACACCTGCAAGCAGCTCGCGAAGTTCATGTTCGGCGACGAAGACGCCGTCATCACCATGGACATGAGTGAGTACATGGAGAAGCACAACGCTTCCCGCCTCGTCGGCGCGCCCCCGGGCTACGTCGG
>CAYOIL010000388.1:0-3290 GCA_964403985.1 uncultured Saprospiraceae bacterium
CTGCCGCGACATCGGCCGCGCCCACATCCGTGCGGTGTCTGCATCCTACGTACGCCGTGCGAAGGCCAGCCATGATCGATCAACTGCCGAGGCCGAACCGCCGCAGTTCCACCCCGGCGCCATCAACTCCACGCAGCGGTTCGGGTCGAGCTTGGAGCTCAACGTACATTTCCATTCCCTGTTTCTGGATGGCACCTACGTCACGCGCGGCCCCTTCCAGCCGCCCGTTTTCCAGCCGGCTCGCCCCCTCAACCCAGCCGAAGTCGAGCGCGTGCACCGAGACATTATCACCCGCATCCGCCGCGTGCTGGAGCGCTACGGACTGAACCCTCTTGCACTTGGCCTCCCGCCGCGCCCAGGAGAGGAAAGAGCCCCAGAGCAGCACGACTCCCCCGAGTACAGCCAGCCGCTCCTCGATTTCGGCGAAGCCCAAGAGGGCTCGTTCCTACCCGGGCTCAAGGCGGCCTCCGTCCAATCAGCTCTTGAGCCGAGGGGCCTGGGTGAGGGCATGGATCTAGTCTGCGGTCCGCTTTGGAAGCGGTCCATTCTCAGCTTCCGCGAACTTGCGCTACCGTAGGGCCCGAGGATGCTCGCTATGACAGCACGACTTAAGGAAGGAAGCGCTATCGCGCTGGTGCTGGCGCTTGCGGCGGCTCTGGTCTTCTGGTTTCTCAGCCGGCCGCCCGGGTCCGTGGCTGAGATCGCTACGGAGTCGGTGCAAAGGGGCGCCGACGTCGAGGGCGCGGCGGAGGCTATCGAGGACATCGCGGCTCTGCCGTTGGAGAGGGAGGCGGCCGACGCCCCTGGCGGCGCGGCATCGGAGGCGCTCGCCATGGCTCCGTCGACGCCCGCGTTTCCGCTCCGGCCAGCTGCAGAGACGGGCTCCTTGGACCTGCGTATTTCCTGGTCGGACGGGACGCCCGCTGCCGAGGTGTCGGCGAACCTCTTTCCCTTCGGCGACTCTTCGCCGAGGAAGCGCTCGCAGCGCGTGACCACCGATGAGTCCGGCCGAGTGCTCGTGCTTGACCTTTCTCCCGGCCGCGTGGCCGTGATTCCCGACCGGGCGCAGGGCAACAGCTTCGACGTCGAGGCGGGGAGCGTGACGGTCGCCGAGATGACCATCGCCGAGGGCTTCGAGGTCGCGGGGGTCGTCAAGGATCCCGAGGGCCGTCCGATCGCGGCGGCCGAGATCGTGCTTTCCGACTACGCCAACGATGGCGAGGCGAAGTTTGTGGGGGTGACGGACGAGGCGGGGGCCTACCGCGTTCGCGACGTGGGCGAAGCTCGTTCTCTATCGGCGCGGGCAGCGGGCTTTGCACCTAGCCTTCCTGAACTGCTGACGGGGCACGCTCCGGGGGAGGCCTACAGCCGGGACTTCGTTCTTCAGCCCAACGGAGCGACGCTCTTCGGCCGAGTCGAAGACGAAAGCGGAGTCGCCGTTGCGGGCGCCCGTATTCGGATTCAGCCGGCGGGAAGCAAGATGAGCCAAGGGAGGCGACTGAAGCCCCATCCCGTTGAGTTCGTCAGCGCCGAAGACGGGAGCTTCGAGTCGGGCGTGATCGGCGCCGAACATGTGACGGTGTATGTGCGGACGGAGATGCACGCGCCCTTGAGTCAGTGGTTCAAGCTAGAACCTGGGGAACGCCAGGAAGTCACGCTGGTCCTGCGCATGGGAGCGATCCTAGAGGGAACGGTGCTACGAGCGGACGGTTCCCCCGCGGTGGGAGCGACTGTGAGCACCGGCACAGGGGACCGCCGCTGGACGTTCCTCGGTGGCTCGACTCCCGTGGATGGCCGCGGCCGATACAAGCGTCAGGGCATTGATCCGCGTCACGTTCAAGCGGTGGCGTCCGAGGCGGAGTACGGCAAGGTGGAGGAAACCGTTGCGCTGACAGCGGGGGAGGTCACGCGCTGGGACGTGCGCCTTGAGGCGGGCCGCACCGTGGTGGGTCGCGTCGTCGATGAGCGCGGCGCCGGCCTGTCAGGCTGGATGGTCGGCACCCAGTCGCAGCAGAACCTCTGGGACAGACGCACAGACTCCGCGGCGGACGGCGCGTTCACTCTCCGCGACGTGCGGGAAGATGCGCGCGTCCTTCACGTGACCGTCCCAGGGGGCTGGAGCGTGGGAACGGTGGCAACGGAGCCGATTCCGCTTCTGTCGGAGGCTGCCGCGCCCGTGGTGATTCGCGTACCGGACGCGGTCCGCCCTTCGAGCCGCTTGCGGCTGCGCGTGCTCGCGAACGGAGTGGCTCCCTCTCCGCCCGCCCAGGTCTACGTCCGGCTCGGGGGCGGCTTCTCCGACGCGTTCACGGACGAGGACGGGGAAGTCGACATGCCGTACATGCGGCCCGGCACCGCCCACGTCTCCGTCACGCTCGACGGCTACGCGTCGCACTACCGAGACGTCGATATTCCAGGCGACGCCACCGTCGATGCGGGCACGGTGCGTCTGACCCGAGGCGGACGTATCGCCGTCGAGTACCAGCGGGGCGAGGGGTACGACGAGCTCCGGCTCCCAAGGCAGGTGTCGATCTACAGCGAGTCCGGCAAGAGTCTCGCGTACTTTGACCTGGAGGACGGCAAGGCTCTCTCTCCTCCTCTTGAGCCCGGGACGTACCGCTTTCGCCCGAACACCAACGTTCTCGCGACGCCGTCGGAGCTCGTCCAAGTCGCAGAGGGCGAGACGACAGATGCAACGTTCACTCTGATCCCAGGGGGCGCCACCCGGCTGATGATCCGCATGGCGGACGGCCTCGACGTGCCGGAGTCGCTCTCGCTGAATGTTTCGGGCAAAGACGGCAGCGCCGTGCTCCGCTACGGCAGCTTGCTTCATCTCCAAGAGGGACCCCTCATCCCGCTTTACCTAACCGGCCTCCCCGGAGGAACCCTGACCGTGGAGGTGGGGGCTCCGGGCGGCCAGAGCGGAACCGCCAACGTGGAGATCACCCACTTCGGCGACGGGACGCCCCCCGTGGGCGCGGAGCTAACCCTTCGATAGCACCGGGCTCCATTTTCTTGAGTTTCCAACCACCGCTCGCCGAGCGGGCTGCACTTCCCTATTGATGGAAGACAGGTCTCACCCAACTGACGGTCTCCTTGCGAAGCTGGCGTGGACCCAGAGCCTCGCTCGCCGCCTCGTCCATCCGCCGCGTGCTGGAGCGCTACGGACTGAACCCTCTTGCACTTGGCCTCCCGCCGCGCCCAGGAGAGGAAAGAGCCCCAGAGCAGCACGACTCCCCCGAGTACAGCCAGCCGCTCCTCGATTTCGGCGAAGCCCAAGAGGGCTCGTT
>CAYOIL010000389.1:0-3286 GCA_964403985.1 uncultured Saprospiraceae bacterium
TGGAAATGGTAGAATGGGCAGGCTATGGCAAACTATAATTCTAATGAAAGAAAATCCAGTATTTGAATACCTTCCAATAGAAGAAGAGGTTAGAAATACACAAAAGGAATATTACGACAGACTTTCAATTTCTGATAGACAAGGTGTATCAACGGTATTTATAGAATACATGTTAGGAATAATTTCTAAATCATTAACAAAATTGATCTCTAGCCAACGAACACAACTAAACGATGTTGAAAGAATTCAATACTTCATAGACAATTTCGAGGGAACTGAATTTTCAAGAAAAGAATACTTAAATTTATTTAAGGATATATCTACCTCTACTGCCTCTAGGGACTTAACAAAGGGAGTTAAAAATGGCAAGTTTGAAAGAGAGGGAGATGATAGAACAACAAAATATAAGATTGTAAATAAAGGTAACTAGACCTACTACTATGAATGAGTGAATATTTCGCAATCGCTCATACTCACAGTGCAATTGACCACTAGAAATTGAACTTTAGAAAAAGTAAACTTTAATCAAGAATTGATGAAATCATTTCAAACATTTCCAAATGATATTAAAAAGTTAAGTCCAACTATATCAAACTTAAAGGAATGGAACAACTGGTCTTGGCAATTAGAAGATATTGGTCAGTATATTATTTGTAATGAGATTGCAAATCAAATTTTAACAAATTGGAAAGCAAATCAATCAGAATTTATAAGTGTTTTAAATTTAATTGAAGAGTATTTAGTTTCAGGTGACGCTAAAATTCAACATCCAATTTATACGGATTTTATTGCTACAATTGTTTTAAGTGAAAATCAAAATAAAGATGAAATAATAAAACATTAAGGAAAAAAAGTAAAGGACTTTTCAATGAATACACAAGACAACAAAATCCATGATTAGGAATTTAGACTTAATCAGTTAAGAATACCCGGAATTAAAATTTCGATACCAGATCAAAAGCTGATAGCACTATAGAAGCCGCATGTCACTAAACCATCACACATCATAAACCTTATTTCAACTCAAAAATAGATTAGCGTTTTACATTATTTATATGTACTTTTCCATATCCACTTTATTTCAAGCATAGAATAATGAAGAATACTATAGTTTTTGTCCTTTTACTTTTTTCTTTTTGGGCTCAAGCCCAAAAAACATATTTCCCCGACCGACATTCTTGGGAAACAAAATCTCCTAAGCAATTTGGGATAGATGAAGGCTTACTAAATGCGGCCATTGATTCTATTCAAGCCAATGAATATTCTGGCCCAAAAGATTTACGATTTGCTATTTTAAAGGGATTCCAAAAAGAACCTTATCATAGTATTCTTGGTCCGACTAAAAAACGAGGTGGGCCTTCTGGGATGATTTTGAAAAATGGATATGTAGTGGCACAATGGGGCGATACCAAAAGAGTAGACATGACTTTCAGTGTGACTAAAAGTTACTTGTCGACAGTAGCAGGGCTTGCTGTTGATGACCGATTAATTCGCTCTGTTGATGACAAAGTAAAGGAATACGTGTGGGATAAGACATTCGATGGAAGCCAAAATGAAAATATAACATGGGATCACCTTCTTACGCAGTCTTCGGCTTGGTCAGGTGAGTTATGGGGTGGATATGATTGGCACGATCGTCCACCATCTAGTGGTGATGTGCACACATGGAGAAAACAACAATCAGATCGTCCAGGAACAGTCATGGAATACAATGATGTGAGAGTTAATGTATTGGCTTATAGTCTGTTGCAAGTTTGGCGAAAGCCATTGCCTCAAGTGCTTAAAGAGGAGATTATGGACCCTATAGGGGCTTCAACAAGCTGGAGATGGTATGGATATAAAAATTCCTGGACGAATATTGACGGGATGCATATGCAATCTGTTAGTGGAGGAGGGCACTCCGGTGGTGGACTATTTATCAACACCGAAGATCATGCGAGATTTGGCTTATTATTCATGAATGAAGGAAATTGGAATGGGCAACAATTGATTAGCAAAGAATGGATTAAGAATGCCACTCATCCCTCTACACCCAATGATTCTTACGGATATATGTGGTGGCTAAATCAATCGGGACAGGAGAATAGAATGAGTAATTTGAGCAAAGATGGATATTATGCAGCGGGATTTGGGGGTAATTATATTATCATAGAACCGGAAGAGGATCTCGTCATAGTATTGCGATGGTGTGAGCCTTCACAGGCAAATCGAATGCTGGGTATGATTAAAGAGGCGATGGGGGAGTGATGTTTCGCTAGAAAACATGACCTTTGCTTTATGTCAACAATTAATATTCGTACAATTGATGTGGTTCAATACATAAAACCACTGCGTGAAGGAGGTTCTTTGCCTGCTATTGTAGAAGGCAGTGATGATTTTCATTATGTCATGAAATTTCGAGGAGCTGGCCAAGGAAAAAAAGCTTTGATTGCTGAAATTATAGGAGGAGAACTCGCTAGAGCATTAGATCTCAACGTTCCTGAAATCGTTTTTTTACGACTAGACGATTCCTTCCATAAAACAGAAGGGGACGAGGAAATTCAAGACTTACTAAAGTTTAGTATCGGTCTGAATCTTGGCTTGCATTACTTAGCTGGATCAATAACCTATGATCCACTTGTTTCAGAGGCGGATAGCCTTTCGGCTTCCAAAGTTGTTCTTCTCGACAGCATTATTTCGAATATTGACAGAACAGCTAAAAACACTAATTTGCTGAATTGGAATAAGGAATTGTGGTTAATTGATCATGGAGCTAGTTTGTTTTTTCATCATAATTGGGCGACCTGGGAAAGTCATTTAGAAAGGACTTTTCCTATGATAAAAGAGCATGTGTTACTTTCCAAAGCTAAGGATTTAACTGCTGCAGCTGATTGTATAAAGGAAAAACTTAACCAAGAAAAAGTCAATGAAATTGTTGAAGCTATTCCTGAAGATTTTTTGGACGAACCCTCTACAGATCTTACACCTGACAAGATGAAATTGGCGTATAAAGCGATTTTGATGGCAAAAATAAATCGCATTGATCAACTGGTAAAAGAAGCTCAAGATGCAAGGTAAAGAGCTGTACGAATATGCGATCATCCGACTAGTTCCTAAGGTTGAAAGACAGGAATTTATCAATATAGGAGTAATCTTGTATTCTCGTCGATCTAAGTTTTTATCGATGAAGTGGTTTATCGATGAAGAAAAGGTACATGCATTTTCGAATGAAATAGATATTCCTATGATTAAAAATTATCTTTTAGGCTGGGAAGAAGTATGTTTGGGTGCCCCCAAAGGAGGAAAA
>CAYOIL010000390.1:0-3284 GCA_964403985.1 uncultured Saprospiraceae bacterium
ATCATGAATTTTAAACTAAGGTAAATATCTTCATGGTTTCAGGATTATAGGACTATCTAAGCCAGCATAGGCCCTATCTATTGTTAGGTAAGCTTTTCTGTTAATTTTCGATCTCAAATTCCCTTGAGTGCCTAAAAGAAATTGGAAATAACATATAACACAGCCACAATCACAAAAGTCAAAAGAAAAGCAGTGTAGGCTATTTCTAGTTGCACATAATTTCTAGAAATGCTTTTGCTCATAAAATAATTGAATCTTGTAAGATTTCCAATTTGTAGATTTTGACTATTCATTACTTTTTTCATCGATTGCTCATACTCATCAAAGTTTGGGACTTCAAAAAGCATAAAGTTATTTTCTTCTAACTTTGGATATTTTTTCTTTATTACTTTATTAAACACTTTAAACATGGTATAGCTAAAGGGCTTAGCTGCAAGAATAGCAAAAATTAGTGAAATTGAAAGTCCAATAAAAAGTACTGGAATAATTTTATTATCCAAAGATGGATTCTCTGCGAAGTAACTTTCAAAGACAACCAAAGCAGATATGATTGCAGTATTTATCCTTATCATAATTGCAGCTTTCTTATCTGCAATAGCAATTGAACTCATGATCAGTCTATTTTGATTTTTCAAATAGACTCCAAAGGTTTTTTTGGGTTCCTTTTTTATGTCGTAAAGGTTTTTATGTACCGTTTTTTTAGCTTTTTTTGAATTCAATTCCTCTGCATTAGTTCCATTCGATTGTTGAGCTTCATTTTTCATTATTCTCAATGTTTAATTTCCATTAAAATAAACAATTTTTCCCTTTTAATTGATTTGAGGAATTTGAATTTGGTTAATTAGGCTGCCTTTTTGAGCACGCCCTAGTTAACTTATACTTAAACTAAATCTCTCGGAAATAAAACCAAACTTCGAAATGTATAAACTTTCAACTTTTATAATGGAAACTATTCTAAAATTCCTCATATTCATAAAAGACAACTTCATTAATCATTTGACTGGAAACTTGATCAAAAAGTTCGCGGCTTATTTTGGCAGGTAATTCTAAATTATTGTATTCAATCATTTTTTCGAAACCTAAATCACCATGATACCATCCTCCGTCCAAGGCATCCATTTTAGCTTGATTATTTTCAGAGAGCGGAATCGTGGTATTATTTTGAATCAAGCAATAGGGATTCAAATTATTATCGTATTCAAAACTTTGAGAATAATATAACCTTTCTTCTCCGTCATGTAAAATACTTATCACCTTAAACTCCTTCAAATTATTATCGACCCAATCATATTCAGTATAATAATCCACCTCACCATCAGCATCCAAAATATACTTAGACATTTTTAATCGATCATTTTCATATTCATAAACCAATTTTCCAAAATTAGAATATTCATTGGGCACATTAAAATAATACGACCGTTTCTCTGACAACTGTCCATTTGAGTTATACTTATAGGTAGAGTAAGATGTTGCCTTGTCGTTAATATCCAAATTAAAATTATTGACCCGAACGATCTGATCGCCTTCATACTCATAGCTCACTTCATCAGGGATATTATTAACGGCATTTTGATTATTTAATTTCTTTTCCTTTATCAACAGATTTTCATTATCGTATAAGTATTCAACCCAAACTGTGTCATTTACTTCATTTGGGATACATGGGTTGCAATATCCGACCATTTTAATCCTTATGTTATTAATCTTGGTCGTATTAGGTGCTAAATTTTCTTCTGTTTTACAATCAACAAAAAGTACACAAAGGGCTAGTAAGAAAAGTGTTTTTTGAAGAATAGGAAATTTCATTTGATTATTTTAAGTTTCAAATTTCAATGTTCAAATATTAAAATAACCTTTTTAATTTATATGCAGCCTATTTTTTAGTAATCTTTCTAATATCCCAACCAAAATCAATTTTTCTTGTTAAACACTTATAACTAATAATTTCAGATGAAAAAAGCACTGGTAATTGGTGCAGGAATAGGAGGAATAGCTGCAGGTTTACGCCTTTGTGCCAAGGGTTATGATGTGGAAGTTCTCGAGGCCAATGACTATCCAGGTGGTAAAATACATGTTTACAAAAAAGGTGAATATCGCTGGGATGCTGGCCCATCTCTTTTCACCATGCCACAACTGGTTGACGATTTGTTTAAACTGTTTGATATTCAATCACAAGAATATTTTTCTTATTCAAAAAAAGCGCTTGTGTGTAATTATTTTTGGGAAGATGGAACTCAATTTTCTGTTCCAGCTGATACAGAAATTTTTATTGAAAAAGCCTCTAATAGTTTTGGTGTGTCAAAGCAAAAATTAAATAATTATCTCCAGCGCAACAAAGAGAAATACGATCTTACTGCTTCAACTTTCTTAGAGAAGTCTCTGCACAAGTGGGAGACTTGGATCTCCAAAGATGTATTAACCTCATTGCTTCAATCTTACAAGCTGAATATGAGCACTTCACTAAATACAGTAAATGAAAGGTACTTTTCTGAAAGCCCTCATCTTGTTCAACTATTTAACAGATACGCCACTTATAATGGTTCGTCGCCCTATCAAACACCAGGAATCATGTCCTTAATTCCTCATCTTGAGATGCATTATGGTACCTTTTTTCCTAAAGGTGGTATGCACTCAATTGTGATGTCTTTATTTGACTTAAGTAAACGCCAAGGAGTGAAGTATAGATTTAATACTTTTGTAAATAAGATTTTACATGCAGGAAAGAAAATTACGGGTGTCCAAACAAGTGATGAAATTATACATGCCGATATTATTGTTTCGAATACCGATGTTTTTGGGGCGTACGAGAAATTATTGAATGATATACCGCGTCCCAAACGTGTATTAAAACAAGAACGGTCAAGTTCTGCCTTAATTTTCTATTGGGGAATAGATCGCGAATTTCCAGAATTAGATTTACACAATATATTTTTTAGTGGTGCCTATAAAGAAGAATTCAAGGCTATATTTAAAAATGGAACTTTAGCCAATGATCCAACTGTCTACATAAATATTTCTTGTAAAGAAGAAAAGAGTCATGCACCAGTGGGATGCGAAAATTGGTTTGTCATGATAAATGCGCCTGGCAATACAGGTCAAAATTGGGAGGAGCTCAAGACTAAAAGTAGAGCCTCAATAATAGAAAAACTTTCTCGATTGCTTAAAGTAGATATTTCTAATCATATTAAAGAAGAAATAGTACTGGATCCAGTGGGAATTGAAAGTAAAACTCGTTCTCATCAAGGAGCACTCTATGGTGCTGCTAGTAATTCAAAATTTGC
>CAYOIL010000391.1:0-971 GCA_964403985.1 uncultured Saprospiraceae bacterium
TCCAGGTATTTGTCTTAGGATAAATCTGCAAACTCGGTGTTTTATCATCATGCCACGGACAACACAATAAATGATTTCTATTCGCCTTCAGCTTATAATGGCTAAGAACTTCTGTTAACGAGAGTTGATTTTTGATGTCTTGTATTTCCATATCCAAAAAATTATAAAAAAAGATTTTCATCACCTTTTGGGTACAAACATATACAATAGTTTAAAATTAACCTAAACTAATGTCTTTGTTTTTGCACTATAATTTAATTATCTTTGTTATAACTTAAACTAATAGCGGTTTTTCAAACTATAGTATGGATTTAGGAAGTAGGATTTTAGAACTTAGGAAGGACAAGAAGCTCTCACGCGAAAAGCTTGGTAAAATAATCGGTACATCTGGTGCTATAATTGGCAGATATGAACGTAACGAACGAACGCCATCTGTCGAGATTGCTCGAAAAATGGCGTTGGCTCTTGATGTATCCTTGGATTATTTAGTTGGTAGCACAGAACTAAAGTTGGACTCTGAGATAACTAAAAAAATAATGGATATTCAAACACTTCCTGAAGAAGAAAGATCTCATCTTTTCTTCGTACTAGACAATGTCCTTCAGAATATTCGCACTAAAGTTGCTTTCGCAAAGTAAATTTAATAAATATACGCAAAAAACTAAATTCTTAATTCCTAGCTCAAGATATCTAGAACTAGACATACAAACCCTAAAAAGAATAGAAGACATATCTAAACTTCCTGACGATAGTAAGGATTACATTTACAATATCATTGACATAGCTCTTCGTGATTTTAAAACTAGAAAAGCGTACGCTTAGTCTTCTTTAATTATTACTCAACTTACATTTTCAATTTCTTCTGGAAACTTTAACTCAGTACTTTTTCCTACCCACATAACATCTTCCTCTGCACTTTTAAAAACAACAAACCCATTTACTTGCATAACAATTTCCTCCCAACTCAATCC
>CAYOIL010000391.1:981-3275 GCA_964403985.1 uncultured Saprospiraceae bacterium
TTATTTCTACTTGCACTAACATAAAAGTTAGAATTTAGCGAATAAAGCATAGATAATAATCTAAAAATATATTGCCTACTAAGTGTATCTTCCTTAAGGCTTTTAATTGAACATAGATTAGGATTATTGTGTATTTTAAACTCAATCATGGTTTATGAACTTTTGGTATGCTCTGAAAAAATGGAGCTTGAAGTGATGAAGGATACCAATATCGTTGAGCTGTACTTCCATACTTTGTGCCTTGCCAAGTATATCTAATAGTTGAATGCAATCCTAGTTGCCCTGTACTATGAAGAACTCCATAATCTAATCTAAATAACGTCCCTCCTTGTTTCAATTGCTTTAAAGAGAAAATGGTTCCTGCTCCTGCACCTGCGGCTGGGTTTGCGTATAATGCCTCTAGTTTATATCCTCCAATTGTTCTTCCAACACCAAAACCACCATTTAATCCAAACCAATTTATTCTTGCTAAAGGGCTAAGAGCAAACTTTGCCATCCTTCCATAAGGCATAGCTAACATTACTCCTGTCATTAATGCTGCCTCAGATTCTTGATAATCACCTAAGGTAACATGCCTACGCCCAGCTCTCAAAGCAATATTCTCTTCGCCAGTAATAGATCTTGCCCAGGCATAACCGGCTCCTCCCCCACTACGTTTAATACTCTCAGAAGATGGCTTTTCCTTTACCGGACCTAAGATGGAATTTTCAGAATATCCGATCATATCTCGAATACCACTCTTCCAACTAGCCATATCATAATCTTCATGTAAATGCTCGTAACCTTCCTGATATCCAGATCCATCGATCCATTCCATTTCTCCAGATTCTATGTTTTTATACCAATCATCAACCTTCTCCCCACTAAGCCCCATAAAATCAATCTTCCCGATTGGATCATTATCAGCATAAACATAGCCTGATTGATGTGCGAACTGTTCGGTTAATGGATCTATCGTAGTAAATCTCCCTATCGCTGGATCATAAAATCTAGCACCATAAACTAACATCCTACCAACCCCTTTTTCTACTTTTCCTCAATTTCCTAAGCCCAACTTTTTCACGCGCTTAATCTTTATTAAGCCTCTTCCGCTCACTGTAAATCTAACGTATTTCTTCCACCATTTTTTATTTTCAATTGAAAAAAATAAGAGCGCAATCATAATTTTACAGGCAAGTTTACATTAGTTATTAACAAATTAAAAAAAATGGAGTTTTTAATTTCCTTTTTTTCAAGCACTACTTTTTACCATTGTAAATCAGCAATTTAGTTCGCTTACTACCTAAGATAACGGTTTAAAATTGAAGTGCTTATTTTTTAGTATTTGCATAGTTATACACATTGGTTGCCCTATTAATAACGAACATATTCTTTTAAACTTTGTGATTATCACTATCTTTACGTATAAATAAAAAGTCTCATATAGCTATGCCATATGAGACTTAAAATATGATTTTTTAATTACTGAACTAGAAGTAAGTATTTTACAATTTCTAGTTCAAGTAACTACTTTAATTGTTTTGCTCTCGCCAAAGAAAAAAAACAATAAGTAGTTTCTTTAATCAACTGGTACATTCATTAATTTGGATGTACCTTTTTATATACCAAAGGTACAAAAATAGTTATTATTTTATAATGGTTCCATTATATTGTCTTGCTCAGTTTTAATTATAATCAACAAACCTCCCCATAATTCAGCATGATCACGTCATATTCCTATCGTCATACGACGGATATGCGCCTGGTCATTATGGGTAATTTCAATGTCTTTCATGCTTGGTAAATGGTCATCACCTCAACGCAAAAATAGGCTACCGCCACAAAGTGCTTATGAGGTAATAACCACGTGGTTTGTGCTGCATCTGGTTTTATGTTTGAGTGTTTGGGGAAGAACAGAGCGCAGGCAAAACAGCACCGATAAGCAACCATTTGAGGGTGGCATTACAACCATGGAGGAGCTGAAGAGCAAGGAGCGCAGCCAGAGCTCCATGGATGTAATATTGCGTAGATAGATTTGCTGATAGGTGATGTTTTATGAGGGCAGGAAGAATGGGCGGACGGACGCGGACACGAGGGAGATGAACGAACGATCCCGCAGGGTAAAGTGCGACAGCGCTTTAAGTGAGAGAACCGCGACAGCGGATGGGTGGGATTTGGCGGACGTACTGCGGACACGAACGAGGTAGGCAGTGAGAGCCTTTTTAGGCGAAGCTGCCTGAACGGGGCATGGGAAGAGTGAAGAAGCGACAGCCACAACCTTAGTTGTGGTGAAGCGTACGCAACGATGACGAGAA
>CAYOIL010000392.1:0-218 GCA_964403985.1 uncultured Saprospiraceae bacterium
AAGTATAATAATTGAACGGCATCTATCTATACACCTATAAAATATTTCTAGATTAAGTACTTTCTCATCATTAAGCTTCAAACAATCTCTGAAAATTTCACCTATTCATTATTAAATAATCACTTGATTATCCAAATTCTTTGTAATGTGCATTGAGTTAAAGGAAAAGAAAACATGGCGCTATTAGGCTGAAACGTTTTTATATCACTATATCAAGA
>CAYOIL010000392.1:228-3265 GCA_964403985.1 uncultured Saprospiraceae bacterium
AATGCACTTATTTGTAACAAGAAAATTATTTAAAATACATTATAGGTTAGCTATTTTAGATGTATTAGGTCATTGATCCAAAGAAATTTGAACAATTTCTAAGTAAAATAGGTAAGGGTATAAATAGAAATAAAATGGAAGAGTTTTCAAATCAGTTATCAGAGTCTTATAATCTACTAAATGAAAAATTAGTATCGTGGTTTAATGAAATTATTCTTCAATTGCCAAATTTATTAATAGCAGTGCTATTAATGATAGGATCATATTTCATTTCTCAGTATATTAAAAAAGTAGTCACAAAAGGGGCTTTAAAATTTACTAAGAATAAAACCTTAACGCATCTTGCAGGAAATCTCTCAGCAGTTGTATTTGGCTTAATTGTTCTATTTATCATATTAACAATATTTAATCTTGGTGGCGCTGTCAATAAAATTTTAGCAACTGCAGGTGTGGTTGGATTAGCGGTAGGTTTAGCTTTGCAAGATCCAGTTAATAATTTATTTTCCGGTGTAACAATGGCTGTTCGGAAGTTATATAAAATAGGTGATTTAGTTGAAACAAATGGTTATTTCGGTATTATATCAGATATAGATTTGAGATCTACAAGATTACGTTTACCTAGTGGTCAAGATGTTGTGATACCGAATAAAGATGTAATACAACAACCACTTACAAATTATAGCTCATCTGGGTTAAGACGTATTGAATTATCTTGTGGAGTAAGCTATGGAGAAGATTTAGATCACGTGGAGCAAATAACATTAAAAGCAATCTCTAGAATCGATAATCTAGCAAATGGGAAATCCATAGACGTTATTTTTAATGAATTTGGTGGTAGTTCAATAAATTTTATGATTCATTACTGGATAAAAACTACCAACAATAAAGATTTCTTACTTGAAAAGAGTAAAGGAGTAAAATTATTGAAAGAAGCGTTCGATAAAGAAGAGATACAAATACCATATCCTATTACAACGCTAGATTTTGGTATAAAAGGTGGAGTTGAATTAAAAGATCAACTTAGTCTTAAATACAAGAACGGTAAAGAAACTATATCAAACTAATAAGACATATCATAATTCTACCCAATTAAAGTATTAAAAATGCAATTAAGTATAAAAGAAAAAATAGACCCAAGAGTAGTAATAGTTAACTTTTTAGTTGAAGATATTGAAGTTTTCGGTCAAATGTTGAAGAATAGAAAGATAAGCAGCAAAAGTTATAAATTAATTAATAGTATGCTGCACATCAAGAAAAAGTTATTTAACTTTCTAACCCCTATTAAGCAATCAAATACAAAATACTTTTTGAAGAGTAATTTGAAAAATGAATATTTATTCAAACGAAAACAATTGAAAGATTTCAGAGATGAAGATGTATTAAATAAACTAATTTTCTCTACAGAACAAGCACAGTATAGATATATTAAGGAAGTAAGTAGTAAAAACAATTTATCAGAAAACTTCAAAGCTCAGATGGAGAGCATTCTAAGTGCTTATGAAAGAATAATTGATCAATTAGAAAATTACAAGTACAAAGTCAGAATTTCGAAACTCAAATAAAAAAACCTTTCCTTAAATTTTTCAATTTTCAGGAAAGGATCTGTTTGCAACACCATATTACCTAACAGAATTTGATAACAAATATAGAGCGTGTGTTTGTTTTCGTATACTCGAAAACAAACACTTTTTACTTAAAAAGCAATTAATGGCGAGAGAGATAATAATAGAAGATTACCAATTTAAGCATAGAATTCCTAAAATGAGTAAGGATTTCGGTGCTGTTCTAAATGATGAATGTGATGTACTTAGTTTCACTTTCGATAACCACTTAGGAAAAGGATCTTGTGTAGGTATGAATTTTGACTATGGAATGAGTTTTATGTCCATTGAGTTCAAAACAAAAGAGCCAATTACATTAGATTATCGTTTGGGAAGAAGACATCCTGTGTCATTTATTTATGTTCTTGAAGGCGAGGTAGAATTAGACAACTCAAAGAGCCAGTCTTCTATAAAATTACAACAAAGTGAAACAGTAATATATGCTCCTGTTGGAGATGCAACGTATCAAATAAAATTTCCTGCCGATGAAAAGGTTAAAATAATTATCTGTAGTGTTGTACGATTTTTATTCCTTAGAAAAATCGATTGTGATTTAGATACTATGCCGATTTCTTTAAAAGAAATGTTTAAGGACACTACTGGTAAGAAGCAATTTATTTTTAAAAGTGGATCTAATCCATTAAATTTTGAATTCAAAAAATTCAAAATTGATGGATCAAAGGATGTTTTAGAGCAAAAGTTGCTTTTAGAAAGCAGAACATTGATACTTTTTACGATTTTATTGAGAAACTTTCGTGTGAAAATTAAACCTTATCTAAGTGGTTATAAATTTAGCATATATGATATTCAAAAAATTAATCTAGCGAAAAATATCATTTTAGATAACTTAAAAAATTTACCAACAACAAAGGAATTATCCATAAAAGTTGGGATAAATATTAATAAATTACAAAAGGGATTCAACTTGATTTTTGGTAAGTCAATTCGACAATTCATTATTAGTTACAGAATGCATTTAGCTTTAAATTTAATGGATGTAACAGACAAGTCAATTTCAGAAATTGCTCAAGAGATAGGGTATATCAATAAAGGCCATTTTTCTAGTCTTTTTAAAAAGGAATTTGGTATTTTACCTAAAGAGTATAGAAGTTCAGCAAAAATTTATCCACTAATTCAAGAACTTAAAAACTCTAATACATTTTAATTTTTGGTTCTTGAAAGTGTCTCTTTAGTATTAACTAGTAGTAAGGTATATTTTTATGATTTTTAAAAAGTTATACATCAGGATCTAAATTGAGTTTAAGATATAAGGCATATAACTAGCATATAAAAAAGTGTTGAATATTCAAATTGCATATAACAAGCATTGATTGATTTGAATATTTATATTCCAAGTTATATTCGATTTAAGGTGATGTTATCTGTAGTTCCCCCAAAAAACTAGACTGGTACTTAAGTTTGATAAAACTTTATAA
>CAYOIL010000393.1:0-3259 GCA_964403985.1 uncultured Saprospiraceae bacterium
GGCCCACTATACTCATGTCACCTTTCAAAACATTTATTATCTGTGGAAATTCATTTAACTTAGTTTTTCTCAAGAATTTTCCAACTTTAGTAACTCTTGGGTCATTTCTTAAAGTAATGGAACCAGTACCCATATTTGGGCTGTTTTTTAGCATTGTTGCAAATTTCCATATATCAAAATATTTATTCTTTAATCCTATTCTTTTTTGGAAATAGAATACTTCTCCTTCATCTGTTAGTTTTAAAAGAAGAACGATTGGAATAAATAATGGAAGAAACAGAAGGAAAGTTACTCCTGCTATAATAAGATCCATTAATCTTTTTAGTATTTTATAAATCACAGTACTTGATCTAAGTTTTTATCTTTTTCAATATGGTTGAATCCAGGTAATATTGATTTTAAAAGGCTTACGATTTCTTTTTTTGAGATTTCGCTTGCAAAGGTAGCTTTTAATTGGGCAACTGTCCCTTCAATATCATAAGAGATTGACTTGTCTTTTTTAATAATTCCCAAGGCTTGAAAAGCATCATTGATAATCTGATCTCCATCTTCATAAAACTCCTCATATTTCTTTTCTCCAGACGTTGCTGTATCGAAAAAGTAAACCGGATATTTTTTATTAGCAGGAGTCCAATTTAGTGCTTTTGTTCTCGCTTCATCTTCTGTTTTACAGTAGTCAGGCTGCATACCCAAAGTGTCAAGGAATTTTTCTGCAATTTCCGAGAATGTTAGCATTTGATCCTCACTTAATTTAGGAAAAAAGATATCTCCTTTTTGACCTAAGAAACAAGCAAGCATGCATAATTCGCCTGATTCTTTTGGCGACACAAAATATCTTTTAACATTGGAAGGCGCTGACAGTGGTTGTCTTTTAGCAATTCTGTGATTGAAACCATAAAGTAGACTTCCATTTGAAAAGGCTACATTAGCAAAACGGGCTGTAGAAATATTCATTTCATCAGAATATTCTAATAAAATCTGCTCCATTAATTTTTTTGAAGCTCCCATAATATTTACAGGATTAGCCGCTTTATCCGTTGAAACAGAGAAAAAATGACTTAGATTTTGACTTTTCAATTTTTTCAACAAGTTCAATGTATTGAATACATTGTTATTAATCATTGCTTCAATGGCTAAATGATCTTTTTCGCTTCTTACATGCTTATGAGCTGCAAAACAAGCAACGGCATCAAACGTATGTGTTTGAATAAGCTTGTGAAAAACTTCACTTCCAAAATTAAACGGATACGTTATATAGTTCTCAGGTATGTATTCATTATATGAACTTCTAAGATCTCTAGTCAACTCTGTAAGATCATTTTCATTTTGATCCACGACAATTAACGAACCAGGTTTAAAAGGCATTATTGCTTTAATGAATGATGAACCTATTGTTCCTGCACCACCAATTACAAGAATTGATTTCTTATGGATTAAGTTGGTAAGTTTCTCTTTATTCGCATCAAGATCATTTTGAAAAAAACTGTCTTTTCTTCTTGTGATATTATCTTGAATAAAATTATCTTGACTAAAGTATATCATATTTTTTCTATCATTTTTTTAATCCCCTGATCAAAAGAAAAAGGTGGCTTAAAGTCTAATCTTTTATTGGTACTCTTATTATCAACTTGATACGATCCAAAAAGTCTATTGTGAATGCTAGGTTTTATGAACTTTATCAGTTGAATTAAAAATCCCGGCAAAGCTACATTCTTCTTACGTAATCCACGGTGTTTGAGTATGGAATCTACCAATTGAGTAGTAGAATACGAATCATCATCCCCTGCGATAAATATTCCAGAAGCATTTGATTTGATTATTTTATCTATCAAAGCTGTTAAATTACCTAGATAAACCATTGATCTCTTATTTTGGATGCCTCCAAAAGGTATTATCGGTAACTTCTCAATAAGAGATGTAATTCTGTCCAAATTCCCTTTAACCCCAAATCCATAAATTAATGGCGGCCTAATAATACTGACTGTAAAATCAGAATCTTCCAACTTCAAAAGATCTTGTTCTGCAAGAAATTTGCTTTCTCCATATGGATCAGTAGGATGGCATTCTGAATATTCATCTAGAACAGTTGTTACATTGTCGCCATAAACTTTTGTAGAGCTTATATAAATGAATTGCCTTACCTTATTTCGTTTAGCTTTTTCAGCAAAAGAAAAAGCAAGATCTCTGTTAATCGTAAAGTATTCTTGGGAATCTGTTTTTCCCATTTGATGAGCTTTCCCAGCTAAATGAAGAACTGCATCTATTCCTTCGAATAACTCGTCAGTGAAATTGGATCTTAAAGAAACAGTATGCACATCATACTTGTTTTCAAAATCCTTTTTTGCATACGTTCCTACAAATCCTGAACTTCCAGTAATTAATAAACCCTGCTTCATTTACTTTTTTCCTATTCTTAAATATTCAAAAATTTTAATAGGGTACTTTAAGGCTAATAAAAACAAATTCGTTTTAATTCCATTCTCTTTGCAGGCTCTTACTATTTCCTGATTTAAAACTATTCTACTAGACACGTTTTGATTACTTACTCCTCCTGTCCTCATTGTTACAATCCGTTCTGATAAATATTTATATCGCAGTTTATTGGTGTACAACATCCTTACCAACAATTCATAATCAGATGCAATTTTATAATCAACTTTATACTTACCTAGTTCCTCATAAAACTCTTTTCTTATAAAAAACGAAGGATGTGGAGGCATAAAACCCCATCGAAATTTCCATGGTTTCCAGTTTTTTGCCGAATAATATCTTACTGTTTTATCTAGGTTTGTTGGATGTACAAAAGCAATATCTCCTATTGTAGCATCTGTATCATTATCAAACGCTTTTACAACAGAACTCAATATATCTTCGCTTGTATAAAAATCATCTGAATTTAAAATTCCTATTATTTCACCAGTCGCATTATTTATACCCTTATTCATTGCATCGTAAATTCCATTATCTTTTTCTGAAATAACTAAATCTACATGTTGAAATTCATTGACAATTTCTATTGTCTGATCACTCGAATTTCCGTCAATAATTATATGCTCAATATTGGGATAAGTTTGAGATTTTACACTTTCTAATGTATCTCGAATAGTATCAGCTGAATTATACGAAGCTGTTATTATTGTTATTTTAATATTATGTTCTATTACGTTTTATTTTATTCTGTCAACAATTGAAAAACTATTATCGATTCTTCTTTTTTCTAGCCGTTCCTTTGTTTGTATTGTACTCATTACGATTATTA
>CAYOIL010000394.1:0-3256 GCA_964403985.1 uncultured Saprospiraceae bacterium
CGCGCAGTGAGTGCCCCCTCTCGAACTCTTCGAGCCAAGCGCGCGGGTCACCGTCATGCTCTAAGAGCGCACGTGCGGCATCGATCCCTTCGCCTCGCAGACCTCGAATTGGCGCCGACCTTGTTGAGATTGGCGGCCGGCTCTTCCTGGTAGGAGGCTCGTCGCCGAAGGCGTCGGGAGAGGGACTTGAGTCCAACGCTACGATCGAGTGCTTCTCGCCCGCAGAAAAGACCTGGTCAACGGTCGTAGAGGACGTTGGCATGGACTTGAAGCACCCACGCGCCTTCGCGCTTGACGGCAACCTCTGCGTCTTGACGATGCACCGCCAAGGATCTGGACGCCTAGAGCTAGTTCGCGTCACAATCCCGACGAATTCGTCTCAGGCGGCGCCCGCGATGCGGGACTTCTCAGGCGGCGATTCTAGTCGGAGCCGTCTTGGGCCAAATTCGCGCCTGAATGCCCGAACGCGCCTGAGTGCCCAGCGTCAATTACATTGCCCCATCAACGACAACTACACTTACCCATGGGTTGTCGTTGATCGGACAGCCACTGCAGCCGTCCTGAATGAGGGGCGAAGCCCCTCGAATGTCTGGGCACGAGTCGCGAAGCGACGAGAGCCTCGTTCGATCCTGAGCGCCGGAGGCGCGATGGCCTCCCCCTCGAGGGGGAGGGCAAAAGCGACTTCCTTGCTGTCGAGATCTAGCATGGCTGCTCCTCCGCATCTTCGATCGCGGTAGGCCCCTGGTCATCGCCCACCGACTCCGTCGGCACCGCCTTGCCCGCGCTCCGAAAGCTCGTCCCGGTCATCTCTAGGATGGTCGAGTGGTGAACGAGTCGGTCGATCGCAGCCACTGTAGTCATGGCGTCTTTGAAGATCCGGTCCCACTGGGAGAAGACGAGGTTGCTCGTCACCATCACGCTCTTGCGCTCGTACCGTTCGGCGAGGAAGGTGAAGAGCACCTCCATCTCCTCGCGGTCCTGTTGCACATAGCCGATGTCGTCCAGGATGATGACTGCGAAGCGGTCAAGGCGGCGAAGCTCAGCTTCAAGGACCAGATCGCGCTTGGCGATCAGCAGCTTCTGCACGAGCCTATACGTCGGCGTCCAAAAGACTGAGATACCGCGATGGACAAGCTCATGGCCGATCGCGCTCAGCACGTGTGACTTGCCGCGTCCAGGTAGCCCGAACGCGAGGATGTTCTCAGCGCGTTCCACGAATCCTCCGTCGCAGAGCGACGGAAGCTGGCGCGCGATCCTAGTCGGCAGCTTGCTGCGGTCGAGACTCGCCAGCGTCTTGTCTCCTGGGAGTTTCGACTGCTTTCGCAACCGGTCGATCTTGCGTCCGTCTCGCTCGGCGAGCTCAAGGTCGACCAACTCGCGAAGCCCCTGTGTAAACGACAATCCCTCCTTCTCCGTGCGATCAGCAATCGTGTCAACGTGAGCTACGAAGGAGGGGAGCTTGAGCTTCCGGAGCCGCAGGCCGAGAGAGTCATGGGTTGAATTCTTCATGCTCGGATCCCGCCTCCTGCGGCGAGAATTTCTTGCGAGCTCTCCCGGATCAGGTGGTCGTACTCGTCGAGATTCACTTGGAACGCAGCGATCTTCGGGACCTGTGGCTGCTCGACGTCGATCAATGCTCGAATGCCATCCGCGCACGGAGCTTTGCCGGAGTCGAGAAGAGTTCGGAGCCCTCGTTCAACATCCGCCTCGATGTTTCGCCCTGCTAGGTGCAGAATCCGCAGGTACTCAAGGTCGGCGCCGACGCCGTTCCCAGAACAGGCTCCGTGCAGAGCGTCGTATCCCTCTCGGAACGTCAGCGTTGGGAAAAGCTCGTCACGGTAGCGCCATCTCTCAAAAGCGCCCGGCTTGCGAACAAGCGACTCGATGACGTGACGATAGTTGATCTTGCAGCCTCCATCGCCCAGGAGCCGCGACGTATGGAGCTGTAGCTCGCCGCTGAAGTACGCTTCGATTCGATCGTCGAAGATGCGTACTCGAACGCGCTCTCCAATAAGACGCGAGTTGATGGAGTAGGTGTTCCTCTTGACTCGGATCGTGCTGCCTTGGGTGACCTGCACGTCCACTTCTGTGAACTCGGCGATCCGATCGACGCGCAGAATACTCATCGCTGCCAGGTCTTCTGTCACCTTCGCAGCCCGCTGCTTGTTCTTCTTCTCAAGGATGAGATTCAACCAGCCTTCGTAGGCCTCAACACTTTCGAAGTCGCTGCTCCCGCGCAGGACCAGCTGCTGATGCAGGTGCCGCTTGGTTGAGCCGTTCGATGCTTCCACAGTGCCGTTCTGCTCCTTGGCGCCGATCGCTGTCGTCCTCGGCGTCATGCCGAAGTGCGCCATCAGTTCTAGGTACTGGTCGTTGAACGCTCTGGTCGGCGGGAGGCCCGTGCTCACTTTGACCACGTCGCTCTCCTCTAGCTCCTTGCGGCCAACCTTGTGGGTGGCCCCCGTGGAGTTGTCGGTCTGGTGAAATTCTGGCACTCGTCCAAGCTTGAAGAGCGCCGTTTGAACGCCTCGCCGCAGAGATGCCATCGATTCGGACTGGCAGGCCGTCATCGACTGCCACAGCGAGTACGGCAGAACGGTGTGGCAAAGTAGGTGGTCGAACGTCTCTCCGAAGATCGTCACCCCCAGATCGTTGGCGCTCGTGAAGTCTGTCTGCGCAGCTTCACCAGGCCGGTGCTGCTGCGAGAAGAAGACCTCCTTCTCCGGTCCAGCCAAGGCACGCCAGCGCCGAACGCGGCGCTGGAGGGTGCGGAGCTGCCCTGGAACGTACTGGTCCGGCTTGCGCTCGAGTAGATCATCGAAGATTGTCCGTGCTTCGAGCTCGGGGTTGGCCGCGAGCATGGTTTCGATCGCTCCCCAGTCTTCCTCAAACGGATCTGGCCGCGTGCGCCAGCCTCGCGGCTGGGCACTCTCCGAGGGCAACTTCTTACTTTTCAGGTATTTAGCAGCCGTCTTTCGATTCATGTCGGCCTTCATGGCCGCCTTGCCGACCTCGCCGCATCTGCTGAACTCTTCCATCAGTCTCCTCACTTGGCTGTCTGAGCAGCGCATGTAGCACCTCCCTGGTTGTGGAAGGGGACGCTATGCGCTGAGGCTTCAGGCAACCGGGGTTAGATGGGTAGATGTAGTTGTCGTCGATGGGTAGGTGTAATTGTCGCTGGGCACCTGAGGCCGTGCCTTGCTAGGAGCCTGTTGCGGATAGATGGATTCGCGCAGTGCGTGACTGATTTTCGAGG
>CAYOIL010000395.1:0-3234 GCA_964403985.1 uncultured Saprospiraceae bacterium
TCATCAAGGTTGGTAAAGCCGGTCGTGCTCGTTGGAAGGGTAAGCGCCCACAGACACGTGGTGTTGCTATGAACCCTGTAGATCACCCACATGGTGGTGGTGAAGGTAAGACCTCTGGTGGTCGTCACCCAGTTTCACCTTGGGGTAAGCCTGAGAAGCGTACTCGTAAGCTACGTAAGGCATCAGACCAAGACATCGTACGTCGTCGCCGTAAGAAGGGATCTAAGAGGTAACCATCATGGCTAGAAGTTTGAAGAAAGGCCCATTCGTTGATGAGCATCTACTTAAGAAGGTAGATGAGATGAACGACAAGGGCGACAAGTCAGTAATCAAGACATGGTCTCGTCGATCAACCATCATTCCAGACATGGTTGGCCACACATTTGCTGTACACGACGGACGCAAGCATGTTCCAGTATTCGTTTCTGAGTCAATGGTCGGACACAAGCTCGGTGAGTTTGCTCCAACCAGAACGTTCAAGTTCCACTCAGGTCAGGAGAGAGGGTAGTCATGACCGCTGAAGTTATCGAACGCCCAGGAGCGCAAGCAACATCTAAGTTTGTTCGCATGTCTGCTTCCAAGGCCAGAGTTGTTCTCAACTTGGTTCGTGGCAAGAAGGTCTTAGAAGCACAGAACATTCTGATGCTTACCGATCGTCGGGCAGCAGAGCCAGTAACAAAGCTTTTGAACTCCGCAGTCGCTAACGCTGAGCATAACGAAGAGATCCCAGGCGAAGAGCTATACATCTCTGAGTGTTTTGCAGACGAAGGTGCAACCATCAAGCGATTCCGTCCTCGTGCACGTGGACGCGCTAGCCGTATTCACAAGCAGACCTGTCACATCACGTTGCGAGTTTCTCGTTACACAGATGACGAGCTTGAAATGCAAAGAGATGCAGCTTCACGGAAGGCTGATTCAGATGCGGCTAAGGCCAAAGCATCAAAGAAGAAGTCGACAGCGAAGAAGTCAACGTCTCGTGCTGACCGTGTTGCAAAGAGCAAGGCTGCAGATCAGGTAGAGGCTGAAGCTACTGACGAAACCCTGACCGAAGAAAAGGGCACCGAAGAAGTAGAGACACCTCCAACACCGGATGAGGCTGAAGCTACTGCGGTAACTGAAGAAGCTGAGGCTACCGAGGAAGCAGAAGTCGCTGAAGAGTCAGAAAGTTCAGAAGAAACTGAGACTCCTCCAATGCCAGATGCGGAAGCATCAGATGACTCTGAAGATCAAGAAGAAGGAGAAGCTTAATGGGTCAAAAAGTACACCCATATGGGTTCCGTCTCGGTGTAATCACCGACTGGAAGTCACGCTGGATAGCTGACCGCCAGGAATACCGTGATTACTTGGCTGAAGATAAAGCCATCCGCAAATACCTCATGGGCCAGTTGCCAAACGCAGCTATCTCACGTATTGAGGTTGAGCGCACCCGTGACAAACTACAGATTGATATCCACACCGCTCGACCAGGCATCGTTATTGGTCGTAAAGGTGCTGAAGCAGATCGTCTCCGCCAAGGTCTTACCAAAATGACTGGTAACCCGAACGTGAAGCTAAACATCGTGGAGATCAAGCAGCCAGAACTTGATGCTGCTTTGATCGCACAAGGTGTTGCAGATCAGCTTGTTGGTCGTATGGCTTTCCGTCGAGCAATGAAGCGAGCTCTTCAGAATGCAATGAAGGCAGGAGCACAGGGAATCAGAATCCAGAGCTCTGGTCGTCTTGGTGGTGCTGAAATGAGCAGGACCGAGTGGTACCGAGAAGGACGAGTTCCTCTACACACTCTTCGTGCTGATGTTGACTACGGCTTCCGTGAAGCTCACACTACATTCGGCCGAATCGGTGTGAAGGTATGGCTCTATAAGGGTGACATCCTTCCATACAAGCCAGCCGCTGAAGAAGTTCCAGAAGTTGCCGCAGCACCTGCGCAGGCCCCAGTTCCTGAAATGGTTAGCTCAAAGAAAGGCGAAGCAGCGGAAGCAGCAGAGCCAGCACCACTCGTTAAAGAAGCTGATCCAGAGTTCGAGCGTCTACTAGCTGAAGAAGAGGCTGTTCAGGCTTCACTCAAGGACAAGTCGTCAACCGACAAGTTCCGGATGGGAGATGACTAACCATGTTGATGCCTAAGAAAACAAAGTTCCGCAAGACTCACCGTGGTCGTATGCGTGGACAGGCCAAGGGCGCCACAAGCGTAAGCTACGGCGACTTCGGTATCCAGGTTCTTGAACCAGGCTGGATTACCTCACGTCAGATTGAGGCTGCTCGTATTGCTATGACTCGTCACGTTCGTCGTGGTGGCAAAGTTTGGATCAACATTTTCCCAGACAAGCCAGTTACTCAACGTGCCGCTGAGACTCGCATGGGTTCTGGTAAAGGTAACCCTGAGTACTGGGTAGCAGTAGTTAAGCCGGGACGCGTGGTCTTCGAAATCTCATATCCAGATGAGAAGGTTGCACGCCTTGCAGCGCTTCGGGCAATTCAGAAGTTGCCAGTGAAGGCTCGATTTATCACACGTCAGGATGGGTTCGATGGCTAAGAAGCAAGTTCAAGACCTAACAGATTCAGAGTTGTTGGACTCTCTAGGTGACGCAAAGAAGGACCTCTTCAAAGTGCGTTTCCAAGAAGCAACTGGTCAGTTGACCAACACAGCTCTACTCAAAGAGAAGAAGAAAGAGATTGCGAGACTCCTAACAGAGGTTCGTAGCCGTGAGATAACAGCAGCCGAGGCGCTAGCTGATATGTCGGGAGAGAGCTAATGGAAACAGCAGAAGCTAATACAAAAGACAGATCTGAGAGCCGCAAGGTTCGCGAAGGTCTAGTTGTCTCAACCAAAATGGATAAGACAGCTGTTGTCGAGGTGGTTCGCCGCTCTCGTCACCCTCGTTACAACAAGACTGTTCAGACAGCTAAGAAGTACTTCACGCACGATGAAGAAAACGATCTAAACGTAGGTGATCGAGTTCGAATTATCGAAACTCGACCAATGTCTGCCAAGAAGCGTTGGCGCATCTTGGAGATTCTGGAGCGTGCACGATGATTCAACAGGAAACTCGCCTCAAAGTTGCTGACAACTCAGGGGCTAAGGAAGTTCTATGCATCAAGGTACTTGGTGGCTCACGCCGTCGAGTAGCGGGCGTCGGCGACATCATTGTTGCAACCGTCAAAGATGCTATGCCAGGAGCTGGAGTCAAGAAGGGTGAAGTCGTCAAGTGCGTAATCGTTCGCACAGCCAAAGAG
>CAYOIL010000396.1:0-1427 GCA_964403985.1 uncultured Saprospiraceae bacterium
AAATTGATATGGATGAGGTAAAACAAAAACTCCTCAGACATTTTGAGGAGCTTTTCGAAGCGGAACTTGTAAAAGAAAAAACCCCAGCCTAAGCTAGGGTTTTTTGTCATTCAAACCATATTTTATTAATGGCCATATTACAGCCTGTTTTGCTACGCGAATCAAATTGAAACCTTATAAAGTCAATATCTTTCAGGGTGTATTTAGGACCTACTTTTTCAAAATCCTTTAGAGGAATTGTATGCGTGATTTTACCCTCTCTTGCCTCAATATGTTTACCGTAAGTAGCTCGTGAAGTCCCCGTAAAAAGTGCTACATGTATACCATTTATAGTACTCTTACCATCATATTCGATTTTTAGACTTTTGTAACTACTCAGATCAAGGTTCATAGGGGAAGCTTTATTACTGCTGTTTTTTCCATACCCTACATAAACAGTGCCTCGTGTATCGTATGCGGCTGAGATGACTAATTTGTCATCTTTCACCGTAACTTGAAAATTTTGGCCAAAGGGATTTTGGTTGACCTTAGCGTGAATTTGACGGGTCTTTCCGATGATGGAATTTCCCGTTTGGTACATAAATTCACTTTCACCTGAACCCAATGAGGCAGTGGCCAAATTACCAGTTTTAAAATCATCAACAACCAGTTGGGCGTTAATATTTATTGTTATTGTTGCTATTAGTAACGTAAATAATTTTTTCATTGTTTTTAATTTTGTTATTTGTAGATCTTTGAGGTTTAAAGAGCTGTTTTGTCCCTATCTTGAAATGTTCAAAAGATTGATTTTCATCGGTTTTTTTTAAATGATACAACCGTTGGGTATAAGGGCAATGCTTACACCGAAGATAATCCCATCGACCTCATAATCTCCCGTAATTAAAATTCCATGCGGTTTATAACGAACCGAAACATTTTGTAAGTGAAATGTTCTTAAACGCGATTCTGGGATACGCCACGTAAGTTTTACTTGGTTCTCATCAATCTTTTTGGAGTCCCTTTGTTGCGGATAAATCAGTACTTCGAAATTGTTTCCAAAGTTTCTATTAAAATCTTTATCACTTCTAACCAATAAACCATTAGATCTTAGGTATTCACGCTCCACACGAACATATCGGGTAGATTTATAATGTGCATCAACTGCCTTTACAGGCGTTGGGTTTTTAGGCGGAAAAATAGCAGTCATGTTGGCATTAATTGTATAACAGAGTTTTCCTGCTTTTATATGTTTTTTAATGGTCTCTAGATTCAAGTTGCCATCTAGCAGCGATGGATCAATTTGTACTTGCGATGAGTTTTTTAATTTGTCGTTTTTTATCTGTGCGCTTGAAAATGTAGTTCCGAGTAACGACAAGACCAGTATTGGTAACAATTTTTTCATAATTCTTAGATTTAAATATTAGGTATTAGATTATTTTAATTAGAGA
>CAYOIL010000396.1:1437-3233 GCA_964403985.1 uncultured Saprospiraceae bacterium
ATGTTGTTCTTGTGATGGTAGTCATTTTTCCATTTCCTTTAATTTTCTTTCCCCAACCAAATGCATGTGTAACTGTGGTTGATAAAAATAGTGCGATGATAAATACTGTTACTTTTTTCATAATTGTTATTTATTTGTGATTGTTTGCTTTTTATAAGGACACTTGCGTTAATTCGGTAATACCAACACCTCAACTCTTCGGTTTTTGGCTCTGTTTTTATCGCTATCGTTCTTTACCAGAGGTTTTGATTCCCCCAATCCCTTCTCTTGCCATTTGAAATTTTCTGAGGGAATCAATTTTTTTAACTCGGCAGAGACACTTTTGGCTCGGGCGAGCGAAAGTTTTTGATTGCTTGCAGCACTGCCCACATCATCTGTATGGCCCTCAATGATAACATTGCCCCTTTTGAGTACGGCAATACTTTGAGTCAAGGCTTTTAGGGCATTGATACCCTCTGGCTTTAACTCCGCTTTTCCGGTTTCAAAAAGTACTTTACTATCAAGGTTTAATCGCATGGCCGAACCAATAGCGGCAATAGCGTCAATATCCGCTCCGGGTAAGGAGGTGGCTTTCCTTAGATCCTTTAATCTAACGTAGTAAAACAGTTCTCCCGCTTGTACAAATTCGGCAATATCCACTTCGGCCACTCCACCTTCAATTTTCCCAACTTCAATCCAGTTTTTACCGTCTTTGGAGATTTCAAGATTGGTAGGTTCAACTGTTCCATATTCGAAAATATAGAGGTCAGGGCCGTTGACATCAGTTAAGGCATTATCAATAAACTGAATGGTTAAATTCCCACCATCACCAAGGCTATAGATGCCGGTAACATCGTCAACTTCATACCCATAAAGTACATCGGGTTCGCCAATAACATCATTACGATTGTTTGTGAGACCTTTTGGATGGTTTGCCGAAATTACCCTATCAGCGAATGCCAATTTGCCCAAAGGCAGATATACTGCTGTAGCACCAATACCAGCGCCCACATAGGTACCACCGGCCTCTTCGCCAAAATATAGGTCAGGATTTAATTTTCTGAACTTATCCATGGCTTTTTTAGACTTTGTCTTAAATGCACTACCATAAATTTTCGCTCTTTTTCTTCTATTTGTTATGAAGCTTTCATATTGGGGACTTGCTTTTATCTTGCCCGATGCAATATCTGCCTCTATTTGTTCTAATTCAGCTAAAAGCGTAATAGCTTCTTTATCGCTATGCAGTTGTGTTGTTCGTTTTCTTAAAAGGGTCATTTGCTCTTTTTCTCCTATGCTTGCAGCAGCTTCTTTTCTTTGCTTTACTGCATTGAACACCTTTTGGGCAGTTTCTATATCAAGCTGCTCCATAGTATTCGTTCCAGCTAGGGAGTCAACTTGTTTTAATTTTTTAATGGTAGCTTCAATACCCGATTCAGCCTGCACCAAAAGCATAGCTTCTTCGATTGAAAGTCCAGTAGCCGAACTCTTAGAGCTTAGCTGACCATCTGAAAGTTGCCCTTGGGTCAAATCTCCAATAGTTGCTTGTTTTTGTACCGCTCTCTCTTTTTTCGCTTCCGCAGCTAGGATTTTTAAGCTATCTGGGTTACTCATCAATTTCTCTAGTTCTTCCTTAGAAACTCCATTAGCTTCAAGCATTTCTAAAATACCAGATGACGATAACATTTCTTGTAACGATCCTTCATTCCCTTCTACTTGATTTTCTGCTAATTGCAAAAGCTTTTCAAGGGCTTCTACCTCCGGCAATTTGTTTTTTTTACCATTTACTTCGTCTTCATTACCTGAGTTGAAGAGACCTC
>CAYOIL010000397.1:0-3233 GCA_964403985.1 uncultured Saprospiraceae bacterium
AGGGCTAGGCTTGACTCCCTGCTAAAGAAAGCGAAAGAACGAGCCATTGAGAACAACGAATATTTTGTTCTGCACTATGACGAAGAAGACAAAAAATATTGCATTGCCAGCGAAGAAACGGCCAGCGTCCAAGGATACGAAGTCTTGGAGCGTATATCGCCATATCAAGCAACTAAAGCTAGATAAGTTTATTACAGCCTATTGTGATCAGGACTTATCTGCAATAGTCATAAAAGGCAAGCCACCCAAACAAGAATTAGAGAAAGCCTGGAGCGAATTGTACGAACAATATATTGAAGCGATTGGCGGTAATACCATTACGGTTCGATTGAAAAAAGTAAAGCGATATCTAATACTCACAAATAAGGTGCTTCGAGCTAAAATATTATTAGACCTAACTCAGGTTCCGCAAGCTACTAATTTGATCATTCAGGATCTAAAAACATTTGGGTATCAAATTTCCAATCCCACAGAAAAAAATTTAAGCCAAGTATTAAAACAATTTCAAGGCTATTTAAAGCGAGACATTGTAGAGTTGGATATGCTCAAAAAGGATCTAGAGAAAAAAGAAGATCAGCCCGAGACAGAACCTCAGATAAGCGACTTCTATGATACAATATTTGATATTGCCGAAGGCATTAAAGTAATGGTGGTCCCGGAGACTATTTCAGTACTGCAGTATTGTAGAACGGTAGTAAAGTATCAGCAGTTTGTTGAAGCTAAAATTAAATTAAACAAGAGAAGATGATAAATAGAATGAAAATAATTATTGTGATGGTAGCATTGGCATTAGTGTCCTTATTCATATGGTTAGAGTGGTGGATTTTGCTCACAGCCGTTGTGGCCTATTCGCTTGGTATATGGTCCTTAATGATTGTCAGAACCGTATTGTATAACGCTAATAAAATGATTGATAATGTCTGATATTATAAACGAAATTATTGGAGAACATGCCCTTAATCAATTAAAAGAGGGTATTAAGTTGGTGAATAAACTATTAGTTGATTTTCAGAAAGCTTCAGGAGGTGCTAAAGCATTTAATGCGGCCATTAAAAATGCCAATGGGTTTAAGCAAGTTTCTACTGCAGCCAAAAAACAACGGAAGCAACTTACTGAGCTAGATAAGGTTAAACAGCGATTAGTAGTCGCCAATGAAAAACTGGCTATCAAGGAACATGCCTATACGGCCATGCTAGAAGAAAGCAGAATTGAAGCCAACAAAGCTCGCAAAGAAATGCGCGAAAACATTCAGGCTCAAAAAGCTGCATTAGGTAGTTATAAACAGTTGGATTTAGAGTTGCGGAAGTTAACCCGCGATTATAAAGACCTATCCAAAGCTGAACGAGAAGCTGGAAAAGGAAAAGCCATGCTCGGTCATATCCAAGCACTTGAAGTTGAATTGCAGGCTCTTGACGCCACTATGGGCAAGCATAACCGGAACGTTGGTAATTATACCAATCAAACATTCCAAATGACCCAAGTTCTTAGAGAATTGCCAGCCTTTGCCTATTCAGCACAGACAGGTTTTATGGGGATATCGAATAACTTACCCATGTTAGCAGACGGTTTTGCGGCTGTTAAAAAACAAGTAGGTAGCACAAGAAAGGCACTTGGAGTATTTGCCAGCTCGTTATTTACATTCCCGAATCTATTTGCCATTGCCATTGGTGCAATAACAATATTTCTTCCTAAAATAATGGAAGCGGCCGCATCGCTAAATGTATTTAAAGGAAAAATAGATGAAACAAAAGAGAGTCAGCGTCTACTTAACGAAGCCTATAAAGACGATAGTGTAAAAACGGCCATTAAAAATGTTGAGGAGTTGACCGCTAAGGTTGATTTAGCTAGGCAAGGCAAAATAAAACACACAAAGGTCGTTAAGCTATATAATAGCACCATAGGAAAAACTGTTGGACTGGTTTCCAACCTAAAACAAGTGGAAGACAGTTTAACCAAGAATGGTGATGCCTATATTGAAGCAACCATAAAAAAAGCTGCGGCCAATCTAGCACTTGAAGAGGCGTCCAAAAAAGCATTAAAAGCCGAAAAGGTCCGTGCTGGAGGTGGCTTGAATTTCGTTGATTATTTCGAAGGCACTCGAAAGTATATGACCAGCGCCAATAAAATCAAACTATTAATGAGTGGAATGTTTTGGAGTAAAGAGGCCGCTAATGACTTTAAAAAAGCCATGGCAAAAAGAAGAAACAATGTTGCAAGCTCATTGGATGAGGATGCAGATGCTCAAATAGAAATTTACAAGAGCCTTCAAAAAAAGGTGGCCGATATATACAAGAAATTTGGATTTAAGCCTAGTGAATCCGACTCTGAATCTAAGTCTAAAAAAACGGACAAGAAGAATAAGAATAAACAAGGACCGCTTTCATTCGGGAACATATTTGCCGATTCGGATCCTGAAAAAGAAGCTAAGGATTTAGCCAATAGATATCGAGATATACTATCCGAATTTGCCAATAAAGTTCTAGAAGATCCTGAGCAGAAGAAAAAGTTCAAAGAAAAAATGGATAAGCTTCTTCTAGGAGAGGGGCTATCAGACAAAGAGGCCAATAAACTACGAAAGGAAATAGAAATTGCTGTATTTGTAAATGCGAACAGCAAGAAAAAAGCAAAAGAAGACGTTGAGAAATTACTCAACGAACTGGATGCTATCAAAAAGGCTTCCGATCAGTTGTCTTCAAATGCTAGTGAGGTTGGTGATATCATATTTCAAAAAGAAATGGAACAGATCGGTGCGAAGACTCGAGCCATGCAAGAGTACTACACACTAGAAGAAGCTAAGATAAACGCATCGTTCCTGAACCAAGAAGAAAAAACGAGAGCACTCGGTAGGTTGGCCATAGAAAAAGCCGCCAAGGAAAAACAATTAGCAGACGAAAATTTAAGAGTACGACAGAAGCAAGCAAGGTTTGAAAAGGCGGCCAACGTTGCTAGTATCATTAGCAATACAGCCCTAGCAATCATTAAGTTCTTAGCCAAACCGGGTGGAACGAAAGGATTGGCTTTATCTATCGGTGCAGGACTCACCGGAGCCATTCAACTAGGGAAAGCCTTGGCGGCTCCCATACCACAATATGCAAAAGGTGTGAAGAGTAAACCAACGGACGGTCCGGCAATCGTAGGTGAGAAAGGTAGAGAGATTATTCAAGAACCGGGCAAAGACCCATATTTCTCACCAAGTACAAGTACGCTGACTTATTTAAAGAAAGGCACTGAAG
>CAYOIL010000398.1:0-3216 GCA_964403985.1 uncultured Saprospiraceae bacterium
CTCAGAAATTACAGTAACGTTGATGAATTCTATGGATGGTGAGACTTATCATATGCATGCACATGATGCTGCTGATCCTTCAACAACAACTAACGGAACTCCATACTTAGAAACACCAAATTCAGACTTATTTGCAACAATGCTTATTGGCAATGGAGCTACAGTGAGCGTAACAACTCAAACGTCTATGAGTTATGATGAAATTGTAACAGATTATGAAGGATTTTTCGTTATTCATGATCCATTACAAGCAATTAATACTGCTGATATTACTTCATATCTTGTGGTAAGTTCATTTGCTAGAACACAAACAGCCATATCTTATAATTCGAATAGTTTTATGTATGATTTCAATACTGGTCAAGTTGCTGAAGCATTTGCATATGTAGGAACTCATGGAACGGATTTTTCATCTGAAATAAGAATTGATGAATTAGCCGATGGAAGAGCAAGAGTAGCAGTTGTTCATAACAATACAATGGATGGAATGACTTATGCAACACATGCTCATGATATGGCAGATCCAGATACTACGCCAAACAATACTCCTTATAATGAAACACCAAATGGAGGAATATTTGCGGCTCCAATAGTAGGGAATGGTGGGATAATAGGTAGTGCAAAAATTTCTGAAATGAGCTATACAGAAATAACGACAAATTATGAAGGATTCTTTGTTGTTCATGATCCTTTACAGGATATTGATACGACAAATCCAGCAACCTATATTATTCTTGGAATTTTCGCAAGATAATTTCTCAATAATAATTTCCCTTAGTTGGAATGCCAATTTCTATTTCAAATACAACTTTTTTAGTTTAGTGAATAAATTTTTATGATAGCAAAGTCAATTAACGTGATTTTCAACAATATTCATTTTTAAAAATCTTGTATATATTAAGAAAATATTAAATTGGTATATGCCTCAGAATTAATTATTTCTGAGGTGTTTTTTTTGTGAACTATTAGCTAAATGAGTTCAAACCCTTGTAAGTTAATGAAAGTCAACGCTTTAGGAGGTAAGGGATTTGCGATGAAGAAAGTTGAAAAAAAATATTTACGATTTTACTGAAAAAAAGTAGATTAAATAAATCCAATTATAGGAGTTATTTCGTAAGTAAGGTGAGAAACATTTTATAATGTTTAAAAGAAGAAACCTTAAATACAATATGCTTAAAGAATTAAAATAAATTTCTAAAATGGGATATTTTATTAAAATGGAAAGAAACAATTTTAATGACATCTGTAATAAATCAGATAACAAATATCTAGTCCTCCGTAAGAGGAGGACTAGGTTTTGTATTGAAATTTAAAGTAATCGAAAAGTGATCACTTTTAATTTGATTAAAGATTTCATACATTTACAGCAATATGTTTTTTTAAATCATTAAATGACGCAAGGAGAAAAAATAGTTAAATTATTACAGGAAAGAAATGAGAAAGGAATTACTCTGCTCTACGATAAATATTCCTATGCTTTATTAGGAATATCAAAAAGTATAGTTGGGAATCCAACAATGGCTGAAGAGATTCTGAATAAATCCTTCTTAAAAATTTGGGATAATATTGAGAAATACGATTCTAAAAAAGGAGCATTTTTTACCTGGATGAGTCGAATTGTAAAAAATACATCTTTAGATTACAAAAAATCTAAAGCCTACTCCCAAGGAAGTAAAACACATTCAATTACTGAGTCAGTGGTTTCAAAGGAAACGCAAAACATAAAAACCTCTAAAATTGATACTGATAGACTTCTAGAAGGACTTGACGAAAAATATAAAATAGTTTTGGAGTATTTATATTTAAAAGGCTATACACAAAAAGAAGCCTCAGATGAACTAAATATTCCGATAGGAACTATAAAAACGAGGTTAAAAAAAGCGATCGATATACTTAGAAAGAATATTGACCCAGAAAAAACTTTAACGGCTGGCATAATTAGTCTGTTAATTATTATTGTAATTTCAAATTTAGTACGATGACATCAAACGATATCAGAGAGTCTGGATTACTAGAGCTATATGCTTTAGGCGAAATTACAGATGTTGATTTAAAAATTGTAGAATCGGCTTTGGAAAAAGATCCTTCCTTATTGAAAGATCTCAAAGCGATTGATAAGGCATTATTTTCTTATGCAAAAACAAAAGGTGAGGTTCCGTCAGCTTCATTGAAAAATGATGTATTGACTAATATCCGAAGCAATGGCAGTAAAGTGCCTTCGGAAGGTCAAACTGTAAAATCTAGTCTTGAATCTAAACCCAAGCTTCGTAGGCAACGGTCTGGAAATAGATGGATTTTAATGAGCTTGCTTGGTTTGAGTTTGGTCTTGCTTACTTTTCAGTTTAACAGTGCAAATAAATATAAAGCCAATTGGGAGAAATCCCTGGCTTCTTGTGACTCAATAACGACAGCACAAGAAAATTATATTGCGCAAATGAATGAGATTCAAGACCCCTTGAATCAGTTCTTACCTTTTACAGCGACCGATGCATATGCTGCAGTTGATCTAACTTTATTATCTAATCCTGGTAAATCTAGGAATTTTATTAAGATAGATCAATTGCCAGCAATTGCTTCAAATCAAGCCTTTCAATTATGGTCTCTAAAAGACGGAGAAGATCCAATTCCATTGACAGTTTTTACAGCTGAAAATGGAGCGATTATTCCATTGGAATTTGAAAATGGAACAGCAACCTATGCTATAACAATTGAGAAGGAGGGAGGAGCTTTAACTCCTGATCTTTCTAAATTAATTGCAACTGTTAACGTTTAAAACTTCATATCGAAATCAAACACATTGCCAATCAAAGCTATATTCAAAAAGAATGTTAATTAGTTTTCGAAGGTATTTTTTCTATTGATCATGTATGATTTCATTTACAATCAAAAACGTTTTAGCTAGCTTTTTTTTCTTATGTCCAGCAATATCCTATTGCATTAGGCTTTTCTCTTATTGGTTTGGGCTTTAAGCCCAAAAAACCCCAAAGTCATTTCAATACTCTTCATATATTATTAATACTCCTAGTTCGTGGATTATTCATTTGTATATTTTATATGTAAAAGATAATCTATATCTATTTTCTATAATGTTTGATCTTGAGTGAAATGAAACTATTTATAATCAATTAAATATTGACTGGTATCAGGTTTTTTCAAAATGTAAAGGAAAGTTATTAATGAATTCAGAGTTTCTTTACAAGCTTTATATGTCAATAT
>CAYOIL010000399.1:0-1225 GCA_964403985.1 uncultured Saprospiraceae bacterium
GAATTTATTTCATTTATATGGTTCCCCAGAAAATCCAAGTTCTTTCATTTCTTCAGGACTTCTCAAAAAATTATTTTTCGAATAATTTAATGATTTTATAAAAGCTTCCATTTCTTTTCCTAAATCATGATTTTTTAAATCTTTTTCTAGGTTTAATACTAAAGGTGGTAGAGGAAATCCCCTTCTAGGAGAGCAATATTCAATGTAAGCTTCTTTGGAAGGAAAGTCACTGTAGTTGGGCGTAATTAAATCTGGAGCAGATGCTATTTCTTCTAATCTTGATATGATTCCTTTATCCCTTGATTTTACGCTAGTTTTAAGTTAAATTCATATTAATGTTTTTAAATATGTTCCATTTTATGTCATAAAATCGAACATAAATTCGTCTAATGAGTAATATTAAAAACTTTAATTATGGACATAAGAATAGAATCAAATATCGGACTAGATCTAATAAACATTGATTGTATCCAACGTTTACTTAGAGATTTAAGAGCTACTTATCCTGAATCAGCTCTTTTAATGATTCACTGTAATCAAGAATATGAAGATGGATTTCGAACAAAAATTTCTTTGACATTATTCGATAAAGATAACACGGAAAGGCTTTATGGTGTTGATCGTAATCCACATGGTTTATTAAGTAATTTACTGAATGGACTGATTGAACGTAAGAAAAAGCAACTTGCTCCAGCTTTCATTCCTATTAGAACCTATATAAATCCCGATTTAGGCACAGCAATTTAATTGTAATCTTTCATTAGATCATCTGATGAAAATATAGTAGTTTAAAGATCAATCTTATATTGACGCTAGTGATTATATATTACTAGGTGATATTTTTTAAGTCTCCATTCCTTTAAGTATGCAGATCTAGTTACTTATTTTAATATCTCTAAGAAATGGAAGTTTCTTTCGATACTGATCCTGCTTTTTTATATCTAGATTAGCGATAAATAGCTTTTCTTTCTCAGCTTTGTATGTTGTGTTGAAAGGAATGATAATTTCTCTTGAGTAATCATAAAGAAAGGAATGCCCTATATAATTTAAGTTATTCCCATCATGACCTAGTCTATTTACACCCAATACATAGCATTGATTTTCAATAGCTCTTGCTTTTAATAAAGCATCCCAATGACTAGTCCTTGCTTCTGGCCAACTCGCACAATAAATTATAAGATCTATATCTTTTGTATTTCTTGAAATCTCAGGAAAACGTAGATTA
>CAYOIL010000399.1:1235-3211 GCA_964403985.1 uncultured Saprospiraceae bacterium
AAGAGGAGCTTTACAAGTGTGGAGAGTGCCAGATTACCTTCAGTAAAGAATTCACTTTCGCCTCCCGGAGAAAACAGATTTACTTTGTCGTAATGATTTACTTTATTGTTAAGAATATGAAAAAGACGATTTTTATAACTTCCATCTGTTTTCCACGCCATACTAAAGACCCAAGCAATCTTATTTTTAGAGGCAAGATTTTTCATGTAGGTAAGAACTTCTTCTTGATCCCTATTTTTTATGTCCAGCGGATTAAGAGCGAGTCCTGTATCAAACATTTCTGGAAGCACAAGTAGATCATATCTTTCTTTTGATTCTTCTATTTGAGCAGTAATTTTATCTAGATTGGATTTACTGTCTAACCATTTAATATCGTATTGGACCAAGCTATTTTCATAGTTAAAGGTACATAAATAGTATTTGAATTCTTGTAAAGAGCTTATATCAAAGTTTTATCGATTTTTTCTCTTTGGGTTTAACCCAAAATTTCTTTTTAATAATTAAGCGATACTATAATTAATCTTAACCAAAGGAAATTAATACCTAAGTTCAGCCATAAAAAAAACCTTATCTAAATGAATAGATAAGGTCTTATTTTTTTATTTCAGTGCTAATTACTCAGCTGCTGGTGCTGCAACATCTGCTGACGCATCATCATCACCTTCAGAAGCTTGAGCAGATTTTAATGCTCTAGGAACTTCAACCATAACAACTGGTGTTGCACTTGGATTCATTATTTGCATATTTTCATTTACTTCAATGTCTCTTATTCTTGCACTTTGTCCTAATTCAAGTGACGAGATATCAACAAATAACTCATCAACTAAATTTTCAGGTAAAGTTTTAACAAGAACTTTACGTACTTGTTGAAGTAATTTTCCTCCAACTTTTACACCTTCAGATTCTCCTTTAGTTTTAAGTGGAATACTAACTTTAACAGGAACTCCATCAGTTAATTGAAGAAAATCAATGTGTTGAATTGCATCAGTTACAGGATGAAATTGAATATCCTTTATAATACTTCTTATCTTTTTACCCTCAATATCAATTTCGGCTAATTTAAAGTCAGGAGTATAAACCAATGGTTTAACAGACTTTGGTGTTACAGAAAAATGAACATTTGCATCTTGTCCGTAAAGAACACATGGTACTTGACCAGCTCTTCTAATTTCTTTTGATGATTTAGATCCTAATGATCTGCTTACTCCTTCAATATTTATCGTATCCATACTAGCAATTTTCTGGCCTAAAATTGGCCATTTTCAAAATGGACTGCAAAGATAGATTTATTATTTGGATATTTCGATATTAAAATCAAATTTTTATTCGACAAATAATGCTGCAATCGACTTGTACTCATGAGTGTTACGTATTGCACGTGCAAATAACTTAGCACATGATAAAACACTAATTTTCGGTGATTTCTGTTTTAGAGGAATTGTATCAGTCACAATCAACTCTTTTAATTTCGATTTAGAAAGATTTTCATACGCTTTTCCTGAAAGAACAGGATGTGTACATAAAGCAGTTACACTTTTCGCTCCTTTCTCAATTAGTTTATCTGCTGCTTTGCACAATGTGCCTGCTGTATCGACTATATCATCAACTAAGATTACGTCCTTTCCTTTCACTTCACCAATTACAGTAATATTAGCAACTTCATTTGCAATCCTTCTTTCTTTGTCACAGATTACTAAGTCTTTCTCGAAATACTTCGCATAATTCCTAGCTCTTTTAAAGATGTGGAATAAATAGTGCCTCACTCTTTAAATGGGCCACGGGAATATCAAAAAAACCTTGAATCTGATCAGCATGAAAATCCATTGTCATGATTCGATTTGCACCAGCAGCTTCTATTACATCCGCCATTAACTTAGCAGATATAGGAACTCTGGGTTTGTCTTTTCTATCTTGTCTAGCATAACCAAAATAAGGAATCACAGCTGTAATATATCCAGCTGAAGCTCTTTTCGCAG
>CAYOIL010000400.1:0-3201 GCA_964403985.1 uncultured Saprospiraceae bacterium
GGCATAATCAGTGTGACTTAGCAAGGTTGCTGCATCTATTATCGCTTCTGTAATCACTAAAGTTTTTGTGTATGCTAATGGATAGCCGGGATAAAGCCCTTTCCTATTCTTCGTATAATAATGGGTACTTCCTTTTCGGTCTGTAATCGACCTACCATACAAACTCACCACATTTCCTTCTTTATCCTTCAACGGGAACGTCACACAATTCTGCAACTCCTTATAATCACTCTTATATGGATTATATCCCACCTCCACAGCATCTATCGCCCTTTCCCGTAAATACCCCAGCACCTTCTTACTCCTATGTAACTTCACGCGCTGCTCCGCAAACACCTCTTTCAATCCTCCTTCATCCACTAAATCTGTCACGGATTTTGATTGGATTTCACTTACTTCTTTCTTCTTAAGTGAAGGTGATTTCCCTTCATATTTCAATAATGATTTAGCCTTAATCAACGCTTCATGCTTACTACACTTCTCCATCTTCTGTATCATCTCTATCACATCTCCACTCCCCGCTTCACAGTTCGAACTAAAACATGTCCAAGTATTTGTACTTGGATATATCTGCAAACTCGGCGTCTTATCATTATGCCATGGACAACACAACCTTTGATTTCTATCAACAGATAGATTGTAATAATTGAGAACAGTTTGGATACTGAGAGTGGCTTTTATGTCTATGATTTCCATCTATGAAAAATATTAGATTACAACTAAGTAGTTGCAATACTAACAAGTTTGTTTGACATAAACAAGCTACCTCGATTTTTATTCACCTAACTAGTTTGCTATATTTGAACTATTATCTAATATTTAGTTGTTTATACTACTATGGAGTTTGAAAACAGATTATCACAGTTACGCAAGGAAAAGAAGCTTTCACAAAACGATCTTGCCTCAATGGTTGGTATTCACGCCAACGTTCTAGGACGATATGAACGTGGCGAAGCCAGACCGTTTGTTGAGATGGCCGCTAAATTAGCTGAAGCTCTGCAAGTTTCTCTTGATTATCTTGTAGGTAACTCCGATTTAAAATTTGACAAAGAAACAATTGATCGTATAGTAAACATTCAAGCATTATCGGACGAAGATAAAAAACCAGTATTCACAATGGTAGATGCATACCTTAGAGACCTAAAAACAAGAAAAGCTTATGCAGGGTAACTTTTATAATATTAAACCTGCGGTAGATACAGAAGAAACTGGCAATGCATTTCCTGCCGTTAGCAGTTTTGAAGATTACGACTTTAAAAGTATGCATTCTGTCCATCAATTAGATCATTGGAGTTTTCCTAACCATGACATCGATATTCGATTTAAACTTGCAAAGGGAGCTAAATTATGCGATGTGATGGGACAAGCAACGATACCTGGTTCTGGATTGCTGGTCAGCAAAAAATTTAAAATCTTCTTAGAAAAATTCAATTTAGGGTCTCATATGTTCCTTGAAGGTCTGATAAATAATAACAAAACAAATACACCTTACTTTTGGCTTCATGTAGTCTGGAATGAACGAGAGAATATCGTGGATTACAAAAACTCTTCTTTCTACAAAAAAAAATACAGTAGCAATTTAGGAGAATTAAATATTTCTACGCTTGAAGAATTCAAGCAAATAAAAACGCAACTAGGAAGTAGGTATTTAATAGGTTTTGACGAACTTGTATTGTTAGAGTCTCCCAAATTTGACTTATGGCCAATCCCTTTTCGAGGAAACTTAGTTATCAGCAACACACTCAGAAAAGCAATAGAAGAATCAAAATTCACTGGCATCAATATTTCTAAAAACTCTACTCTCCAAACACCCCTACAAGCCTAAGTCTAGTAAGTTAATCCGACCACTTGTCGTTTCTATTTTATTTCTCAAGTAAAATGTCAAATCTTCTAATTCTTGTTGTGCCATTGCAGGGGTCCAACCTGGGTTATTCGGGCCCCAAACATTTTGTAGATAATCCCTTATTTGTTGGGTATAATTACCATGAGGAGCATGTCTTCCTACACCTGTTGAAGCTACGTACTTTTGTAAAGGAATACCATTGATCGCACCATTAAAATCAAACCCGTTGAGGACCGCAGCCTGAACTATATTGTCATCCAACAATCCGACGGATATTAAATGGTGTGCTTCCTGTGTTGATAATATATTAGGAAATTTACTCCTAAGTATACTGCGATTTAATGCCGTATTTCTTATCAAATCAACAACATATGAATTTACATCTTGGACAAAACCTAATGTACCATCTGAAGTCCTAGCAAAGTGACCTGCTATAGTAGTTCCATCGAGTGACCTCACATTTGCTGTGACAGCTGTAGACCAGTCAATTAATCCAGAAGACGGAGCGACTAATGGTAAAAATGCATCAACATCAATAAAAATAATCTCCTCAGAATTTACTCGCACTACATCAGCAAAAACATTCCCCGTATTTTTATTTGTTAACAAAAGACTTCCAGACACTTCCGAAACATCAATACCTCCTGCATCCCATCGAACAAGCCTTGAAAGCCATTCAGTATTTGTAGAAAGATGTTGAAAGGTTTCTGAATTTCTAAACTTCCCCCACGCCCTAACCGCTCTTACCCCTTACGCCTCAATTTACTCACTAAAATCTTTCTCCTAGCACCACTAATTTACATCTTTTTTTATTTTCAACTGAACTCTTTTTCAATTGAAAAAAATAAGTTCAGATCTCTCCATTTTTACTTTTTGATTCTTAGTAGTACAGAGAGCAGGCAAAAACAGCACCTATAAGCCACCTTTTCAGCGTGGCATTACAACCATGGAGGAGCTGAAGAGCATCGAGCGCAGCCAGAGCTCCATGGAGGTAATAGCGGGCAGATATATTTGCTGATAGGTGATGTTTTAGAGGGTGGGTTTTCTTTTTTTGAGCGTGGATTTGGAGGGCGGACGACTGCGGACACGAACGAGGTAGCTGGCGAGAGTCTTTAGACGAAGCCAGCTGAACGGGGCAGACGACGAACGAAGGAACGGCAACCAGACAACGAGGAACGAGGCGACTGGTGAAGAGACAAAGTGAGGAGGAGAAGAGCTTTGAGCGGAGCAAGAAGGATAAACAACCAGAAGATGTTCTAAAGTTATAAGCCTGTTTTCTTTCAATTGAAAAATAAAAGTTCAATTATTTATCCTCCGCAGCCGAGTGAGTAGAGCAGTCCGCCACTACAGTACATCAG
>CAYOIL010000401.1:0-3194 GCA_964403985.1 uncultured Saprospiraceae bacterium
GGCTAGGGCCAAATCCTAGCCAGAGGGACGCGAACGAAGTTCAGCTTCGACGAGAGAGTGACCAGCCTCGTGCCACCATGTCCATTGCTTCTGGAGCCGTTCGACAAACTCGTCTACCGCTGGGCGTTGATCTTCTAGCGGACGATCCGGGTCGAGGACGGGTGCCTGTTGCCGGACGCGAAGAGACGAACCGGAGACTTCCAGATCGACTCCTGCTGCTTCGAGCTGACTTGCCAGCTCGGTGATATCGCAGACGTCGCCGATGCCTGTCAGCTCAATATCCGCCCAGCCGTGGACGAACTTGGCTCCGAGCCACGCACCATGCGCTCTTCCGTGTTGCCAGCCTCGCGGCTGCTCCAACGTTCCCTTGCGAGGCCACCAGAGGAAACCTGCGTTTGCTTTTCGGGGCTTGTGCGGTACCCGAGGTAATCCTGCCGCTTGGGCAAGTGCCGCAAACCCCCGGAAGAACTCCGTGCGTGCGGGGTCGTCAGGGCTCTGCGACCTTCCACGCCGATGCTTCACGATTGCGTGCTGAATCAGGAGAGCAGCTTCGCGTCCCCAAGCCCCCTCATTAAGCAGCACATCCCGCGCCTGTTCATACGTCAGTACCGCATCGAAGGCGGAGCACTCCGCGACACGCGCGTATGCGGCGGGACACAACAGGATGCAGCGAGCTTCTACAACCTCAGGCTCCTCCGAGAGGAATACAGAGCGGTCTGCGTATGCGTTTTGTTGATCCAGCTGAAACTCGGCATCTAGCTTGTTCTCGATCTGAAGAACGTAGACGGCGGTTGGCGCTCCGAAGCGCACTTCGATGTCGGACTCCCGGTGCTGGGCCGTGCTCCAGGAGTGGCGAATATGGAGCAGATCCAGGTTCGGAAGACCCGCTCCCGCACACAACCACGCTCGGATCGCCATGGATGATCTGATCGCCGCCACTAGAGCGATATCGATGTCCCGCTCATAGACGGAGGCGTAGGTGTCCAGAGCGTCGGCGGAAAATGGGCTCTCGGTGTGATCCATCTCAGTGATCATATTCGCTGTGCATCGAACGTAGGCATTGGAGACTCCTAGGCTTCCGTTGGTGCTGACGGCTTGTGGTTGGAGGAGGGTAACCACCACGCGCGCATGTACGCGCGCGCGAGGGGTCGAGGCAGGCACCTTCGAACGGGGTGAAGTAGCTCCATGGCGATACCGTCATCGGAACCCCGCCGCCACGAAACCGGACCGGGCAACTCCGCCGTCTACGAGCTGGTTCTCAGTGAGTGTCCGGCGCACATCCCTGGTGCCCTAGCGTTTGCGACCGTTCGTGGCGGCGGGGTGCCGTTGACCGTACCGCCACACGATTCGCCTGAACACCGAGCTAGCCAAGAAGCCCAAGGAGTGTCTGGAGTACATCGTCGTGCACGAGATGGCACACCTCATCGAGCCGACACACGGCCCTCGCTTCCTCGCGACGATGGACCGAGTCATGCCGTCATGGAGAGAGACGAGGAGCGTGCTCAACCGCCTTCCTGTGAGCCATCAGCAATGGAGCTAGTGACGCGACACGCGGAAGGCTCCTGAAGCGACCGCGACGGCTCAGCTGACGGCACTCCCGGCAAGCTCACTGGCAGCAAGTGTTGACGACATCGCGCCCGCGCCGAGCAAGACCCTGTTGAACGTCGGTGATTGGATCGATAGTTACGAATCAGAGCAAGGCGCAGCCTTCGTCAGCGATGAACGGATTGGACTGACACTCCAGATCCGAGAGGAGGCAGACGTCGAGCCTTTCGTCAATGCGTTCCTTCATCTGCTTACGAAATGCCACCGCTTCGGTCGGTTCAATGCGGCTTCGTTCGTAGACGACGAGAAGGTCAATGTCAGATGGCGCGGGTGAGTTCAGCGCAGAGCCAAATAGATAGAAGTCAACGCCGTCGGCGCGACTACCGAAGTGGTCAAGAGCTAGTGTCTTTAGGCTTGTAGCTAAGGAAGTTCGATCCAGCATGATAGACGGCGCCGTTGAATTCACTCATCGTGAAGAGGCCAACGCTTTCGCGAGCGGCATAGTCTTTCGCCTCTGTAGTGTAACTGTTATACGGAGCAACCGTGACGATGGCATCGAGGGGCTGCTGCTCAGCTAGAATCTCGACGACGTCGGCTTCGCCGACGATGTAGATGTTCGTCAATCGAACAAGTAGGTCGCCCCTAAGGCGCTTGACGCGATAGACCAGATCCGCGACATCTTCCAGTCCATGGACGGTTGCTTTACCAGCCATGCACGTCTTGAAGAAGTCAATACTCTCGGGGCGAGGCCTCTTCTCGTACATCGGATTTCCGTCAGGCATTCGTTTTACACTGAAAAAGGGAGGGGAAATCAGGCGGGAAAAGAGGCACGGCTGCACTCTTGTTGCCTGAGAGCTTATTGTAGGCGAATCCATCGGCGTGGACCGCGAAATCCTCGACAACGTCGCGCTCAGGCTCGCTCAGCAGGTGATCGTTGGCTCGCAGTAATCCGAGAATGCGGGCGTTGTTGGGGACTATCACCCGAACCGATTCCTGCCGCCATCGGGCCGCATTGTCAACAGATGTTGCCGCATTGGGTGACTCAGGTCCAAAGGTTCGGTGAATTGTTCGATTGCTTCTGAGCAAGCCTCGAATCTCAGCGTTAAGGGGCTCTCGTTCCGTGAGCCTTGGGTACTGGAGGCCGAAGCGAACCTTCTTTCTATGTTCCGCTTTCCATTGCTGCAGAGCCGTGACGGGGTAGAGGTCGGAGTGCCCGTCGACTGTGATGTGGCAGTTTGCGCAGAGAAGAACGAGATTCTCATACTCGTCTCTTTCCGCCTCATCGAGATCCTCATGGCCCCTTGGCCCATCCTCTGACTGGGCGATGATGTGTGCTCTCTGGGCAATGGTGTCGACACTCCCGTCGGGGAGCAGGGCAAACAGTTCATTGGTGCAGTCCGGTTTCGCACAAATGCCGCCGCTATCGGCGATTAGCCTCCGCTTCGTCCCTTCGCTGATGCTCATGTCTGCACGCTATTGCTGCCGAACCAGACAGTCCATCCCCGACTCGGAATTGTGCGCTATGTTAGGTGCCAAGAGCAGGGGGGCCCTTTTCAAGTGGCCACAAAGGTCCCTTTTGTAGTGGCCAGCGACAAAAAGAAGAGAGGCTCGTTCCTTACGGAACGGGCCTCTCTTCTTTTGGAATTAGA
>CAYOIL010000402.1:0-1790 GCA_964403985.1 uncultured Saprospiraceae bacterium
GCTCTGTTGCGAGTACTTGATTAAAGACTGTTTTTTGAGTGATCTCGTTAGTTTCTTGACTCTTTTCTTTGCAGCCTAGTAGGAGGAGGGAGATGAGGAGGGTTTTGTAGAGGGTGTTCATTTAAATTTCATAAATTACTAGTTCAGTTAATATTTAACTAAATCGAGTTCTTCTAATCTGATAGCCATGGCTTCTTGTGAAACTCTAAATATTTTTGAAATTGAAGTAAAAGAATTACCAGCAAATCTTTCTGTTCGAGCAATTAATCTAGACAAATCCCTCAAATTCTTATATTTATTTTTAAAAGCAGATGTAGTATTATCACCTTCGTTTAAATGGAATAAATTATCTTGAGTAATCGTAAATTGACTTAGACGAAATTCTTGTTGAAAATAGTGAGTGACAAGATTTCGGGGCATTAAGAAAAACGCAGCGAATTTATTAGCCTGTCTTTCTCTGTAATCACTAGAAGTAAACAACTCAGAATTATTTATAGGTATATCTCTATGTAGTACAGAATTTTTGTGAAGTATAGCATGACCCAATTCGTGAGCTAATGTGAAATTTATAGTTTCAGGTAGAAATTGTGTAGAATAACTCAAACACTTTATGGGAGAATTTATCTCCGCAGCGACTTCTAACAATTTTCCTTTCCGATTAATTTGACCTAATGAGTCGCTCGGATCAACCTTGAAGCCCAAAACAGATTTTATAGACTTTAATGGGTCTAGAATTTCATTATGTTGGTTTATTGATCGTTGTTTCCAAATTACTCCACGATTGAGCCATAATAAATTTTGCCAGCTTCTAACAATATTTTCAATTTCTACATCTGAAAGACTCCTGTTCTCATAATCGACACTTAAAAAGTCATTTAAATTGTTTTTAAAATCATTCTTCTTTTTTGTCTTACTTTCTAAATTGATTGCAATTCTACTTTCTTCTTCTATATATTCACTAATTTTTATTTTAGTTTTTGTCAATAAATCAATATGGTCATTGTAATATACAGTTCCTGCTAGTGATTTGAAATTTAGGTTGATTATACTTATTGTGCCCCTCAAGGCGGAAATTGCTAAATTTAAAGTTATGCTAGATTCTCCTGCTACTGCAGGGTAAGCAGTGTCACAAATAAAAATTCCACATTCGGCTAAATTTTCAAAAACTGAAGCCATTTGGAAGTTAATGCTAGTAGGTTCTTTTAAAGCCTCAATGGCCAATGCCTCATAATAATCACGTTTTAGAGGGGTTTGTTTATGTGCGTCTCTCAATTTCCTTAGTCTAATTACCTCTGAAAAAGTTTTAGAGTCTTCTTCAAAAAGAGTTTCTAATTCTGGAATAATTTTGTTACCTAAATCATTCGAAATTTTATCAAATTTGACTGAGTTTCTTTGATAATTCTTGATATTATTCTCTTGGGTAATTTTGATAACATTTAGAATCATTTGAGCAGATAATAAACCTTGAAGAGCCGCGGCACTTCCTGAACCAGGCACGTCATTTCCTTCTCCGAATTTTGATAATAAAGTTTTAGTAGGTAATTCTAAATATTTTCCGTCCATACAATATTTTATATCAATTCATGATAAAAGTACTCATTGTAATTTAAAGAATATCAGTGATTTATATTTTTTCGATAAGTAGCACTTTTTTTACTATTAATGTCAATAAGTTTTGTTTTTATATTAATTTATCAAGTTTCTCTTATTTCAGAATATCATATTAAGTATTGTTAGAAATTTTAGAACTCATTACTGATCAATCCGGTACAAAAGATAATTGTTACCTT
>CAYOIL010000402.1:1800-3153 GCA_964403985.1 uncultured Saprospiraceae bacterium
ATGAAGAATGTTAAAAATTTCATTAGGGCCTTGGGGGAAAATTACTATCCAGAGTTTTTGGTTAACCCTTATTCTGAATTGGTGCAATACGACGAGCACTTTGTTCTTGTCGAATATCAAAATAAAAGTTATTATGAGAATAGTCTTAATTTCATAAGGGTACGCCAGCAGGCAATTATTATTGATTTGAAAAGGCAGTATGAGAATGCCTTGTCTCAGATTTTTTTAAAACTGGCAACTACCAGAACCGAAACTTTTGATTCTTTTATAAAGTTTAATATTGAGGCAGTCAAGATCAGTCTCAAGACTATTAAGTCAGATTTTTATGTAGATAATAAACAATCTCGGTATCACTCGATACTAATAGATAATTTAAACATAAATGATATTAACATCTTGAGTAAAAGAGATGTCAACCTTGAAAATTATCCAAAGGATGGAACAATATTACGAATGTTTGAATCTATAAGTGGGACTAAAAATACATACGCAGAGGATTACTTTAGTAGCAATTATTATTTAGGCTTTCATAACTTAAGACTAAAGACATTAAGCTGGCTTCCGTTCGCTTTATTCCATATTGGAAATCGTTTCATAATGGATTTAGTTAGAATTCAAGATGACATTAACAGAATTCGTTTATCAAATAAGGAGTCCGCAAGAATAAAATGGTTAGGAAAAAGAACTCATATTGGATATATTTTTAGCAAGCTCGCTCAAGAAGGCTATATTGAAACTCCTAAGTTGAAAAATGGCGAAGTTAATTACACGGCTTTCGCAAGACTTATAAAAGAATTATTTGAGGTAGAGGTTGCAGAGGGAACACTAAGAAAATATCTAAATCCGCTTGATGATAAGTTCGAGGAAAATCGAAATACTTTTGAAAAAGAACAATTTTACTTACCAAATGTAAAACTAGTAACCTAGTCCGTTCCGGAACGCTTTGGAACGGCTATTTGAGCTATTAGTTCGTTCTTTTGTTGAACTTAAAATTCAATCATGGGTCAACAAGCATACAACTTAAATTTAATTGCGGTACTTTTTTTCTTTCTTGTAATCTTTCTTCTTATGTGGATTATGCCGACCAATAAATCGGGTGTTGTTGTTAAGCGTATAATTCAATTAATAAATGCCTTTCCATTATACAAGATTTGTTTAGCTGTTATAAATTATTTTGAAAACAAAAAGAAATTCTAAACTGTATCTAATAGGGTTATAAAGAACAACTTTAACTTCAACCACTAATATGAAAGTATATTTTTGCTCCTAATATCACTTTTTAGATATAAGTAAAACAAAAACAACCAGCCAGTCTAATCTGGCAATCAGTCAATTACAACCTAAACTTATTAT
>CAYOIL010000403.1:0-3138 GCA_964403985.1 uncultured Saprospiraceae bacterium
ATTCAGTTGTATTATTATTGAATAAATTAGAACAAGAAGCTTCTGCAAAAGAAGCCTTCGTAGGCTATTCTCCATCGTTTTCAGACAAGATGGCGGAAGAGACAAGATCTTGCACAACAGATGAATTATATAGCTTGCGCTGCAGCGAAAAAGAAATCACAAGTATATCAGAAATCCTGGGCGGAAAAACGTATACGGGTACATTAGCAGGCAAAGACGCCTTCAAAACAGAAGCTGCCAATTATAAAATTATTCACTTAGCAACCCACGCTTGCATAGACGAAGAGAATCCAAGGTTCAATAAAATCTATCTAGCAGATGATTATCTTAGTAATGGCGATATTCAAAACATGGATTTCAGTGCTGACCTGGCGGTGCTCAGCGCATGCAACACAGGCACTGGAAAACTCGCAAAAGGCGAAGGTGTATTAAGTTTGTCCAGGGATTTTATTTATGCAGGCTGCGCCTCCATCCTAACCAGTCTTTGGTCAGTAGATGATTGTTCCACTTCAGATATTATGGTCAACTATTACCAAAATTTAGCGGATGGATTATCAAAAGACGCCAGCCTCCAAAAAGCAAAAGTTGACTTTATTGAGAGTGGCGATAAACTAAAATCGCATCCATATTATTGGGCCCCATTTGTTCAGATAGGGAATACGGAACCATTGGATTTAGGTAAGGGGATTGCGTGGTATTGGTGGTTGATGGGTGGGTTAGGAGCCCTTGCTGCAATTGTTTTGTTTAGAAAATTCAATTTTTGATTTTAGCTGCGCAGCAGCTACAAAGTCTCAAGTCTGTTGGCTCTTCTTTCGCAACGTAGCGGTTTCAAGTTTGGAGCGACAGCGACATAAATTAAATGTTTAATTATCTAAATAATAGGTTAATATTTATTAAATTAGATTCAATTGAAAAAGGTTTTAAAGATGAATGCACCGAATTTGTAAAACCCTAAATGATATTACTACTAATAACTACTATCATTATTAAGCCCAGTTTTTACACTTTCCAATCTTTTTTAAAAATAATCACCTTTTTGCGGTTACCTTTTTCATGATTAGGGTACTAAGTATTATGCGCGATATTGCGTTTTTTAAAATTTAAATTTTGTGGTTATGAGATATTTAGTTTTTTTAATTTGCATTTTTCTTATGTTTGAGTCAGAATCGCAAGAAATTTTACCTTCTGAGGGCCAACGAGGCCCCTTTATAATAATCGATAACTACCGAAACGCATCAGGTTGTGTGCCATATTCACATGGCGACGGAGGTGAAGCTTATTTTATGCATTATTCTATAAGAATAGAATTGAATCGTAGTTCACAGTTTACTTGTGAACCAATCTACTTAAGAATTCAATCACAACAAATGAATAAAGTAGTTGGTCCGTTGGTATTTAGACAGGAAGGGATTGGATTTTGGTCGGAAGATGGCGTGTTATTTGTTGCTGATGCACATTTTTCTTACGATGAGGAGCCATTAGGTTGTATTAATGGGGTGCCTATAGGCCCAGATTCTAGAAATATTTTTCTTTCTTTAGTTGAAAGAAATGGAAATGGTTACAGTCTTTACAACTTTAATAGACCATGTTTTACACCATTAATGTCGCTCCTTCAAACTGATGGCGTTTGGGATCAATTTAGAATTTGTTGTGGTCAAATACGATTAGAAAACCCGTTTACTCAAAGATCCGCAAACCAAGAATTAAATAACTCTTATCAAATTACAAACCAAGAGATAATTAATTTATCTGATGAAACATTAGAAGTTGCAATATTTAATCAATTAGGCCAATTAATATTTAAAAAATCTATTATGTCAAAAAGTAATATTGGTATAAACAACCTTTTATCATCTGATGTATACATTTTTTCTATACGGGGTAATACTATAAATGAATCCTTTAAAAGGATTGGATTTTGAGGATTTTAACTGGGGTTTTCATTTTAATTTCTTTTTTGGAGGTAAGTGGTCAAAATCAATCCGCATTGGCAGATTGGAACTTTAAAAGAGCTACTTCAGTATATAAAGAAAAAATAGATTCTAGTATTATTTATTTCAATAAGTCCTTTATTTTATTTGATTCTTTAGGTAATAATAAATTAGCAATCAAATCTTTATTTGGAATTTCTTCAATGCATTACACAAAAAATCAATTTCAAAAATATAAATCTTTTGCCTACAAAGGTTTTGATTATGCTGAGCAATATTTTGAGGAAAATACCTGGGAACATAGGACTGCTTCTAATAATTTAGCTATCTATTATAAGGTAACTAATAATTTTTCGAGAGCTGAAATATTATACAAAAACAATATTAAAAATGCCTCATCGAATTTGCTTTATACTTCATTAGTAAATTATTCAAAGATTTTACATGCAAAGGGAGATTTGAAGTCAGCTTTAAAACAAATTGAAATTGCAAATTCATTAATTAAAGAAGATTTAAATGAGACCACAATAAATAAGTATTGTAGTTTATTGTTGACCAAAAGTTCATTTCAATTACAATTAAATGAAAATAATAACGCATTAGTAAGTCTAAAAAGAATAAAAGCATTATTTGACAAAAATCTAATTAGGAATGATGAATTCACGAATAATGATTTTGTTACATATTTACTGAATCTTTCGGAATATTATTTAAAAGTAGGTAAAGTAGATTCAAGTATGTTTTTTATTAATAAAGGAATTCAAGCATCTAATAAATTGAATAAAACAAACCCAGAAATTTTCTTCAGAAAAGCAGAGATTCTTTATAGTCAGAATGTTAATTTAAATGCAATTACAAATTATAAATTTGCAATTAAAAATTCTGGGATAGATAATTTAAAGCAGCAATCTAGCTACAATTTTGGAATAGCAAAATGTTTTTATAACGAATCAGAATTTGATTCAACTCATGTGTATCTTTCAAAAGCAATAAGTAGTTCGAGAGTTTGTGAAAAAAACTGCTTTTATCTAAATCCATTAAGAGTTCTAAAAATTCTTTCTTTTAAGAAGGAAACTTTTTTAAATAACTATCAAAAAGAAAAAAGCTTAAGATTATTAAATGAAATTTATCAATTAGATTTTGAGTCTCTTTCTATCATTAACCAACTCCACAACTCCTACATCTCCCACGAATCCAAACTCTACCT
>CAYOIL010000404.1:0-3133 GCA_964403985.1 uncultured Saprospiraceae bacterium
CAATCTGATTAGCATAAGACATTTTGTAGCATTCTCTGATGGCAGCAATACCTTCAAAGAGTGGTGCAGGCCCAGAAGCGCTACCGCTCATCTTTTTCAAGTAAGCACCTTCAGGTCTAATCTCGCTATAATCAAAGAATATAGTTGGACTGTCTTCAATGGTATAACTGTCATGCAATAGTTTAATAGCTTGGCACCATCCTTGACGACTGTCTGGGATAACAAACACTCTAGCATTAGTTGCAGATTTCAAAGAATCAATCTCATCTTGCATATAACAAGTGTCTCGATGCTTCTTAAGCTTGGTCTCATATTCAGACTCTAGCTCATTAAGCTCTTTCTTGATGTCGGTTTCAACCTGATCTTTCAAAGCTTCAACATACTTGGTATCGAGTTTGTGATCTTCAATAGTTTCATTGACACGCTTTTGGTGTTCTAGCTTAAGTTCATTGATACGATTATTAAGTCGCTGTTCAACCTTCTCAAGCTTTTGAATACTTTTATTAAGTTGTGTTGGTTCAGCATCTCGCATTTCTAATTTGATATCATTAATAACATTGCTGAATCTGAGTTGGACCATAGAGATAGCACTTTCGTGTTCTTCTTCTAGCGCAACCAACTTAATAGATTCAGAAATAATAAGCTTAGTCACTCTATCATCAATAGATGCTTTGATAGACTTAACTTTCATATCATAAGTTTGCTTACTCATGACAGCTGTTTTACCAGCAGGAGTCTTAAGCTTATTGAACATCTTGCGATATTGTCTGAGTAGTTTATTTTTGGTACGCTTGTTTAGAGCTTTACCTTTCTTTGAATCGATAGGGTAGATTCGATGCTTACCTGCACCTTTATCATTAAATCCAACTCCGACTCCATTCATGAGAGCATCGGTAACATCAGCAAAATACTGACCTACACCAATTTCACTCATGAGAGAAGAGCAATAGAATGCACAATTGAACAAACCTAAAGCATCAGGTCTACTCTTCACACCATATTGACTGAGTCCTCTTCCTGGTGGAGTGAACCTAAGCTTGATGAAGTTTTGGAAGAATCTCTCAGAGAAACTATTAAAGTAGTCTTCAGTGCCTTTGTTCCATTTGTTCAACTTGATCAAACGGTCTTTAGCATGTGAGAATACACCAGTAGTGACTCTCTTGAATAATCCTTTTCGGTCTTCATAGATTGGTGTAGGCTTCTTACCTTTACCATTTTCAATGTATTTGATTGGTCTGATATATGTGCGCGCGGCAACAAAATCAGAAAGTGGTGCTGGCTTAAGAGCGTCTCTTTCATAGATTGAATCAAACTTAGCATCATCCACCTCAAATGAGAACGGAGAATAAGATGGCTGTTCGGCCACTAACTCTTCATGTATTCTTACTTCTTCAGCATATCTTTGCTCAAGTGGCATAGATACAAGATCAATTGGGGCTTCAGTGCTGTAAGAGGACATTCTATTCGGTCAGGTTAGTCTTCTTTCTTGATTATCAAAAAAACAATCAAGTAAGTACTACTGGATTTTAGGCCTTTTTACGCCTATTGGTTACTATATTAGTAAGTCTAGTTTGACATGGTTCAACCAAGAACTGTATCTCATTGTCAATAGCATACTTGAGCTCTTCTATGTCAAAGGTGCATACTAGTTCATCGATAACAGTCTCAAAGCTGTAGTCTCCTTCGAACTTCATACTGTAGCATGGATGTCTAATTTTAGATAACTCACTTTCATCTCCATTACGTACATTTACTGCAATACGGTATTGATCTAATCTATCTACCAATGCATCTATATGACACATATCTTCTCGTTCGCAATCTTCAGATATGTAGCCTCGCATAATACGCCAACTGTAGATATGGTACTGACGGTTAAGCATTTCATAATCAAACTCAATGCCCTGTCCGCAATGTTCATAAACAAGTTCGAGTAGGTCACTATCAATTGGTTGCATGAAGTCTTCTTTTATTGGCATTACACCTAATTCGACTAGCAGATATTCTACTAATTCGAGGTTTCCAGCAGTAAATGCTTGAGCCATTATGGTCTTGCCATCTTTTTTGTGCACATCAACTTTATAGTGGTCAATGAACCATAAGGTTAATGGATTAACTCCGGTATTTTGCACACCATCTAGGTTGACAAATACTTTGTTAAATTTTCTAACAAACTCAAAGTCTGGTACCATTACATCTAGGTTCAATCCTTCTTTCACAGCAAGTTCAGCAAATTGGACATTAATAGATGTGCCATTTAACAACTTATGTTTGGCAAAATTCTGAGTTAGTTGTAACCCAAAGTCGTTGATTAAACATCTGATCATAATAGCAACAGCGTTATCATGCCATGTTTCCCAATATTGCTCGGAACTTTTACCCTGACAACAGACAGCAACTACCCAATCAAGACTGTTATAACCTTCTAAGTCAACAAGAGTAAAGTCATTTCTGTCTACGTATTTCTTCATAACTTCAATACATCCATTAATACGTTCTCGATCTTTTTCTGGATCGGTCATGGATAAGTGCAAAAGCTGTGGGATATTAATTGGATTTATGATAAGGCCAAGTTCCAACACCAATTCTAGTACTTTAGGTAAGTGTATCTTAGTTCTGGTCAATTCACGCATATATTCATTATCGTCATCGTTAATGTCGATGTCATAGGTAGTGATTATATACCTAAGCATTTCGGTGTTACCGAAAATAGCCATAACGCTTAATGGGTAGATTTCTCCATTTATAATGCCATTGAGTTTGATGGACAGTACGCGTTGATATCCTTGTCTGTCTAAGATAGTTTTGATAGTTTTAGGCATGGTATCTGGATCCCAGTTTTCAGGAATTAACTCGAGTAAAATATTTAGATCTTCATTGATATGAGGAGTCTGGGTCTTTTTGACCAAATTCTTTAGCGCATTAAACATAGCTGAATGAGTTATGATAGGTTTGCGTAATCAAAAAAAGATTGTGGTATACACTTATTTAAGCACTTTACATCTGGAATTCCTCAAGTTTGGTGAGATATCCACCAGCTAAGTTATCGGCTGGGTAATGAATAAGACTACCAGATCTACCATGAGAAGCAATACATGCTACAATTAATACAGTTCTGTATTGAGCTTCATTG
>CAYOIL010000405.1:0-3084 GCA_964403985.1 uncultured Saprospiraceae bacterium
ATTCGCAGCCTAAAGGATCAAGAACTGTAACCGAATAATTATATGTTTCTTTATCACTAGTTGAATTAGTTTCTCCTGGTAAAATTAAAGTAATGTTTTCTTGATTACTAAACTCTTCAAGGATTTCATCTTCAAATTTCCAATCTAAAGTAGTGCCTTCTGGTAAAGCTGGATCAAAAGTTCCAGTTAAATTTATAACATCACCGTAAAAATAGCAGTTTCGATCATTTAAAGAATCTGGCGTAATTATGATTTCACCATTGTATGGATTTTCCTCTATAGGAATTGTGTTAGTAACAACATTTATGCAGCCAAATGGATCAGTAGCGGTTACAGTAAATTCGATACTATTAGAATTAGAAGCATCAACAGATGTTGTAATTTGTGTTTGATCATTAAATTGTGTTAAATCTCCATTTCCATTAGACCACTCTATAGTAGATCCGTCTGGTAATGGAGGACTTATTGTATATGTTGCAGTTATATTTCCGATGAAATTAGGACAGATATCAAATGGTTCAAAGGAAATGCCGGCTTGATATGTTACCACAGTTATTTCTGCAGAGGTATTTACTGGACATCCATCCGCATCAACTTGGACTTCAACGGTTGTTGTATTATTGATGTCATTTAATGTAGTACTTTCACAATCATCGCAAGTGAATGTTCCGCTTCCACTTGACCACTGTATATTTTCGAGTTCAGACTCAGAAATTAGTTCAAAGTCCAAACTTTCTCCTTCACATATTGAAGCTTCTTCAATATTAATTTCTACACTAGGATCTATAACATTGATTTCTATCGTATCCATTATAGTACAAGCTCCATTCGTTGTTGTTCGAATATAAGTTGTCGTTTCTATAGCAGCTAATGCCACATTATAGTTCATGTCATTATCTTCTTTGAAACCTGTGTTTGGATTCCATTGATGCATTATTAATGGAAATTTAGATTTCAAGTAAGCAGGAGAAACGAAAGTAATAACCTCATCTTTACAATAAGGATTTCTTTCTGGAATTGCTTCAATTGGCATTGCTGGTAGTGAATCTACATAAACAGTAATTGAATCAGCAGTAGAACAAGCTCCATTATCAGCAAAAACAATATATTGAGTTGTTACACTTGGATCAACAACAGCTGAATTACCATCTACTTCAATGCTATCAGCTTCTGCCCATGTTACAATCCCTGTACTTGGGACGATTAATGTTGTTAAGTCGATTTCTTCACCTAAGCAAATTCTTACTGAATCTCCTTGATTAATTGAAATTTCATTAGGAACAACTTCTATATTATATACAAATGTATCAGCACAAAACATACTCGGACTAGTTGTAGTCACAGTATACTCTATACTCTCATTTGCAATAACATCAGAAAATGGATCAGTAGGATCAATTACATTGTCTTCAGGATCTATGTTGTAAGTAACTCCATAAATGAATGAAAACTGATTTAAAGGAAATTGATCTCCTTGACAAACAATTGTATCTTCAAATATAGGTTGTAATACATCATATGGGTCAACATTGATTATAACTGTATCAGAAGCGATACATCCACCTAGTTCAACTGAAACAACTATTTCAAACTCTGAACCAACAAATCCGAACGGAGGAGTATAGGTTGTCACTGGAGCATTAGGTTCATCAACCTGTTGGAAACTGTTTATAACAGCCCAGGTAATGTTATTATCGTTTACATTATTTGAAGCCGTTAATGTGATAGTTTCACCTTCACATATTTGCGTATCATCAACTAAAATATCAACTAAAGGATCAATTGAGTTAATGTAAATACTATCCAAACCAACACATTCTGGAGCTGTAAATGGATCAATCTTTCCTTCAACATAAACCCATCCTTCATAACCTGATTCTAAAATAGGATTACTAATAAACGGATTATCAAAAACATTAAAAGGTGACCACGTATAAGAAGTAGCACCTTCTGCAGATAATTGAACATTCGCTCCACTACATGCAATTAATGAATCTAAACCTGCTTCTATTTCGACAAGTATATTTTCTCTTATTGGAATCTCTAGTTCACTTATTAATATATCGCCACAACCGAAATCCCTGAATAAACTAATTATAACTGTTTCATTGCCCTCAGTGATGTCATCATTGAAAACTTCAATTGGGAACTTTAGAATTGTTTGGCCAACTCCGAAAGTTATTGTACTTGGAATATCAAGAATATAGTCTTCTGGTTCCATAGCTGTACCACTGATCTGTACTGAAAAGACAGTCTCGTCTGGCAAAGCTTCATCCAAAGTAATTATTACGGTATCAGTTGTTGTTGATAAACACTTTTCTACAAAGTAATCTAATCCAGATGTAAACTGAGTTGCTATTTCTGCAACTCCTGATCTAATTTCAGATATAAAAACACCACTATCAAATGCACTATCTCCTCTATCAGCAATAGCAAATTTTAAGTGATATGTCGAACAAGGCATAACTACAGCACTCGCAGTAAGTGATTTTTTATTTCCTAAAAACCCAGATGTTAAACCATCATATTCTAAGCTTAAACCTGAATTATTATCTCTATAATATTCCCAGTTTTCTTGATTATTTACAGAGTTAATTTGTATTGGAGTATTAGTACCGGGTATTACTGCCATATTCGCTTGATTGTTTAGCTCTGGAAGTCCATCAATACCAGGTCCACTTATTAATAGGGCAAATATATCATTGAAGGTAGAATTTACGAATTCTGGATATTCCTCTGAACCAAATATATATTCGAATTCTAAGTTCTCGGTAAATACAGTGACATCAACTTCTACAACACACGCATCTTGAGATAAAGTATTATCATCAAACAATATCGAAAGAGCATCTAAATCATCATCTCCATCATCGAAATCACCAACAGTACTACTTGAACTACCGGAATCATTTGGACCTATTGCATTTACAGGTTCTCCAGATGTTAAAATTAATCCTCTATCTAAACCTAAATCCGTAGATTCGGCCATACTGAATGTTCCGTAAGCTATAGGATCACATATGATTGTGTCTACTGTTACTAAAGCAGTAGAGGTTGAAATAGCATTTTCAATTTGTTCTGCTA
>CAYOIL010000406.1:0-3078 GCA_964403985.1 uncultured Saprospiraceae bacterium
AGCTTCTTCAGAAATAAATTCAGTAATTTCACAGAATTCTTTCATATTTATTTCATGCTCAGTTGAAGAAGAAATATTTAGTAAAATATGTTGAGCACCTCTGATATCGCTATCCTTTAATAGAGGTGAATTCAATGCATCTTGAATTGTTCTCATTGCTCTATCTTCACCGTTATTTTCAGCAAACCCCATAATAGCTACCCCACTCTCTCTCATTACTGTATTAACATCTTCAAAATCCACATTGATTTTTCCAGGCACTGTTATGATTTCTGCAATCCCTTTTGCAGCTGTGGTTAAAATTTCATTGGCAGTTGAAAAAGCATCAGACAATTTAGCAGTAGCAAAATTTGTCATTAATCTTTCATTGGATATTACCAAAATAGAGTCAACGTATTTTTTCAGTTCCTCCAAACCTTCAAGAGCTTGTCTTTGTCTTACCATCCCTTCAAACTTGAAAGGAAGAGTAACGATACCTACAGTAAGGATATCTAATTCCTTAGCTATCTTCGCAATAATTGGAGCAGCTCCTGTTCCTGTTCCACCGCCCATTCCTGCAGTAATAAACATCATTTTTGTACCATCTTCAAGGAAATTTCTGATCTCTTCCATTGATTCAATACAAGCTTGTTTTCCTATTTCAGGTCTTGAACCAGCACCCCTACCATCTGTAAGATTTGGTCCTAAACCAATTTTAGTTCCTATAGGGTTTTTTTGTAGAGCTTGTCTATCTGTATTACATATAGCAAAGTCAACTCCTGCAATTCCTTGATGGAACATATATTCCACCGCGTTTCCGCCGCCGCCGCCAACTCCTATTACTTTAATTATCGATTTTTCTTTTTTAGGTATATCAAATGTCATGATAATATATTTTAACGATTATAAAATGTTAGAATTCTGAATCTGGAGTTGACTCTAGTAATTCTTTTGCTTTTTCAAAAATATTGCTCACCCAGCTTTTCTTCTTCTCTTCTTGTTCTGGAATTGCTTCATCTTCAACTTCTATTACAGATTGCTCTATGATATTCGTTTCTGCCACAATATTTTCCACAACTTCTTCTGTCTTATCTTCTTCAGTTTTTTCTGGAAGCGTCTTGATTGCATTAATCAAAAGCCCAATACAAGTAGAGTAAATAGGACTATCTATCATGCCATCATACTTATGCGCTAAATGTTCAGTTGGTAAACCTACTCTGGTATTTAAACAAGTATGATATTCAGCCAAAAGATTGATGTGATTCAACAATGCTCCTCCTCCCGTTAAAACGAGACCACCTATGAGTTTACGATCAAATCCTGATCTTTTGATTTCCCATAAAACAAAATCAAATATTTCTTGAACTCTCGCTTGAATAATTTTAGAAAGATTTCTCTCACTAATTTCTTTGTGCTCTCTACCTTTAAGGCCAGGAATTGTAATAATTCTATTATTATGTACCTCTTCTGCTAAAGCTGACCCAAACTTCACTTTAAGTTTCTCCGCTTGATCAAGCATTACAGTACATCCTTCTTTAATATCGTTAGTGATAATAGCACCTCCAAAAGGAATTACAGCAGTGTGACGAATAATTCCGTCTTTGAATATAGTGATATCGGTAGTTCCACCACCTATATCAACTAATGCCACACCAGCTTCTTTCTCTTCATCACTCAATACTGCCGCGGCTGAAGCAATAGGTTCTAAGGTTACATCTGCAACTTCTAATCCTACTTTTTCAACGCACCGTTGAATGTTTCTTGATGCTGTTACTCTTCCAGTTATAATATGAAAGTTAGCTTCTAAGCGAACTCCACTCATTCCAACTGGATCAATAATATCTTGTTCTTCATCTACAGTAAACTCTTGTGGAATTACGTGTAGAATTTTATCACCAGCTGGAAGAACTAAACGATACATATCGCTTATCAACTTGTCAACATCAGCTGTTGTGATTTCTTCAAGTCCATCTTCACGCATTAAAATGCCATGATGGTGAATACTCTTAATGTGTTGTCCTGCAATTCCAACATAGACATTAGTAAATTTGGTCTGTGCTTGCTTTTCTGCCATGTCTACAGCATCTTGAATAGCTTTCACTGTCTTACTGATATTGGAAACTACGCCTCGTGAAACGCCTTCGCTTTTCACTTTTCCCATACCAAGAATTTCGACCAAACCATACTGATTCTTGCGGCCCGCAATTGCGCAAACTTTAGTTGTTCCTATATCTAAGGCAACAACTATTTCAGAGGGTTTAAATTTCAATTCATTCATAATCGAATGTTTTTAAATATTATGAAATGGTTTATTTCTAATTTATTTTCCGAGTGTTACTTGATCTTTATATTCTAAGTTCAAATACGCATATTTATCCCATCCGTCTTGATTCTTTCCCCACTCGTAATACTTTTCTAATTTATACAGTTTTTCATCCTGCTCACTTAAGTCTCCAAACTCAATTCTTTCAGAACCGATTTTGGGAATTAATGTAATCTTGCCATTGTGATTTAAATCTATTTGCTCTACTAAAGCATTTAAAAATGTGTTCTCTTCTATCTTTTGAACTAAGTTCAACATATTCTTATACGCCTCTCTCCCTTCTTTTGTAGAACTTGTTAATTGTTTTACTCCTCCACTAATTAATGGGACTCTCAATGTCTTATAGTTACTAGTTGGAATTTTTTTTCCATCAGCTGCCATGTAATAATCAATATTCCCCGATTTTACTCTAGCAATTGGTTTCCTTTGAAATATTTCAACTTTAATTTCATGTCGTGAATTAATGTATATAATTGCCTGCTTGATAAATAAATTTTCTTCAAGTCGTCCTTCAAGAGCTCTTAAATCTATACTTTCAATGTTAGAAACAGCTGGGTCAAAGCCCAAATGTTGTCTCATTATTTTCAAAACTTGAGCTTTATTAAGAAGAGCTTTCCCTCCTTCTATGTCATGGATTTCTATAGTAAGTTTTTTAAAAGATTGATTCTTTTTATACTGAATTGCTTGATAACTAACCAAGATTATTAAGACTGCAAGAACTAAGCTTAATACTCTTCTGTAATCAATTCCATTTTTATCTTTTAACACTCCCATAT
>CAYOIL010000407.1:0-3059 GCA_964403985.1 uncultured Saprospiraceae bacterium
ATTACAAACTTCAAAGACGATGGAGATCATGTAATTCTAAATGGAGCAAAAATGTGGATTACAAATTCACCAGTTGCAGACATTGCGGTTGTATGGGCAAAAAATCCAGAAGGTAAAATTCAAGGAATTATCGTTGAAAAAGGAATGGAAGGTTTTTCTGCTCCAGAAATTCATGGGAAGTGGTCATTGCGTGCTTCTATCACAGGAGAATTAGTATTTGAAGATGTAAGAGTTCCAAAAGAAAATATTTTACCCAATGTTGTTGGTCTTAAAGGTCCACTTTCTTGTTTGTCAAAAGCAAGGTACAGTATTGCTTGGGGAGCAATCGGTGCTGCAATGGATTGTTATGATTCTGCATTGAGATATAGTTTACAAAGAGAGCAATTTGGAAAACCAATAGCGGGATTTCAATTAACTCAAAAGAAACTAGCTGAAATGATTACAGAAATCACAAAAGCACAATTGCTAGCATGGAGACTTGGTTCCTTAGCAAATAATGGAAAAGCAACTCCAGCTCAAATTTCCATGGCAAAGAGAAATAATGTAAATATGGCTTTAGAAATAGCAAGAGAAGCTCGTCAAATTCATGGTGGAATGGGAATTACAAATGAATATCCTATTATGAGACATATGATGAATCTCGAAACTGTTTTAACATATGAAGGGACTCATGACATTCACTTGCTTATCACAGGAATGGATGTTACAGGTCTTAATGCATTTAAATAATTTTACTCATTTAATAAATACTTTATAGTTACTTTTCGTTAATACAGTAACTACTATACTTATGACAATTAAAGATCAAATTATAAAAACAGAGCAAAAGGCTCTAGAAATAAATTTAAATCAAGGTATCTACGGTACTTTCGCAGAGATAGGAGCAGGTCAAGAAGTTGCTAGGAATTTCTTCCAAGCTGGTGCTGCTGCTGGTACGATTGCCAAAACTATGTCGGCATATGATAAGATATACAGTGACCAGATTTATGGTCCTGAAAAATCGGGCAGATATGTTTGCGAAAATAGAGTGTACACCATGCTTGATCATGAATATGACTTGCTTGATGAGCGATTAACAACTTGTGCAATTGATAGAACCTTCTTTGTTTTTGCGGATACAGTCGCAGCAATCAATTATCAAAAAACAATCAAAGGCAATGGTTGGTTAGGGATTCGTTTCCAACTTAAACCTTGCTCTAAACCAAATGATCTTATCATTCATGTAAAAATGCTTGATAATGACAATCGTTTGCAACAAGAGGCTATTGGCGTTTTAGGTGTTAATATGCTTTATGCGTGCCACCATTACAATCAAGATCTTGAAAAATTTGTTAGGTCTTTAAAAGACGGTTTAGAAGGAAGAGTCCATATCGATATGATGCGTTTAACTGGACCTGAATTTAGACATATTGATGACAGAATTCTATCCTTATATTTAGTTAAAAATGGATTAACTGACGTTGCCATTTTTGATTCTGAAAAGAAAGCTCAACATTCATCAGAGTTTTTGTACAAGAAATCAGTTATGGTAGTGAGAGGTAATTTTAGACCTCCGACACTTGTTACCAACGATGTTATAAAAAGTGGATTTAAACAATTCACTGAAGAAGAAGATGTCGATGAGAACAAATCATTTGTACTTACCGAATTAACCTTAGATAGCTTATTAAAAGATGGCGAAATTGATGAACAAGATTTCTTAGATCGAACCGAGTTACTATGTGGCTTAGGACACAGAGTAATCGTTTCAAATTGCTCTAATCATCAAATGCTAATTAATTATCTAAACGACTACAAAATCAAACGATTAGGCCTAGTGATTGGAGCGCATGAATTACTTGAAATAATCAATGAGAAATTTTATAACAATAGTGATGGTAGATTACTTGTTGCATTTGGTGAGTTATTCACAAGAAACATAAAAATTTATGTTTATCCTGCAAAACGTGAACAGGAAGGTGGTTTACTTCATGCTGGAAATCTACCTGTACCTGCAGGAATTAAATTCTTATATCAGCACCTTTTGGACAGTCATCAGATTGAACCAATAGAGAATTATAACGAAGATTTATTGCATATTTTCCCTTGGAAAGTTTTAAAAATGATAAAAGAAGATGAGGCTGGTTGGGAGAAAATGATTCCGTCGAAATTAGTGGAGATAATTAAAGAAAATGGATTATTTAAAAGTGAGTCCAAAGTAGGAGATCTTGTATGAGAATCCTTATCGTTTTAATTCTAGTTGCTTTTTCGATGTCTTGTAAACAGAAGGCGAAAGTTGAATCTCAATTCATGGATAAAAAAATAGGCCAACAAGTAAAGTCAGAAGAACCTAAAGAAAAAGGTCATTCCCATAGTGTGGACTTAATCAAAGTAATGGGTCAATTTGAACCTTCAAAAGATGCTGATTTTGAGTTAGTCGACAGTAAGTATGCAGACAGAGAAGGAATGTATATTCATAAAGAAACCTACGAATCATTTAAAAAGATGTGGGCTCATGCCCAAAAAGATGGTGTTTCCTTAGTCATTCGATCAGCAACTCGAAATTTCAATTACCAGAAAGGAATCTGGGAAAGAAAATGGACAGGTGCAACAAAAGTAGGAGGTAAGAATTTAAGTCAATCGATACCAGATCCAAAGGATCGCGCTTTGGAAATTTTACATTATTCTTCAATGCCAGGAACTAGTAGACATCACTGGGGAACAGATTTAGATTTCAATTCATTTGAAAATAGTTATTTTGAATCGGGTGTAGGATTAAAAGTATATGAATGGTTGCTTACCAATGCCAAGGTATATGGGTTTTTCAGGCCATATACGGAGAAAGGAGCCTCTAGACCACATGGATACGAAGAAGAGAAATGGCATTGGTCGTATGAACCACTAGCATCTAGTTATATGAAAACTGCGAGTGAAGAATTAAGGAACGAGATGATCACAGGATTTAAAGGGAGCGAAACAGCAGTAGAGATTGATGTGGTAGAAAAATATGTAAAAGCAGTAGGGAGTTATGATGGGCAGAAATAGGGGCTTGCATGTGAATAAACTTCAATTACTTTACA
>CAYOIL010000408.1:0-3024 GCA_964403985.1 uncultured Saprospiraceae bacterium
CTTGAATAATCTGTTCGCAGAAAGTTACATTTTCGCATTCATCTGCAATATTAAACGTTCGAGTTATTGTACCAATAATGCCATTCACACATGTGCCATCAAATCCTGTTGAATCATCTGCAAATCCATATTGAACCGTTGAACATTCATCCATACCAATAGCCCATCCAAGGACGTCTGCTCTAATATCTCCAGCATCACAGTTAACTATAGTATCTGGAGGGCAGAAGGTAACAATTGGTGGTGTGGTATCTTGCACAGTAATGATTTGTTCACAAAAGTCCATATTGCCACATGGGTCTTCAACCATCCAAGTTCTTACGATTGTTCCTGTGCCTCCACATTCAACAAGACCGCTATCATCATCAGTAAAGGTTAATGTTAAAGTATTTCCTAATCTACAATTTCCGAATACTTGAGGAACGCCAGTAATTGATGTATCTACATCAGCAGGGCAATCCAAAGTAATATCATCAGGACAATATATTGTTGCTGGAATTTCTAATAAAGTAGAATCATCTGGTGTCATCATATCGTTAGGATCATCAGGATTTGTTCCTTGAGGATCTGTTCCTGCATCCGTATCATCATCAACCATAGTGCCATTTGGATCAGTACCTCCGGCTGTTGCAATATTTAATAAAGGACTTGGTGCACCAGGTGCATTTGGTGCAATAGTTACTTCCACATCAAATGTAATCATGTCTCCAGGTGCTAAGAACCCGCCACTTGATTGATTAAATATTGAATCATTACTAACTCCACCATCATATGCTGGATTCGCAGTTGGAGCAATTCCTGTTCCTGTAGCTGCTATATTATTTATTACCGGTGTAACGGTGGCTACAAAACCACTTCCTAACTGACTTACTAAATCATCAATCATAGTAATATTATTCAAATCAACATTTCCAGTATTCATAATTACGAATGAATAGATTGCATCAAAATTTCCAATCACTCCGTTTGCAGATGGTCCTACGAGTGCAACTGTTTTAGCAGCCTCAATAGAAGGCAAAATAAGTGGTGTAGGGTCATTTGGCGTATTCATATCGCCTGGTTCGTCTGGATTAGTTCCGTTTGGATCTGATCCCGAATCTGAGTCATCCATTGGTGTATTACCATCTGGATCAGTTCCCGTAACAGTCGCTTGATTATCTAAAGTACCATTAGGTCCATAAATAGCACCAACTGCATTTGGATCGATTTCAACTTGTATTTGAAAGCTAATCGTACCATTAACAATTAACGCACCTGTATTCATTTCAAATACTGCCGAATTTCCATCACCATCATACATTGCATTTGCAATTGGCGCTGTTGAACCAGCGCTTGCCATTATATTCAATATTTGTGGTGTAGTAGTAGATATAAATGCTCCACCTAGTTGCATGGCGAAGTTTTCATCTACAACTATATTATCTAATGATGTATTACCTAAATTCTGAATTAAAAATTCATACACCACATCAAAGTTTCCTTGTATTCCACTTCCTGCGGGCATTGTAGTAGCAACTTTTTTAACAATTCCTATTGCTGGCAGATTCAATGGAGTTGGATCATTAGGAGTCATCATGTCTCCAGGCGCACCTGGGTTATCACTAGTTGGATCCATACCAGAATCTGAATCATCTGAAATAGTTGATCCAGTTGGATCTGTTCCAGTAGTTGTTGCCTGATTATCTAAAGATCCTGCAGGGCCATAAATAGCCGTTGGATTATCTGGGTCAAGTTCAACAATCACATCAAATGAGATTGTTCCTCCTGGCACTAAACTTCCACCGCTACTTGCTGTAAAAATAGAATCATTCGCTACCCCTCCGTCATAAGATCCATTGGCTGTAGGTGCAGTTGACCCTGCACTTGCTACAATATTATTAATCACTGGAGTTGTTGTTGCGACAAAAGCTCCTCCCAGTTGAGTTACCAAGTCGTCTACTACAGTTATATTATTTAATTCAACAGTACCTGTATTTTGAATAATGAATGAGTAAGTAACATCAAAATTACCAATTGCATTACTTGCTGCTGGTGCAACCGATCCTACCGCTTTAACAATAGCAATATTTGGTAATGCTAAAGGAGTTGGATCATCAGAAGTCGTCATGTCTCCAGGTTCTCCTGGGTTTGTTCCAGCTGGGTCGGTTCCAGAATCGGATAAATCATCTACAAAAGTTTCATTTTCATCAAGTCCGCTAGCAGTTGCTTGATTATCGAGTGTTCCATTAGCACTATAATTTGCACTAGGATCTGCTGGATTAATTTCAACTGTGATATCAAATGTAAATGATTCTCCTACAGGTAAATCACCTCCTGAAGTAGAAAGAAAAACAAAAGCATCTGAAACACCGCCGTCATAAGCTCCATTCGCAGTTGGTGCAGTTGCACCAGCACTTGGAACTATATTTGAAATTACTGGAACAGTTGTACTAACAAATGCTCCACCAAATTGTGTTGCAAAATCTTCTTCAACTGCAATATCTGAAAGGTCTGTCATTCCAAGATTCGCTACTACAAAAGAATAGGTTACATCAAAATTACCTGGAGTTGCTGAAGGCGCATAAGAACCAACCGTCTTTGCAATACCTATTGCCGGCAATGCTAATGGTGTTGGGTCATCTGGAGTATTCATATCTCCTGGAGCACCTGGATTATTTGAAGTAGGGTCAGTTCCTGAATCTGAATCATCCATAACTGGTTCTCCTGTGGTTGGATCATTCCCAGTAGCAGTTGCTTGATTATCTAAAGTCCCATTTGGTCCAAAAATAGCCGTTGGATTGTCTGGATCAATTTCTACAGTTAAACTAAAAGTAAGCGTTCCTCCGGAAACCAATAGCCCGCCTGAATTTGCATCAAAGATAAAGGCGTCGTTTACACCACCATCATAATTTACATTAGCCATCGGTGCTATAGAGCCCGCGGATGCCACAATATCGGAAACAATTGGTAATGTTGTAGAGACAAAAGCACCTCCTATTTGCATTACTAAATTATCTTCAACTGTAACGGATTGTAAATCTGTAT
>CAYOIL010000409.1:0-3020 GCA_964403985.1 uncultured Saprospiraceae bacterium
GCCCTGGATGGCGTTACATGTTTGCATCAGAATGTGGTCCTGCCATATTGTTTTTTATTTTATTGCTCTTTGTTCCTCGTAGTCCTAGGTGGTTGGTAATGAAAGGCTTAAAAGAAGAAGCGTTGAAAGTATTAACTAAAATTAATGGTAGTGAAATAGCTTTGAAAGAATTAAGTGAAATAGAGCGATCTATAAAGAATGATACAAAAGGAGGCTTTAATTTAAAATATCCTAAAATAGGAATGATCATTTTTATAGGAGTGTGTCTGTCGTTTTTTCAACAGATAACAGGTATAAATGCCATCCTTTATTATGGTCCTAGAATTTTTAGTGCGATGAACCTTCCTGGCGATATTGCAATGATAAATCAGATTATTGTAGGTCTTGCTATGATGGTATTTACAGTTATTGCAATTTTCACAGTGGAGAGGTTTGGTAGAAAGCCATTGTTGTTGTTTGGAACAATAGGAATGGGGATTTGTATTTCCATTTTTGGAGTATTTATGTACAATGATTATTCGGGAATTGGTGCATTGGTCATCCTTGTGGTATACATTGCTTTCTTTTCAATTTCACAAGGTCCAGTCGTATGGGTTTACCTCTCTGAATTATTTCCTAACAAAGTAAGAGGTTCAGTCATGGCAATTGCAGTTTTTGCACAGTGGTTAGCAAATTACTTAGTTTCACAAACATTCCCTATAATGGCGGACGAAAAAGGGCAATTATATCAGGATTATAATGGGGCCTTTCCATTTTGGTTGTATGGGAGCTTTTGTGTTTTAGCAGTAATTTTCATTTGGAAAATGATGCCAGAAACTAAAGGGAAAACACTTGAAGAAATTGAAGAAATTTGGCAGGAGTAATATTAATTTACATAAATATCCCTCCAAGGGACTTCAGTCCCTTTTAATCAAAATAAGCTATAATTTTTTAAGAAGAACAACGAGTTAAAACTCATTGCAGCTTTGATACTAAATTAGTTAATAGTTCTAATTGTCTATAAATGAGTGTATTTGATATAATATTAAATGCTTTATTAGTTAATTATTCTCATTATTAAGTTCAAATGTTATTCTTATGATCGCAATTACTAGAACTAAATACGGATCTCCTGATGTACTGGAAATCAAAGAAATTGAAACTCCACAACCGAAAAAAGATGAAGTGCTTGTTAGAGTACACTACACAACTGTGAATAGAACTGATTGTGGTATTCTTACAGGGAAACCATACTTGATAAGAGCTTTTACAGGTTTATTCAAGCCCTCTTCTTTAGTTCCGGGAACAGATTTTGCTGGCGAAGTAACTGCTATTGGTAAAGAGGTGAAAAAGTTTAAAATAGGATTTAAAGTATGGGGATTAAATGACGAAGGATTGGCATCCCATTCACAGTTTATGACAATAAAAGAATCAAAAGGGATTGTAAAAATACCAAATGGATTTTCTTGTAAAGATGCATCTGCATGTGCTGAAGGAGCGCATTATGCTTATAATTTTATTACTAAAATACATTTAAAAGAAGGAGACAAAGTTCTTGTAAATGGTGCAACTGGAGCAATTGGCTCAGCTACAGTCCAAATATTAAAGCACTTTGGTGCATATGTTACAGCTGTAGGAAATACAAAAAATCTTGATCTTTTAAAGAAATTGGGTGCCGATAAGATATGGAATTATGAAACCCAAGACTTTACCAAAGACACGGAGAAATACGATTTTATTTGTGATGCAGTAGGTAAAAGTTCTTTTGGAGAATGTAAACCGATTATGAAAAATAAATCCATTTATATTTCTTCTGAACTTGGACCAAATAGTCAAAATCTGTATTTACCCTTTTTTACAAAATTTAGCGGTAAACGAGTCATCTTTCCTATTCCTGTTAATTGCAAAAGAAGCCTTCTATTTATCAATAAATTGATAGAGAAGGGTGAATTCAAAGCGGTTATTGACAAGGTATATCCTATTGAAGAAGTTAAAGACGCCTATAAATACGTGATGACAGGACAAAAAACGGGGAATGTGTTATTGAATTTTACTAAGTAGTAGAATCCTATTTTTTTAATTGAATAAAGAATTCATTTCCAGCTCTTGGTGGTATAGAATTATAGCAATCTTCGATTTCAACGTTTGAAAATAATGGCTTGAAGTAATCTTCATATTCTTGTTTTGTACCTCCAAATGGCCTTTTATCTGAATTAGCTATTAAAGGTAGATTAAAAAGTACGCCAACAAGCAGTCCACCAGGAACAAGTAATTCGCTCATTTTTTGGGCATAAGCCCGTCTATTTTCTTTAGTAGGTAAAAAGGAACAAAAAAATGTCTGTTCCAATATTAGATCATAAGCACCTTTAAATGTGAAAAAATCACCGTGATGTAATTGAGCTTCTGGAAATGCTGAATTCCTTTGCTTAAATGCTTGCAAAGGTTTCTGAGCTATGTCCAAAATATGGACGTTTTTAAACCCCATATTCCAAGCATATTCAGCTTCATAAGCATTACCAGCTCCAGGAATAAGTATTTTTATTGACTCGTTTGTCAATTGATCAAGATAGTTTTTTAAAGGTGTTGATGGTGTGCCGATATCCCATCCAGTTCTTCCTTCATCGTATCTTAAACTCCAGTAATTTTCTTCAGATTTATTCATTATTCTGGGCAAGTTACAAGAATTGAAGAAATTTCGCCACCATTTCCTATCTGTAATTCGAAACAATTTCCATTGGGAGCTGTCAATATGATTCCTGAGGTATTACTTGAAAAATATAAAGTTGATTGATCAACTGTCATATTTGTGTTATCAAGCTTTACTATTGGTAAAGTATTGCTCACTGCATTCTTATCATATGCTGCCCAACAAACGGCATTGCTTAACAGACGACTAATGTAATTTCCTGGATCATTATAATTGCTATTTTTATGGGCTAATGCTGTATAATAACTCCTCCCTCCTTGTGGCAATTCTCTCAACCAAGTCACTGGTCTGGCCCTATCATAAGTCTGTGATCCTGTTTCTCTTACTTTTAATA
>CAYOIL010000410.1:0-3004 GCA_964403985.1 uncultured Saprospiraceae bacterium
GAATAATCTTATAAATTAATAAAGTGATTTTTATATTCAATTTTATCAAAAGCAAGTTTTATTAATACTTTTATTCGTAATATTTTTATTACCTTTTACCTGAAAATCAATAAACCTGAATTCAATTCACCACGATGATTTATACTGAAAGATCACGTGTTCCTATTCCTGAAGTACTTATTCCTAAGGAAAATCAAGCTCTTGTAAAAGAGTATGAAGAAGCAGAACACTATTATAGAAGTCCTGAACAAAACAGGGGACAAAGACGGTTCACTTTTCGAATTTATACTAATCGAAATATAAAACTAGCACTTCAAGAATTGTTTTATGACAAATGTTGCTATTGTGAAGTAAAATTGGACAAAATTCAAGCGAAACAAAAGTATGGAATTAATGGAGATATCGAACATTTTCGACCAAAATCTTCAGTTCTTGAAGCGCCAAATCATCCCGGATATTGGTGGCTTGCGGCTAATTGGGATAACTTATTTATTGCCTGTCAGCATTGTAATAGAGGAAATTTTTCTTCAGCGAATTCAACTGGTAAGGCCAATCGTTTTCCTTTAGAAAATGAAAATGATAGAGCTTATTATCCAGAGTCAGACTTGTCAATAGAGTCCCCATTATTATTAAACCCATGTAAAGATAATCCTTCAGATCATCTTGTTTTCGCTGAAGATGGACGCGTTTATTCAGATACTTTAAAAGGAAAAACAAGTATCTTGGTACATGGCCTTAATAGAGGAAATCTAGTTGAAAAACGTAAAAAATGTGTTGAGTATATTAATTCAAGATCACTTGCTCTATTCGATGCTTGGAGAGCTGTCAAATTAAAATCATTACAAAAACAGGAAAGGCTAAAAAACAAAGAAATAAATTTCCGAGTTCAAGAACTCAATAAACTAATGGATTCAGATCAAGAATTTGCTGGCTTAAAAAGACAATTAGTTGAAAATGTGTTTGATCGATTAAAAATCACAGATTTAGTTGGAAATGAAAATATTAAAAAGCGAACTAGAAAAGTAACAAGTTCAAGAAAGCAATCGGTAAAAAAATCATTTAAAAGCTTTGAAAAGAATTTAGAGAGTTTATCCATTTCATCTTCTGAAGAAGAAAAAAAAGATTTCCTATTAATTAATCACTATGTGGAAAGAATAGAATTAAAAAATATCAAAACCTTTGTGAATCAAATATTTGATTTTACAAAATCCAACGAAGGTTCTGCACCTTGGATGATGCTATTAGGAGAAAATGGAACAGGAAAAAGTACTGTATTAAAATCCCTTTCATTAAACCTTTCTGATTCTGAATATTTCTTAAAGATGATCGATAAAGGTTTAATTAATCCCAATAGATTTATAAGACATAATTGTAGTCTAGGAATTATAAAAGTATGGTTAACTGGAATGAAAACTCCCAGAGTTTTAGAATTGCGTAAGAATCGGTATTTATTTATTTCACCTTCTGGTGAAAAAACTGAAATACGACCAAATGAAACATCAAATTTACTGACTAATACGAATTGGAAAGCAAAGACTTTTTTACTTGGTTATGGTGCAACTCGACTGCTTCCAAGAAATTCATCAAGTGAACAAAATGTAATAGAAAGTAAATATGTTAAGGTAGATAATTTATTCAACCCATTTGTTCCTTTAGGAAATGCAGAAAAATGGCTTAAAAATCTAAGCCCTACTTTATTCCGCAGAGTAGCTATAATTTTCAAAGATTTGCTTAATATGGGTGAGGATGAAAACTTGGAAAAAGGTAGGAATGGAATTACTATTAATCTCAATGGTATAAAAACTCCATTTCACGAAATGAGTGATGGATATCAATCAGTTATTGCATTAACGGCCGATGTTCTAAAATTGGCAATGACAGAATGGAAAAATCCAGACGAAGCAAGAGGTATTGTCATTTTAGATGAGGTTGGAGCACATTTGCATCCTCAATGGAAAATGAAAATTGTGGGAAGTTTAAGAAAAGCTTTACCACATATGCAATTTATTGTTTCATCACATCAACCACTTTGCCTACGGGGAATAGGGGAAGGAGAAGTGATGATTCTTCGAAGAAATCAAGAAAAAGAAATCGAAGTTTTAGATGATTTACCAAATCCAAAAGAACTAAGAATAAGCCAAATTTTGACTTCAGTATTTGGATTGAGTTCAACTTTAGATCCAGAATTAGAAAAAGAGTACAATAGATATTATCAATTAAGAGCAATGTATGAACGTACAGATGAAGAAGAAGCAGAATTACAAATGCTTAATACTCAACTGAGTCCTGATATGATGTTGGGAGAATCTTTACTTGATGTACAAGCATATAAAATTGTTAAAGAAGAATATAAAAGTTATCAAGAATCAAGTGAACAATCAGATGTAGATAAGTTAAGTAAGAATACACTTTCGGCTGTTCAGTCTTTATGGAAGAAAAAATCATAATAAAAAATAAAATTATGATAAAGATTAATCGTCCACCAACCCCCAATATTAAAGTTTACACCGAGAAAAAAAATGATTTCAACCTGGAGGAAAGAACCTTCCTCCTTTCATTAATTTCTAATGTTTCACTCCAATTTAAGTCATTTATCCCTAGACTAAAAGACAAAAATGAACGATTTACAAAAGCTGAAGTAGAAACGCTTAAAGCCATAGCTTATTATGCTGATCCTTTAAATTTTAATAACAATGAAAAAAATACAACTTCTTCTGCTCCGTCATTCAAAGTTTATAAAGACAAAGAATTAAAAGTAATTCTCGAAAAGCTATTTAATAGTAAGTGTGCTTATTGTGAAAGTAAGTTCCTGCAAGTTAGTCCTGCTGATATAGAGCATTTTCGGCCTAAAGCAGCAATAAATCAATTCAATAATCAGAAAGATGAAAAATTAATTTATCCCGGGTATTATTGGCTCGCGGCAGATTGGGATAATCTCTTATGGTCATGTATTTTATGTAACCGTAAAAATATTCTAGATGTCCCCAATGTAGTCGGTGCTCAG
>CAYOIL010000411.1:0-2991 GCA_964403985.1 uncultured Saprospiraceae bacterium
TTTCTTGCAGTCTAGACTTATGTTTTTCATATCCTTTTAAGGCGTGAACAATATAGATATGGTCTACTTTAGTCATTATATTGTTGCAATATAAAGTCTCAATCCATCAAGTAACATTTGAACAGCCATGATTAATAATAACATACCCATTAATCTTTCCAGTGCGATTAGACCTTTTTTTCTAAGGATTCTAAAGAAAAGTGGCGAGCTAAAAAGAATTATTGATGTTATAGCCCATGCGATCATTAATGCAATAAAAATGCCTAATAAGTTCTCAGATTCATTCTTACTCATTACAAGAATTGTGGCTAAGGCTGATGGGCCAGCTACCATTGGCATTGCTATAGGAACGACAAAAGGTTCTCCTTGTGCAGCAAATACACTCCCCCCTTTTGCTGGAGGGAAGATTAGTTTTAAAGCAATTATTAGAAAAATCAAACCACCTGCAATAGAAACAGAACTTGTTTCAAGGTGAAATAGGTCTAAAAAATTCTGTCCAGCGACTAAAAAAACAAGTAAAATTACCAAACCAATCAGCATCTCTCTGATGATAATTCTCCTATGTCTTGAAGCGTCAACATCCTTAAGAATAGTCAGCAATAGCGGTACATTCCCGAATGGATCGAGAATAAAAGTTAGCACTAATGCAGTAGATAAAATGGAGAATCCTTCATTCATGCCGCAAAGGTACATTTATAGTGTTAACTTTGAGCTAAAAAAGGGATGACTTTTGATGAGCTAAATCTGAATAAGAACCTTCAAAAAGCGCTGAATGAAATGGGTATAATTCACCCAACAAGTATTCAGTCGAAGAGTTTTTCTACAATAATGAGTGGAAAAGATGTAGTTGGTATCGCTCAAACAGGTACTGGTAAAACGCTCGCATTCCTTCTGCCTGTTTTAAGAATGTGGAGTTTTGCTAAAGATCGATTCCCTCAAGTACTCATAATTGTTCCTACAAGAGAACTTGTGATTCAAATAAAGGAGGAAATGGATAAGCTAAATCAATTTACAAACTTTGTAACTGTACCAGCTTATGGAGGAGCGAATATTAAAAATCAAGTTGCTGAAATAGAATTAGGCTGTGATGCAGTTGTGTCAACTCCTGGAAGATTGCTAGATCTGTGCCTAAAAGGGGCATTGAAATTAAAAAATATCAAACGATTTATTGTTGATGAAGTCGATGAAATGTTGGCTTTGGGCTTTCTTCCTCAATTAAAGAGAGTAATTGAATATCTCCCTGAAAAAAGGCAAAACTTACTTTTCTCAGCTACAATGACGACTGATGTAGAACGAATAATCGAAGATTTTTTCAATCGTCCTGTTCGTATAGAAGCTGCTCCAATGGGGACTCCGCTTGAAAACATAAATCAATCATTATATTATGTAAGGAATTTTCATACGAAGGTGAATTTACTTAAATATATTATAAAAGATGAATCATTATTTAGCAAGGTTTTAATTTTTACAGATACAAAGAAAAAGGCAGATTTATTGCATGAGGAAATCTTAGATATTTATGAAGAAGATACTGGTGTTATACATTCCAACAAGTCACAAAACTATCGTTTTAATTCAGTAAAAAAGTTTGCATCAGGTGAATATAGATTACTAATAGCAACTGACATTGTAGCAAGAGGAATTGATGTTTCTCAAGTGTCTCATGTAATTAACTTTGACATTCCAGCTTCTGCTGAGAATTACATTCATAGAATAGGAAGAACTGGTAGAGCTGATAAAAAAGGAAATGCCATTTCATTTGCAAAAGATGCTGAAATAGATTCCTTAGCAGCAATTGAAAAGTTGATGAAATACAATATTCCAATTCAAGATTTTCCTGAAGAAGTTACAATCAGTGATGTATTGATTGAAAGTGAAATGCCTCAATATAAAATGAAAAACATAGAGGTTCGAAGAAGAGATGCTGCCCCGTCAAGTGAAGGTGCATTTCATGAGAAAAAAGACAAGAATAAAAAGGTTAATCAGAAAGTACGGTACGAGGAAAAAATGAAATTGAAATATAAAAAGCCAAAGACAAGAGGTGCTAAAAAGAAGAATAAAAAAGGAAAGAAAATTAGATAAATTCAGTCCTTTAGCACTAAATAAAAAAACCGACTCCTTCTATTCCTATAAAAGAAACAGATGAAGTCGGAACTTTCACTATTTTTAATTTTGCTGGAATTATTCTTTTGTAATTCTTACTGGTAGAGTGAAATATTCACCTATCATTTCTGATGAAACCTCAAGAGATTTATAATTCAATATGGATTTAAAAGTATCGTCATAAATATCACTTGAAGTGTTAATCACTAAAAGTTTTGAATCAGGAGTAATCATAAATCTCACTTTAACTAATCCCATTTCATCTGCATCTTCAAAAGAATTGCTTTCTTGAATTAACTCACTAATTTGTTGTTTTAAATCTTCCATAGTCTTAGCTGGTTCTATTGCTGCATTAGCATTGAAAAATGTAATAGAAAAAAGTGCGATTAGGAAAAATGCTTTCAATGTTTTCATAATAAATTTAATTTGTTTGTTTGTAAAAATAATTTGTTGTCGTAATTAATATACTGTGTAAAATTAAATGCTTTAACGCTCCCTTTTTGTTATTAAGTTGTTAGGATTTGTTAAGCGATTGTTATATAATTTCATACATCCAAAAGACTAAAATAGGACGGAAAGGGTTACACTTTTCTTGTGTAAAAAAGTCCAGTTTCGACAAACGACAAATTAAATCCGATAGGTCAATAAAAGAATAAGATGAAGGCATTTAAAATAATTTAATAGGTTTTTCAAATGCTTTAAAATCATAAAAAATAAAGTTAAATAGACTAAAATGTGATATTTCAAGTTACTTATACTATATATACTGTTCATATGAAAAAGATCCTTAATTGTATTCTAATTCTCATTATATCACTTGGTCTTTCCAATAATACTATCCAAGCGCAAGAATTCGATTTTCAAGATACTTTAAGAGGGAGTATCACT
>CAYOIL010000412.1:0-2966 GCA_964403985.1 uncultured Saprospiraceae bacterium
GTGTTCTACTATTCTTGCGATTTTTAATATCCTGAAAGGTTTTGTAGATGTCTTTGGGCTCAATATCAAAAAGCTGTTGCAATTTTTTGGAAACCTGCATTATGGCTTGATTGTCCTGTTTACCTAATCCCTTTGAGCATAGCGCATATACCAATTCTACGTAATCTGTATTTGAAAATGGCCAATGCATCTTTTCTATTTTCTTGACGCCATTTAGTTTGCTGTTCAAACCTTTCCGAATACGATGCTTTTTTTCATCCAAGTAAACTACTAATAAATCGTAAGCTATGTATTTGCCGAGTAGCATATCTCTTGGTGTACAAAACTCTGGGTCTTGAAAATAGAATTTAGAAGTTGTGATGTGAAATGTTTCGAGGTAATCTCGTGTGTAATATTCCTTATCAAAATGGGTAGCACCAGAATTCACATAACGCCCAAAATCGATATTGTAGAGAAAGAACCGATTAATTTTACTGATTTTCTTCTTAATCGATTTTAGTTGGGCATCCTTATCGGCCTTGGGAAGTTGAATCTCAAAAGAATGAATTTCTGAAAAGTATATTAGTTTAATGAGTGGAACTTGCTTAGTAGTCTTAAAGAAATTTATTTCATCTTGAATCGTCTTAAATTTCGTCTCAATTATTTCTTTTTTGTAGGCACTCAGTAATTTGCGGCAGGCTTTTATGGAACTATAAGCACTTTCTAAAATGCTTCCATTCTGAATTTTAATTTCATCCAGATCCTTCAATAGTTGTTTTGACAGTAATAGCGAATTCATAAGCAGGAACTTTAAAGGTGTAAACCATAGAAATGGGATTTAGTTGATACGATTGGTTAGATGATGTCATAGTCCTGCAAAATGATGTAAATGAAAGTCACGGGTCATAAAATTTGTGGCTCATTGTTGTATTTTATGGAACTCTGTGTAAAGTAGCTTTACTTTAGGATTGTACAAGGAAAACGTACCGTATATAATTACGGAATAGTCCGTATTTTTCTACGGATTATTTGTGAAGTATTGCAAATAGTGGGTTAAGACAGAATTGAATTTACTTACTTTTTCTTCTTAAATCGTTTTAAAAATTCACGCCTATTCTTTACACCTGTCTTTTTGAAGATATTTGATGCGTGTTTTGACACGGTACTTTCTGCAATAAATAGGTCTTTTGCAATATTTCGGTAGCTTGAATTACCCAATATCGACAAGGCAATTTCTATCTCTCTACGAGTTAAATCTTCATAGATGATTTTTCGTTCAATAGATTCGTCACGTTGTTTTTCCTTTAATGCAAACACTTCATACATTCTATTATTGTTCTCTATGAAGTACAAGTATCTATCTGCCTCAATCGCAGTTATGGCAAAGAAAGCCAAGTTCATTACGGTAAATGTTATCCATTGATAATCGCCAATGACCGTGCATATAGGCAAAAAAGCTATACTGCCAACGCTTACCATTGAAAGCTTGTTTCGCCTCAATATGAAACGATTTGGATTGCTGGGATTAGATATACGACGGTAGAAAATAAACAGAAAAACAAATGCAATAACGGATATTGGTATGGTAAACAGAAAGCGAGCGGAATTAAGCGAATCTGTCAAAAAGTACGGAATGAGAAACAGTACCACAAAACTCACGCTTGCGAGTATAGCAAGGTTTCTTATGGACGAATTGAATTTCAAAACAACAATATCGTATTCTTTATAGAGGTAGTAAACGATATATACACACAATGCTATGGCTACACCATACGTGATAATATATTGTAAGATGAAAGGGCCTGGGAAGTTGTCAATTGGTAGGAAACCGCCAGTTGCGTTATAGGCTACAAACAAAATTCCAAGGTAAAGAAAGCGTCTTAGACTACTGCGCGTTTTCTTTCTGGAAAAGTAAATAGTGAGCAATACTATGAACGTATCTATTAATAGATAGAAAAAGGTTGTCCAATGTATCGCTGTACCAAACATTTATTCTACTTCTCATTGCGCTCAAATTTGTTGGTTTCTAAATTCTTGGAAACGTTGTTCCAATTAAAAATTTGTCCGTTCATAGCAATATAAACATCCGGTTTTAGAAGCTGTAGTGAGCTAATTGCATACCCTAAATTAAACGGTGCATCTGTATCTGCAGATGAACCTAAAATGAAAGACCCAACCAAAACGATTGTCTTATTCAAATTGAACTTTCCTATATATTTTGCGGTATCTTCCATTGTGAAAGTGCCGTGGGTAATCAGTATCTTAGTCGCATTAGCTTCCTTTATCTTGCTAACCAATAGTTTTCTGTCATCATCTGTTATGGCACGACTGTCTTTTTTAAAGACATTTTCGATAGTGTATTCAAAATTGATATTTGCTTTATTTAAAAAATCTTCAATTCCTACGTTGGATGAAGTAATGCCACCGTCATCAATATAGTCCAACCCTTCGATTGTACCACCAGTTGTGAGAATGTGAATCATAGATTTAGACTTCTTATCACTTATAAAGATAACGTTAATTTTTAGGTTTCTATTGAATGGAATCAATCACACTACCACAGGTCAACATCGCATCGCCATAATAAGGGTTCTTTATTTCTTCTTCAGTACTTAACCAAACCGCCCCTTTGTTATTATTTGCCATTGGGCATTTTTGGACGTAATAATTAGCCGAGTTTTCAATGTTCATTGCGATAGGCACTATATTTTCGTTTAAGATTACAAAGTGAGCGCGCTGGTTTTCCAGATTTTCATTGGTGGCAATAGCATCCAACATCTCAATACTTTTCACATAGTGTTGCTTTTCCATTTTACCTAAATCGTTTGTAGAAATTTCCTTTAATTTTTTTGATGTTGCTTTCGCGAAAGCGGAAACCTGACCAGCATCGCTTGCCACAAGAGCATCTTTCATTTTAAGATATGATGGTAATGCTTTGTTGAAATCAGAGCTAAACGCATTACTGAAACTCATTTCCATATCGCCCA
>CAYOIL010000413.1:0-2936 GCA_964403985.1 uncultured Saprospiraceae bacterium
TTGCATCCGCGATGTTCCCACATCACAATGGTATTACTCATTATTCATTACATCAATACTAATTGCACAACAAAGTTCTCACATCACAATAGTATTACTCATTATTCATTACATCATTACTCATTATTCATTACATCATTACTAATTATTCATTACTTCATTACTAATTATTGATTACTTCATTACTAATTATTGATTACTTCATTACTAATTATTCATTACATCATTATTCATTACTCTAAATCCCCATTGCCTTAATCATCCACCTAGGTAAACGCTTTCGTTTTTTACCTTTAAGCTTTAGAGACCACCCCCACTTTTCAATAATTGGCACTTCATAGGTCTCTACAAATTCAATTAAAGTACCATCAGGGTCTTCCACATATGCAAATCTTCCAGCTGCTTTTCCCATTTCGAAATCTCCGCTATCAACTGTAAAAGGAAAACCCATATCCTTAGCCTGATCCTTCAATCCATTCATTTCATTTACATCAAAACAACAATGAATATACCCAAGATCACCCCACAACCTATCTTTAAAAACTCTTTTTCCTTTATAGCCTATTCGCTGAACTAACTCTATGTGAGTTTGCCCGAACAATTCACTAAAGGCGCCTTGTTTTTCATCACTATGTGTAAGTATCACACGACGAAATAAAGAAGTATTATTGGAAGATAAATCTTGAAAATCGGGATTTTCTGAAGTGACATCACTTAAAACAACATCATACTTTAGAAAATCTTTATAAAACCGTAAGCTTTTATCCATATCACTCACTCCTATTACCGTCCCACATATTCCACCGTCAGGTCTCTTCGATTTTTTAAACCATGAATCAGACTCGATTACTTCTATGATATTACCATGTAAATCACATGTGTAAAAATGTTTTAATCCAATTGGATTTTTAGAAATAGGTCTACAAAAAGTGGACTTTTTAAAAATCGAATAACTATGCTCCACATCCCGAGTTTTAAAGCACGAAGCCAAAATACCATAGTCCCCCCACTCTACTTTTTCTTTGGGCGGAACAGCCCTTCTTTCAGTATACTGCCATATCTCGACTCCCCCTCCACCGTTTAAATTCAAGGCTAAAATGGCATGTCTTTTTCGAGAAACATTGCCTGTGTAAGGTAACATCAAGCTCGCTTCAGCAGCCTCGTCAAAGACTTTAACTTTCATCCCGAAATGTTCAAGGTACCAATTATAAGTTCTATAAACATCATTATTTCCTATCCCTATTTGCTGGATCCCATTAATATAGTAAACACTCATTTATTGGACGTTTACAGCTTTATATTCTTCATTTTCTAACTTAACTTTTACAGAAGTAAACGCTTTAATCGTTGCATCAATATCCTGAAATGTATGAACCGCAGTTGGAATTAGTCGAAGTAAAATCATTCCTTTAGGAATCACTGGATAAACTACTATAGAACAAAATATTCCATAATTATCTCGTAAATCTTTCACCATTGTCATGGCTTCTTGAACACTACCATGCATATAAACAGGCGTAACACAAGAATTTGTATTCCCAATATCGAAACCAACTTCTTTTAATCCACTTTGAAGGCGACTTACATTCTCCCACAACTTATCCTTTCTTTCAGTTGAATTGACAATCATTCTCAATCGTTCTAATGCACCACCTACAACTGCACTTGGCAAAGATTTTGCGAATATCTGAGATCGCATATTGTATTTTATAAACTGTATCGCTTCAGAATCTCCAGCGATAAAAGCCCCTATACTTCCTAGTGCTTTAGCAAAAGTCGCAAAGTATAAATCTATATCATCTTGAACCCCTTGCTCAATTCCCGCTCCACTACCATCATGCCCTAAAGTCCCAAAACCATGAGCATCATCTACCAGTAATCTAAAAGGATATTGTTTTTTTAAACTACATATTTCTTTCAGTTTCCCTTGATCACCTCTCATTCCAAAAACACCTTCGCTGATCACTAAAACTCCACCTCCTTGTTCTTGCGCAATTTCAGTGGCATTCTGTAATTGTTTTTCCAAGCTCTCCATATCATTATGCTTAAAAACAAATCTTTTCCCAGAATGCAATCGAACCCCATCAACAATACATGCGTGGCAACCAGCATCATAAACAACCACATCTCGGCGACTCAATAAACAATCAATCGCGGACATAATACCCTGATAACCAAAGTTCAACAAGACCGAAGTCTCTTTTTGAACGAAATAAGACAACTCCTTTTCAAGTTGCGTATGAAGTCCTGTATTACCTGACATCATCCTAGAACCCATGGGATAAGCAACTCCGTATTTTGCCGCAAGATCAGCATCAATCTTCCTAACTTCCTTATCATTTGCAAGACCTAAATAATTATTTATTGACCATACAATAACTTCCTTTCCATGAAACTTCATACGATTACTCAGTTCCCCTTCAAGCTCCGGAAAAATAAAATATCCTTCTGCTTCATCAGCATATTGACCAAGTGGGCCTTTATTATTTTTAATTCTTTCAAAAATGTCCATAGTGCTTTATTTAACTTTTGATTTACGTAATATTCTAGTGAATAAAGATGGAAAATTACTGTGTATAAAAATGGCTAATTTCGTTTCTCTAAATCCACCAACAAATAACTCCTTTTTTCCTTTAACAACTCCAGTAAGTATCTTATTTACTGCTTTGTCAACTGGCATTCCATTGGCTTGTCCATCGTCCATTTCGCCATAAGTAGAACCATCTTCTTTTACAGCATTTTTCGAAATATCGGTCTTTACAAAACCTGGGCAAACTATTGTAATATCTAATTCTTCCTCAATTCTCAATGCCTCAAAATATCCATGAAGAGCATGTTTTGAAGCACTATAAGCTCATCTAAAAGGTACTCCGAATTTACAAGCAACTGAGCTTATTACGATAATATTACCGCCATTATTTTTCAATTTAGGCACA
>CAYOIL010000414.1:0-2931 GCA_964403985.1 uncultured Saprospiraceae bacterium
CTCCTACTGGGATATCATTTTCCCATTGTTCGTCTTCAATAACTGAAAAGACAGCACCTTCTTTTAAATTTAAAATATCCCATAAATACTTATAGTATATTTCGGTACTATAACTCAAGCCTTTTACTATTTCATACTCAAATCCACCAGATCCTTGAACAGCTTTTTGTGGTTTTATAACATCTGTTGATGGAATCCATATATCTGTAGGAAGTCCTAAACCGCTACTAGATAATAAATGCAGATATTGCGTGGTGTAATTACCACTTATTTTACCATATAATTTATCAACTATTTTTCCTTTTATTGATAGTCGCGGTTGTAATGAGAAATAGTTTTTCGTATTTGCGTTAAGCAAACTAAACCGAACTCCTGCATTAACTAATATATTTCGATATCTATACTCATGTTCATAATATGCCTCTAGTTCATTGGCTCGTCTATCTTCCGGCTGAAAAACATTGTCTAAGCTATCTCGAAATTGCTGTGATGTGACTAAAGGATCTATATTCCTTGCAGACAATAATCCTGGAGAAAAACTATGATTTATTGCATTGATACCAACTTTGAACCTATTCTTATCATTTATATAATTGTCTATATCCCATTTTATACCCCAATCATTAATTCTTGTATTATATAAACTAGCTACATTATTGTAAAAAACAGTTGAAGACTCACTGTCTAGTTGTTGCCTTGAATAATTGAAGGCAGAAAAATTATACTGTGTATTGAACACACTCAAATTACTAAAAATGGATTGTGTTAACTGAGAACTCCATCTTAATGCAGTTAAATTATTCCCCCATCTCCAATCATAAATATCTTCAACAGAACTTATCAATGTGTCAATTACATTATTTCCAAAAGTATTGTCTCTAAAATTATCGGTTCCTCCATAAAAACTTAAATAAACTCTATTTCTATCATTTATGACAAATTGTAATTTCGCATTAATATCATTAAAGTAGTAGTTAGTTGTTCCTTCTCTATCTGCAGATTCTTTGACAAAAGATGAAATACCAGATAAATATGGTTCAAACAATGTTCTTCTTGCTGAAACTGCAAAACTGATCTTATCTCTTAATATCGGCCCTTCCAAAAAGACATTTGCAGTTATTAATCCCAAACTTACTTCTCCACCATATTTAGTCAAACTTCCTTCCTTTGTTCGAATATCCAATACAGATGCTAATCTTCCTCCATATTGAGCTGGAATATGAGAGCGATAAAAACGAGCACTTTTAATAGATGCCTGATCAAAAATCGAAAAAACACCAAGTGCATGACTACTATTATATACAGGGATTCCATCAAGAAGAATCAAATTGTTATCAACATTTGCTCCTCTCACACTATTTCCACCTATACCATCTGCACCTGTTGTAACCCCCGGAAGAGTCTGGATATGTCTCAAAATATCCATCTGTCCACCAAATGTTTGAGTAGATTTTATTGTTGATAATTTAGTTGTATTAAAATTATCAAATTCTACTATTGGATCTTCTACTGATTGTTCCGTAATAATTACCTCATCTAAAGCGGTACTAGAACTCAATGGAATATTAAAGGCTTCATTTTGTAAATCACCTATTGCAATTAAGGTATCTTTATAACCTAAATAACTCACTACCAAACCTTTAGTTCCTTCTGGAACACTTATTGAATAAAACCCATATTCATTGGTACTCACCATTGTTTCTCCATCTGGAGTAAATAAATAAGCAAAAGGTAAACGTTCTTTGGAATTAGAATCTTCAATATATCCGCTTAACTCAACCATGGGAAAGCTAAATTCCCTTTCCTTAGGATCATCAGCTACTATAACGATTTGATTTCCTGAAATTACAAAGCCTAAATTTTTATCGTCCAATAGAACATCAAGTACATCTCCTAGTTTTTCATCTCTAACTTGAAGAGTGATCTGATCGAAAGGTTCTATTAATTTAGGGTCAAATGAAATATTGACTTTTGTCTTTTTACTAATATCTACAAGAACTTCGGATAGCTCCATCTGATTATAGCTAGCACTGAAGCTTACATCAGTAATATTATTTTGGGCTTTAAGCCCAAAGCAAAAAAATATAAAAAGTAAAATAATTGAAATTCGAATCTTCATATTACCGCAAAGGTAACGAATAAAAAAAAGCCTGTCAATATACATTAACAGGCTTTTCTTAATTTAACTTTATGTTATTTAGATGTGCAAGATCCTTTTTCGATAATAAATCGGCCATCTTTTTTCTCGTATGTAAATCCATAGATCAATTGCATAATGTCCAATATACTTTCTAAAGTAGTATCTTGATATACTGGAGATGTAAATACACAATCCAATATCTCTTTATCTTTAATATAAATTTCTACATTGTAGTGATTTTCCAATACATTGAAAACTTCACTTAATTTTTCATCTTCGAAAGAATATCCACCCGTTATCCAAGAATCACCATTGTAAATTTTGGATTGTTTTCTATAGAGTTTCTTTGTTGGCACTTCATAAACTCCAGTCATATTCTCTAAAAGAATAATTTTCTGATTAGATAATTTTGGTTGAAGCTCAACTTTTCCTTCTTTGACCATTACACTGGTCTTTTCTTTATCAGCATTTACATTAAATTCAGTACCTAGTACTCGAATATATGCATTATCTGTCTCAACTATAAAAGGTTTATCACTAGGTTCTACATCGAAAAATGCAACACCTTCAAGTAATATAGTCCTTTCCTCGCTAGGGACTTCATCAAAATATTGGATAGTTGATTTCTCATTTACCCAAATGGTAGAATTGTCCTCTAATTGTATTTCTTGAGTTTGATTAGCTAACGTTGCTAATGTTTCGTAAGAACCGTTCCCTATATTTTGTTGCATTAAAAAGTATGCACCGAAAGCAATTATTGCAGATGCTGCAATACCTGTTAACCATCTTGT
>CAYOIL010000415.1:0-2929 GCA_964403985.1 uncultured Saprospiraceae bacterium
GCCCTACATTCGGGCCGTCTCGCCAGCGCGGATCGAAACCCGAGACGTGACTTCGAATTCGCGCTCCGGTCCGTATCGAACGCTTCCCGAAGACAACTTCGTTTCCACGCTGGGGGCGCCCTTCTTAGAGGCGTAGACGGTCGTCTCCCAGTCCCCTTCGGCGACGCCGTGGACCGAAAGTTCCTTCCCATCCAGAGCCGCCCATCCGGCCATCCCCTCCTGTAGCCGCCCGTTCTCCAACGGCAGCCGGATGTAGGCGCTGGTCGAGAAGTCGCCGCCAGACTGCGAAAACACAAGCCCGATCTGGCCTTCTTCTGGCAGCACGCCTGCTCGACCTAGATCGACGACGAGAGAGCCAGACTTGAAGCTGACGTGCTGCGTCAACGGCAGCCCATAGACGATGGTGATCGGCTCTCCCGTCGACTCCAGCTGGTGGAAGTGGGGCAGCGTCACCTTGACGAGTGCATCTCTGACCGCGCGGCAGCGCGCACGGACGAAGCCGCGATCATCGGTCTTACCTAGCTGGATATGGTTGCGCGATTGGAAGCTAAAGAAGCGATCCGCCCCCTCGGGGGTAGGCGGCACAAGGTGCACTCTCAGGCCGGCCGCCGACCGCCCTCCCAAGTCGATTTCAAGCTCGACGTCGACGAGGGCTTGGTCGCGCAGGTCCAAGGTCACCTCGGAGACCTTGCCGGGCTCTACGAGGGCCTTCACCGATCCGCCATCCTCCAGGATCTCAGGCCGCCCCCTCTGGCCGAAGGAGTTCTCCCCGGCAGGCACGTCCTCAAAGCGAAAGGCCCCCTCGGAGTCGGTCGTCTGGTTGATGTCTTCCTTCCAATCGCCTCGGTAGATCGTGATGCCGCCAGGATCGATGCCCTCCGGCAGGACGACCTTGCCGACTACCGTACCTCCCTCCACGAACTCGACGTCCCCGAGGTCGCGAACTTCGCCGCTCTTCAGCCCCTCCAGCATTTGCACCAGTGGGGCGCCGCCGCCAGCGCGGGTAGCCGTCACGCGGACTCTCCCACCGGCAGGCAGACCGGTCGTACGGAACGCTCCCTCCGGACCGCTCTGGACTTGAAACGCAAGCCGATCTTCTGGAGAGAAGCCGCTGCCGTATCGGCTGCCGGGTGTGAAGTTGAGCGAGGCTCCTGCGACCGGCTCGCCATTCGCCACAAGGCGCCCTTCTACGCCGGCGCCACGCCGCAGTAAGATGCACTGCGCCGGGGCACCAGCGGCGACGGACTCTTCGGTAGGTAGGACTTCGCCCTCCTGCATCAAGAAGCCCGGCGCATAGGCAACGTAGCCATCGCGCTTGGCCGTTGCCCCAGCCGTGAAGACGCCGCCCGGCTGATCTTTCACGGGAACAAGGTGCCAGTACGTGGTCCCCTTGGCCGTGCCCTCCGACCCCTTGTTCCGGGCAATCTTGATTCCAAAGGCCGAGAGTGACTCGCCGCTCGCCTCGTCCGCCACGGTGAAGCTCACCTGAGGGATCTTGCGAAGCGTAATAGTCCCGAGGTGGGTGCCCGGCTCGATGTCCCGCTGCTCCTTGTTCCCCCACTGCTCGTAGTCCGGGTGCGTGGCTTGCAGCGAGTAGGGCTCCGCCTGGGGTAGATAGACGACAAAGGAGCCGTCTGCTTCCGTTCGTGCGCTTGCTCCCATTCCCGACGACTTCGGCCAGCCGCTGAGGCGCACCTTCTCGATAGGAGCCCCCTCCTCATCTACGATGCGGCCCTCAATGCGCGGAGCCTCTTCCAAAACGATGTTGATCGGGCCCCGGTCTTCACCAGCGACGACTGTGACATCGGGAACCTGCTTCGACAGAAAACCGTCGAGCTCGGCCTTGACCATGTACGTTCCAACGATGGCGTGAGGGATCACGAACGAGCCATCCTCCCTCGACATAGACCCGCGCGAATAAGTCGTAGCGCGGCCCGGTCCCGTGTCCATTCGGACGTCTGCGATGGGCTGCCCACGCACGCCCGTCACCGTTCCGAAGACTGAGCCAGTCGCCGCGAGCCGGATTTCTCCCACGTCAACCTGCCCTTCTACCAAAGCCTGGACGCCGTCCCTCCCAAAGCGAATCAAGCTCGAGTCATGGAAGCGATCGGCGGCGACCTTCATCCAGTAGGTGGCCTCAGAGCCACAGGGAGCTTCGAGGGCGAAGCGTCCGGCGCTATCCGTCAGCACCTCCACTCCGCGGCTCTCGTGTTTCGATTGATCGCCCCCTAGCGGCGACAGAAGTGGCAGATCCGCGCCTTCCGGTGCTCGATAGATGCGCAGCTGAACCCGCGCGCCCATGAGCGGCGCCCCCTCTTGGTCGACCACCTGCCCTTCCACGCGCGACCAGGGCCCGTCAAAAGCCGCGGCGGGTTCCGCAGCAGCTTCTTCGGCGGTTTCGATCACCAAGGCGGCCGCCCTGGAGTCCAGCCCCGTCGGCGCCGCGAGTGGCGAGCCAGGCTCAAGGTCGGTCGGCTCGCCGACGCCTTCTGTATCAGTTCCAGCTGTCGTCGGAGACAAGCCTGGCTCAACGCTTTGAAGCTTGCTTCTTGGGCCACGAAGAAAAAGAAGAGTGGCCAAGAGCAACGCAAGCGCTGCCACGGAAAGGAGTAGGGGAAGTACCTTCATGAAATTGGGAGCGTGACCTTCCCGGCTTCTACGGACACTGGGTTAGCGGATGATCCGCAGCGCTGACGATACCGGACCGGCTTCACTCCCACCATTCCTTGGCCTGGCGAGCCGTGCCAAGCAATGAACGGGACGGTACCGTTGGTCGGACCGACTAGTGATCGAGTTGCGACGTACCCTTGGTGTCACGCATTACCAAGACACCCAAAGCCCCAACACGGGGACGATACGCCACCTGACCGAGAATACACCGGTCCACCAACTTCATCCAGCAACCATCACCGAAGACGCGCTGACGCTG
>CAYOIL010000416.1:0-2924 GCA_964403985.1 uncultured Saprospiraceae bacterium
TGTTTCGGGACGGGGGCTCTCGCGCGATTGGTGTGCGGCGCGGTCGACCAACTGGACGAGCGAAAATGGCGAGCGGGTATGGGCGCGGGACAGTAACAACGTGCTGCCAATACTGGGGCATCGCAATCCGCCGACGGTGGAGCCTGCCGATGTGCTGGCAGCGCTGCAGCCGATTGAGGCGCGCGGTGCGATCGAGACTGCGCACCGGGTGCGGGGATATGTGTCGTCGATCTATCGATTCGGTATTGCGTCGGGCCGTGCGACGCGGGACCCAGCCGCCGACATTCGAGATGCGCTGACGACCACGCCGCAGACCGAGCATTTTGCGGCGGTGCTGGATCCTGATGTGCTGGCGCAGCTGTTGGCTGATATCGATTCCTATGCCGGGCGATGGTGGGCAACATCGCCTGCGCTGCGATTGACGCCGTATTTGTTGGTGCGGCCCGGCACGCTTCGGCAGATGCGGTGGGGTGATCTGGATTTGGATCGCGCCGAATGGCAGACCAAATCGCGCAAGGGTCATCAGCTGGAAACGGTGGTGCCGCTGCCACGCCAAGCGGTGGAGATACTGCGGGGGTTGCTAGAGTGGAGCGGCCAGGGCGAGTATGTATTCCCGGGCCCGCGAAGCGCGACCCGCCCGTTATCGGAGAATGCAGTCAACCAGGCACTGCGTGGGCTGGGGTGGGGTGGTGATCAAGTGACCGCCCACGGCTTTCGGGCCACCGCGCGCACGCTGCTGGATGAGACGCTGGGTTGGCGGGTGGACTGGATCGAGACCCAGCTGGGGCACGCGGTCAAAGATCCGAACGGCCGCGCTTACAATAGGACGAAGTTTATCGCCGAGCGGCGGGCGATGATGCAGGCCTGGGCAGATTATCTGGACGCGCTGCGGGGAGCGGGCCGAGCGGTGGATGGGGCTGAATTTTCGCCGGGATCGTTGTTATAGGTCACGGTGACGCGATTAAACACGTCACCTTGATACTGAATAATAGTGTTATGTATCACTTGATTCCAGCGTCCGGCAAACTATGCTGGCGCTCGTGTCTACTCCTTTCTCCTTGAGGTACTTCACGAGGCCTATAATGTAGCCATCGATATTCGGCGCTGTCTTGAGGCAGTGACGTACCATCGTTAGTTTAAGTGTCTCATCAGGCGTTCTTACCGCCGTTTCGCCAAATTTACCCGGTGCGTATTCTGTAACGCTCAAAAAGGGTATGCCGTTCTCCTCGCACTTCTGGGCAATTGCCAAAACTGCGGGTGCAATTTCTTCATCATAAAACTGCTCGCTATTTTCCATCGTGATCTCCGTTCGTGATACAAAACAACTAATTCAAATCGACCGCGTTAGACGCCGCCGTTCTTTTCTGCCGCCTCATCGCGGCGATTTAACATGGGGGTTATAACGCAGCTACCTACCTTGTTACGGACCACTCTAATTCTACTGGCCCTATGTAAAGTCTACGGTAATCTGGCTTTGCGTCTGGCTTAACAAAATCAAAACGCCATCGCCAGTGTATGGCAATTAGAAAGTGCCACCACCTTCCGTTACCTTTAACAAATCCAGTACTGATGTAGTTCTTCATGCTTTTCCCGCTTCGTTATAACAACTAGTGCCAGAAGACCGCGCACCCGGCACCCGTTTTTTCTCTGTTAATGTGCAGGCGCGGCTACTGCACATGGGGGTTAGACCCCTTAACGTTTTCTTTTCTTGAGTTCGCCTGTAATGAATTCAAACGCAAACCACACCCCGGATATTGCCAGCAGCAATGCAAAGCCTCCCCAGAACGGCAAGGTCACCAGCCACCACGACCAATCAATAACGTTTGTCAATTTCAGCGCAACAAATAAAACACCCAGCAAGCCAAGTACACCAATACCGCCACTAGAAGCGGTGCTTGAATCTTTACTCATAATTTTGTCCTCTGTTTTAAGTTCATCGGGTCTAACAACCACGGCCAGCGCGACAAAAAACGCTCCGCGTTTTTGTGCGCCTGCCGTAACGGTTATAAGCCCAGCTCGCTAATTCGTCCCGCTGGCTCGCCGCGAAAAAGCCAAGGGTTAGAGGTCACTCTGACCTTGCGGAACCCCGCCAAAGTTAACCAGCTCAAATACTTCTCGCTCTGAATCTATATCTGGCAGAGTCCCTTCCGAGAATCCCATTGTTTGATGTCGGAATCGACTTTGCTTTGGTTTATCCAGGTGCCGGAAAAACACATCATGGCTCGCACCTAATCCGAACCATTCGCCAGGCACATCCAGTTGTGAATCCACAAAATTCAGCACCGCTGTCATGCGCTGCTTCCCGTCAATTACTGCAATTGAGTAATCGTCGTCCCAATCTCTCACATTTACAATCAAAGAGGGTATTGGTATGCCCGACAATATCGAGCGTATTAAGTTACGTTGACGTATTGGTCCCCAAACATCACCGCGCTGATATGGTGTTTCCATATCCAAAAAACCCTCATCTCTCCAGTGCTTAATTACATCAACAGGTCGGTTAGTTGTTTGAAGTTCCAGCCTTGAAACGTAACCTCTAACAACAGGTTCCACTGGACACCCTACAAGGTGCCCGCCGTTATCTTCGCTCAGTTCGTTTTTACTCATCTGTTTAATTATGCAGCATTCCAGTATCGGGTGCCAATGAACCAACGGGTTATGTTGCCTCTATCCCGTGCGTAGGATACAAGGGATACACAGACCAATCCTGTCCACTCTCCTCAGCTTGTTCGGACGCACAATCATAAGCATCACGCTCAACAGAAAATATCTGATAGTCGTTCGTTTTATTGTGCAACAATACTAGCCATGCTGCCGGCTCGTCGTTGCGCAGCTCGTCGGTCAACTCGATAGCTTGATTCCCATTCGGCAACATAACAACACCATCATCGCGACCACTAACTGAGTGCTCGCTTTGGGTGTCT
>CAYOIL010000417.1:0-2918 GCA_964403985.1 uncultured Saprospiraceae bacterium
AGATTTTACAGATGGTAAAATGAGCTTGGCAGAATATGAGTTTTGTAGCTTTGATGGTTGTACACTATCGAATATAAATTTAGAAAATATTCGATTTATTGATTGTTCGTTTACTGCTTGTGATTTTAGCAATGCCACTCTTTTAAAAACCAGTTTTCAAACTGTAGAATTCAAAGATTGTAAGTTACTTGGACTTCATTTTGAAGAATGTAATTCATTTGGATTGAAATTTAGTTTTTATAGTTGTAAGATCGATCATTCTTCATTTTATGGAATGAAAATTAAGCCTACTATATTTAAAGATTGTTCTTTGAATGGTGTTGATTTCGTTGAAACTAATGTAAGTGGTACAACTTTTCTGGACTGTAATTTTCAGGATGCTCGTTTTGAAAGGACAAATATGGAAAAGTCAGATTTCAGGGGTTCAATTCATTATGAAATTGATCCGAGGCTAAATAGTGTGAAAGGGGCAATCTTTTCTAAAGATTATGCCATTGGCTTATTAAGGAGTTTTGGAATAGTGGTGGAGGATTAGGTTCCTAACTTGAATAAATGAAATGTTATTTATTTTTATCTTATCTTCGATTAAAATTGAATTATGAGACTTTTTATACTTTCCTTTTGCCTTTTTATAGTATCATGTACAACTCAAAACAATAGTAAAAAAGATCAGTTATCTAAAAATATTCCGATTACAGAAGCTGAAAAACAGATTGCCAAGGACCTAATTCAAGGTGCTTTCGACGATTTATGGGCTGGAGTTGATTCAACAAAAATCCTTACTTATCATACCGATGATTTTATCATTTTGGAGCATGGTGAAATATGGGATAATAATAGGATCAAACAATTTATGAGAGGTCAATTAGCAAGGAAAGATCGAGCTAAAAGAATCAACATTATGGACTATATATCTATTGAAAAGTATGGTCAATCTATGCAGATAGCATACAATAATAAAGCTGAATTCTATAAATTGGATAGTTTAGTAAGTACTGGTAGCTGGCTTGAAAGTGCATTAGCTGTTAAAACAGAAGAAGGATGGAGGTTAAAAATGATGCATTCTACAAGGAATTAAATATAGCGATTGTTTAATCATAAATAAGTTGTCATTTATACCGATATCAAATCCTATTGATGTATTCTAAAATCCTATTTCTTTTCATTCTTTTATCGAGTATAAGCTGTAATTTTTCTAACGAAATACAAGAAATTGAAGGCTTTTTAGAAGTGAAAAAGAATTTGATTCATTATAAAGTAGCCGGCAACGGAGAAGCAATCCTACTTATCCATGGTGGATATCTGAATTTAGAAATGTGGGACAATCAAGTGGAAGACTTTGTAGCAAGGGGATATCAAGTCATACGATTTTCTGATTTAGGCCATGGTCAAACACAAACATTCAATGAAGAATGTTATGGTCATGAAATAATCGATGCTTTACTCAATCATTTATCTGTTCAAAAAGCACATATCATAGGATTGTCTTGGGGATCAATGTTAGGTGTTGATTATTCTTTGAATAAACCCAATAAAGTAGATAAGCTTGTATTAGTTTCACCAGGATTGAATGGATGGGACTATTTTCAAGATAGTGTGGCGGAACAAAATTATTTGAAACGTAGAGTTGCTATAGAGAATAATGATATAAGAAAAGCAGTAGATTTATTTTATAAGAATTGGGTAGTAGGGCCTCGGAGAAGTGAAATTGAATTGGATGAAGTGTTCAAGGAGAAAGCTAAGAAAATGATAGAACATACAATGACCAATCATTGGTCAGCAGAGTGGTCTAAACTAGATTCTGTCAAAGCTATTCATCGACTAACAGAGATTAATACACCTACTTTAATCATTAATGGCGACCAAGATGCAAGTGATATTTTATCAATTTCTGAAATATATGATAAAGACATTCCTCAATCAAAAATTATAACATTCAAGAATTCCGCACACTCTATTAGTTTGGAAAAGCCTTTACTTTTCAACAAAACGGTCATACAATTTTTGGAAGACTAAATTAATCAAGATATCTTTAACCAGTCTAATAAATAGGTATTCATCAATAAACTGAATTTAGGGGCTTACGCCCAAAATACATCATTATGAAAAAGCCCAATCTATATCCAATATTAATTCTCCAATTTGTAGGTATTATACTATTGATGCTAGTAAGTTCTAAAAAAGTAAAAGCGCAGAATTTTACATTTGAAGTTGACACTGTTTACACTAGATATTATACATATAAAAATGCAATTATCTTATTTAAGAAAGATTTCAAAAGTATTGTTGCGAAAGAAAAATCTATTGAAGAATATCCAGTCAAAATACAAAGACTTTTAGGCGGCGATTTTAGAGGCTTTAATATTGCTCAGGTAGGAAGTAAATGTTACCTGCTAAATGAAGAATTAGAGTTCAACTTTGCTAAGTTTATAAATTTAAAACTAAAAGAGCTTTCTGACTCTAGGCAGCATTTTTTTGTTTCGAAAAACAAGACAGCTTATGTTAAAAATGACTCTGTTTTTATTTCTAATTTTGATTCCCATAGAACAGATTTTATTATAGAAGATGCTATTGTTTCTGGACTAAATGAAAATTATATTTGGATTCGTAGTAAGAGTACAAATGATGGGTATATTTATGTAATACAATCAAGAGAATTAAAAAAACTTCCTAATGGCTATGATTATGCCGTTACAAATCATATGGGCTTCATAAGAAATATGAAGTATGGCAATGGACTTGAGGTTTTAGATTTAAATCTCTATCCTATAATTAAAGGAAGTGAAGGTTACACAGAGAGTTTAGTGAAAAATAACTTACTATTAATTTATGGTAATCAGATGCCTGTTCGAATGTTTTATAAGTGATGCAGCCCCCTATTAATCGGACAAAATTCTAAATCTGATTAATAATAGTTG
>CAYOIL010000418.1:0-2913 GCA_964403985.1 uncultured Saprospiraceae bacterium
AAGCATAATGCGACCCGCTAAGGGAGTCTTTTGAGCAAACAAAACGACTCCTGAAATAGCATAGCAACGTCTGCAATCAGGCAGTCACTAAGCGTAGCCAGGAACTCAACTTCTGACGGGCTGTCAAACTGAAAGGGCTGAAGTGAAGAAGCTTCTTGCTGAATTCATTGGAACGTTCGTGTTGGTATTTGGAGGATGCGGCAGCGCGGTTTTCGCCGCTGGCTTTCCCAATCCGGGTGGCCCCGCAATCAATATTGGACTACTGGGAGTCTCGTTGGCATTTGGCCTGACGGTCCTTGGCTGTGCGTATGCTCTTGGAGGAGTGTCCGGCTGCCATTTGAACCCAGCTGTGACTTTAGGGCTGACCACTGCTGGCCGCTTTGAAGCCAAAAACGTTGTCGGCTACATCGTTGCTCAAGTCGCCGGTGGTATTGCGGCTTCGGCCGTTCTTCTGTTTATTCTTAAAGGAGCGCCGGAAGGGTATGACGCGGCCGCAAGCGGACTAGCGGCGAATGGTTTTGGAGAACATTCGCCTGGCAAGTATTCGATGGTTGCCGGATTCGTGTCTGAATTCGTGCTGACGTTCATCTTTCTAATTGTGATCATCGGAGCCACTTCTGCTCACGCTCCTGCTGGCTTCGCTGGAATTGCAATTGGATTAACTTTGACGTTGGTGCATCTGGTGGGAATCCCAATCACCAATCTGTCTGTTAACCCGGCCAGAAGTACGGGTCCGGCGGTCTTTGTCGGCGGCTGGGCGCTGCAACAGGTTTGGCTGTTCTGGGCAGCCCCGATTGCAGGAGCCGTTTGTGCTGGCGTTGTCAGCAAGATGCTAAACGCTCCTGACGAATCACCTGCTGAATAGCAGATCAACCGTCAATAAATGCCAAAACAGAAACAGGGCCCTGCCATTAATTGGCAGGGTCAAATGGCATTATCGTTTGGTAACGTCGTTGACGCGCAGAGTTAACGAAGTTGGGCTCAAACTGAGTTTCCTCGTCGACCTGCGTCGGCCATTGCAATCGCTTCCAATTCTTCAACCAGTTTATACGTGAGTTCCCGAAGACAGGGGCCCGATCGTTTGGACTCGAGTCTCCACGGAGCAACTGGCGACTGGATGATCTTTGGCTACTGATGTGGTCACTGAAACATATCAAGGACTTCCTCTGGCCCGACAACATGTGTGATGTGGATGGGTTACACGAACTTATCTTCGAGAAAGCCAAATCTCCCGCAGAATTCATCAACCAAGCCCAATTGCGCGGGAAGAAAACAATTCTTGATGCCACGCAGGCAGTGATTCAACTGCAATCTGTTGTTCGGAACGCAATGATTGATGAGAAGGAAATTCCGGGCAATCTTAACTGGGCCAAGCCACGAAATGTTGGTCCGGTCATGTCCTGTCCAGCAATCGCCGTGATCAGCCAAAGACACAATGCTTTGAACTGGCTGATTCGACATGGTGATCTGGACTGGGACAACGTCGACACACCCACCACACCGTGCGCTGTCGATTAGCGGGAGGCCTCAGACGTCACGTGGTAGCAAAGTCGCCATCTTAAAGCCGCTGTCTTGCCCAAACTGCAGGATATCAAGCAGCAATTCGGACCCTGAATTATCTGGTCGATACTGAAACACAGAAAATCTGGAGTGCGTTGTTCGAGCCCACCGATTGGATTTTAATCCACAAATCGAATGGCGCACAAAAAAGAGCTACTCGAAAACGAGTAGCTCTTAAAACGCAACAAGTTGCGCGACCTCCAAAGACGTTTCGATTACGCCCGGTGAGGACAAACTAATTCTGAGATCACGGGGATCTCACTGGGAACAATTTCCACTTCGCCAGTGACGGTTTTACTCACTTCAATGGCTACTTTCTCAGCATCTGACCGTGACAGATTTTGAGCAAAGCAAACCAGATTTCCGTCCAGTTCGAGATTGACAGCAAAAGTCTCAGCATTCAGTTGTTTCGCCTGCATGATCTAAGCTCTCTGTGAATCCGGTGGCGGGAACCTGAGAAGTCTAGCTTAGTAACGACATTGAATCTCGGTTTGATGATAGAGAACTTCTCTACGAGTTATCCGGGGTATCCAGAAACACAATTTCATCCCAGTCAAACTTACAGATGCGACTCAGAGTCTGTTTAATGTGTTCAATTGCATCCTGGCCAGAGACCGTCGGGTTATTCTCCATGAACCGTCCAATCAGGATTTCGATCAGCTTGCAGTCATCGTTGATCATCGCCGAACGAGATGAGAGTTTGGGTTTGACTCTGACTCCCACAATGCAAGCTAGCCTAACGTCGACAGTGGTGACCAATGATCCTGGGACTCGAAAGTCAAAGACAGACTTCCTTGACCAGTTGGGAACATTGTTGCGTCGAGACGAAAGTTCAAATATGGAGAATCACCGCATTCGGCATAGAGAATTCCTCCATGCCTTCCATCGTGCCTGACTTAATACAAATCGAAAGCTCGCGGAGCTATTCCAGTCTTGACAAAACCCTGTTGCGAACAGAGTGAACTAGGTGGAAAGCGACTGGTCTGATTCCGGTTTATAACGGTTCATTTCGTGAATCAGATTCGGCACACTTTCAACATCAATTTTTTCAAACACTTTCAAACGATGCTTCTCAACAGTACTTGGACTGATTCCCAATTGGGAAGCAATGGCCCGCGTTTGAAGTCCGGCCACAAGCAGGTCACAGACTTCTTTTTCACGCAACGAGAGCAGTTGAATTTTTTCTGCAACAGCCAGGTGAGCCTGCCAGCGCTGCCAACGGTCTTCGGCATGACTCACGGCTTCCTGGACGACTGTGCGCAGTTGCGCTGGGCTATAAGGTTTTTCCAGAAAATCATAAGCCCCCTGACGCATAGCCTGCACGCCAAGTTGAACGCTGCCATGTCCGGTCAC
>CAYOIL010000419.1:0-2860 GCA_964403985.1 uncultured Saprospiraceae bacterium
TGCTTCTTACTCATATTACAAAATACGAAATATGTCACAATTAAACAAAAAAAAAAGACTGCCTACTTATGAGACAGCCTCTTTTTTTATTCCCAAGTCTTTGATTCTTAGCAAGGTATAAAATCCATAATTTTACAGGATAACTCTTATTCATTTGTATTTTTCACAACGTCAACTATATGACTTTTCTGCATTCAGCAACTTTTTTTATAAAAAAAACGAATAACTTCGTCTCGCTAAATTTAATTACGTCCTTTTAATTCACTCTCTTTAATCCGAATTATACGTTAGAATTTTGTAATACATTTTCTGATGAATTATGCGGGTTTAACATAAGATTGGACAACTAATTAAGAACTTATGTACTCCTATTTATGAGTTAAACTGAAACCAGCTCGTAAGTAATACTAATGTACATACACAAAGGACTTATCTCTCCAGTCTTAGAGCTTTTTTGTTTTACTATTTATTCAAGTATTAATCTACTTGTTTATTATTTAACCCTTGATTGTTAATAATCAGGATAAAACTTAATCTATGCTTAAGAGATACTCAACTCTATTTCTATTATTAATTTTAAACTGTGTTTATTGTTATTCGAACACTATTATTAATGATGAAACTTCAAACATTCTTTTCGATTTAGAAAATTGTTTCTCAAATACAGGTACAGAAGGATCTGCAAGCGATTATTCTGAATTTACAGCTTCAATAACTAATGAGTCAGACTGTGCCGCTTTAAGTATAGTTGGTGGAAATTTGTATAGAAGCAATTCAGAAGAAAATACACATTCTTGTACGCCTAGTTTCGACGAATCAATAGCAATGTGCGTCAGTATAGACGAAAGTTGCACATATGAAGCTGATAGTGAAAAAAGTATCAAATTTGATATTATGTTAGATCCTTCTGATAATATGACGGCTACATTGAGTCAATTAAAATTTTATGAAAATGCTCCTCAAAATTTCGAATGGATTAATGGTGCATCAGGGCTTAACAACTACCCTACTCAATATGGAATCCGAATTTTAAAAAATGGAGTTGTTATATATGAGGAGAGTGGTATCTTAACAGAAAATGAATGGAATCAAGAAGTTTTCACTTTCTCAGAAAATGAAGATTTTATTGTATCCGAATCCACTGTTTTTAATTTCGAATTACTGCCTTATTGTCCTGTTGGGAATGGAGCATTTATAAAAGCTTGGGATGTTGATAATATTGAAATTATTGCAGGTTGTGACCCTGTAAATGGTGGAGTTATATCTTCTAATGGAGAAACAGAAATAGAAATTTGTGCAGGTGATGGAATAGATGATATAATCGATGTCGAATTATCAGAGGCAATTGGTCAAAATTTCCAATGGGTGATTACTGATGCAAATGCTACTATCTTAGAATTACCTGAAATGCCTCCATTCAATTTTGAAGGTGCAGGAGAAGGAACATGTTTAATATGGCATTTAGCTTTTACAGACGGACTAGACGGTGCAGAGGTAGGTTTGAATGCTAACGATTTAATAGGAAGTTTTGACTTATCAAATCCTATTACGGTTATCAGAAATGGTGTTGCAGGGGGAGAGTTGACTTTAGAAAATGGAGAAACAGAAATTACAATTTGTGTAGGAGATGAAATTCCAGATCCTTTGAATGTTAATCTTACTGGTAACGAAGGAGAAAATATGGCATGGGTAATTACTGATACAGATGGAAATATTCTTGGATTACCGATGGCGCCTCCATTTGATTTAGATGGAGCAGGTGCAGGAACTTGTTTAATATGGAATTTATCTTTTGCTGATGGTCTTATTGGCGCTGAGATGGGATCAAATGCCAATGATTTAGAAGGATGTTATGACTTATCAAATCCTATTACGGTTTACAGAAATGATCCAGAAGGTGGAGAATTGACTTTTGCTAATGGGAATACAGATACGATAATATGCGTAGGTGATGACATAGGTGATCCGCTTGATGTATTGTTATCAGGAGCAGAAGGCCAAAATTCGGCTTGGGTCATTACAGATACAGATGGAAATATTTTAGGTCTTCCTATGGAACCTCCATTTGACTTGGAGGGAGCAGGAGCAGGAACTTGCTTAATTTGGAATTTATCGTTTGCAGATGGCTTAATAGGTGCTGAAGTAGGTGAAAATGCTAATAATTTAGATGGTTGTTATGATTTATCAAATCCTATTACTGTTGTCCGATCTTTTAATGATGGTGGTACTTTAATGTTTAGTGATAGTTCTGACATTACATCAATATGTGCAGGAGATGGTATTCCTGATCCACTGGAAGTTATTTTAGAAGGGGCTCAAGGCCCAAATATGGGTTGGGTGATAACTGATCTTTCAGGAACAGTTTTAGCCTTACCAAGTGCTCCGCCTTTTGATTTGGATGGAGCAGGTGGAGGATCGTGCTTGATTTTCCATATTTCTTATAATGATAATGTAAATATAAGTGAAGGAGATAATTTAAATCAAGTAGAAGGTTGTTATGATGTATCAAATTCACTATTTGTTGAAAGGAATACTGCTGAGGGCGGAACATTGAGTTTTGCTGATGGGACAGAAGAAATAACAATATGTGTTGGTGATGGAAATGATGACCCTTTAGACGTTCTATTAGAAAATGAAGAAGGAGAATTTTTTGCATGGGTAATTACAAATTTGGATGGAGAAATTTTGGGCTTACCAGGAGCTCCACCCTTTGATTTAGAAGAGGCGGGACCAGGAACTTGTTTGATCTGGAATTTATCTTATTCTGGAGAAATAGAAGGAGTTGAAGTAGGTCTAAATGCCAATGATTTAATCGGATGTTATGATTTATCTAACCCTATTACAGTAATAAGAGAAGCGA
>CAYOIL010000420.1:0-2005 GCA_964403985.1 uncultured Saprospiraceae bacterium
AATTATACTTGTAAGTGCTCAGATTGAAGCTGACATAGCAGAACTTGATACAAAAGAAGAAAGATTAGAGTTTTTAGAAGATATGGGGCTTAAAGAACCTGGCGTAAACCGAGTGATAATGGCATCTTATAAACTGTTAAACCTAATAACATATTTTACAGCCGGTGAAAAGGAGGTTAGAGCTTGGACAGTAAGAAATGGTGCAAAAGGACCTGAAGCTGCTGGAGTTATCCACACTGATTTTGAAAAAGGCTTTATCCGTGCTCAAGTTATAAAGTACAATGATTTTATAGAATATGGGTCGGAGCCCAAAGTAAAAGAAGCAGGTAAGCTTGGTATCGAGGGGAAGGAATATGTAGTTGCTGATGGTGATATTATGCACTTTTTGTTCAATGTCTAAGGCAAATTGTACATATCTTTTTAACAAACCTTTTAATGTTCTTTCACAATTTACAAAAGAACATCCTGATCATATTACTTTAGCAGATTATTTACAGGTTGAAACTGATGTTTATCCTGTAGGAAGATTGGATAAAGATAGTGAAGGTTTACTTTTATTAAGCAACAACAAAGAGCTGATAAATAGGGTTTTACATCCCAGTACTAATAAGTTTAAAAAGTATTTTGTTCAAGTTGAAGGAGATGTAAAAGAAAAAACCTTACAACAACTAGCTAAAGGAATAGAATTAAGAATAAATAAAAAAACATTTTTAACAAAACCAGCGCTCATTAAAAAAATTAGTGAGCCTAACTTACCTCCTAGGAATCCGCCCATACGATTTCGTAAAGAAATCAAAACATCATGGGTCGAAATTTCAATAACAGAAGGTAAAAAAAGACAAATTAGAAAGATGTTTGCAGCAATTAATTATCCTGTATTGAGACTTGTAAGAATAGAAATAGCAGAATTTAAACTTGGTAAACTTAAACCTGGTGAATATCAAAAAATAGAGGGTTAAATTTTTACTTTTCAATAGGAATAATAACATTTTAATTACATTTGCAATCTTCAAATAAATAGGAATGAACACGGCTCAACTTTTAGCAAAATATCTACTTGATATTAAAGCAATTAAGCTTCAACCAAATACCCCATTTACATGGGCAAGTGGAATGCTTTCTCCTATTTATTGCGACAATAGAATGACGCTTTCATATCCAGAGGTAAGAAACTTTGTAAAAAAGGAATTATCGAATTTAGCAAAATCTATGGGTGAATTTGATGGAATCGCAGGAGTTGCAACAGCTGGGATCGCTCATGGTGCATTAGTTGCTGACGAATTGGGTTTACCTTTTATTTATGTTAGATCAAAAGCAAAAGGACATGGTCGGCAGAATTTAATTGAGGGAAATATAAACGCAGCTAAAAATTATGTTGTAGTTGAAGATTTAATTTCCACTGGAGGTTCTAGCATTCAAGCTGTTAATGCATTGAAAGATCAAGGAGTAAATGTTGCAGGAACGATTGCTTTGTTTACATATGAATTCACAAAATCAATACAAGCATTTGAAGAGGCAAATTGTAAATTTGCTACATTAAGTAATTATTCTACAATGCTTGAACAAGCACAAATTAATAATTATATTACATCAAAAGAAAAACAAATTTTAAATAATTGGAATGCTGATCCTAAGGCTTGGGCAGCATCGTTTTCGAAATAATATTTATGAAGGTATATACTAAGGAATCCGAGAAGTTTTTATACGAATATTTGAATAGTTCATCACCTACTGGTTTTGAAGCTGAAGGGCAGAAAAAATGGGTAGAATATATTAATCAATATACGGATGAGTGGCATTTAGATAATTATGGATCTGCCTATGCAATAATTAATCCTGGAAAAGAATTCAAAGTTGTTATTGAAGCTCATGCAGACGAGATTGCTTGGTATGTAAATTACATTGACGACAAAGGTTTTATTTCTGTAATTAGAAATGGAGGTTCTGACCATATTATTGCTCCATCTAAAAAGGTTAAAATCTTTACGAAAGACAAAGTTGTTAC
>CAYOIL010000420.1:2015-2858 GCA_964403985.1 uncultured Saprospiraceae bacterium
ATCTCCTACTATGGAGAATATTTTCATTGATGTTGGAGCTAAGGATAAAGACGAAGTAATGGAAATGGGTATAAGAGTTGGAAACGTAGTAACATTTGAAGATGAGCTTCATTTAGTTAATGACAGATATTATACTGGAAGAGCTTTAGATAATAGAATGGGTGGATTTTGTATAGCACAAGTTGCTAGATTACTTCATGAAAATAAGATTGAACTCCCCTACTCTTTATATATAGTTAATGCAGTACAGGAAGAAATCGGACTTCGAGGTGCAGAAATGATGGCACAAACAATAAAGCCCAATGTAGCTATAGTAACAGATGTATGTCATGATACAAATACACCGATGATTAATAAAAAAATCCAAGGTGATATATTTGCTGGAAAAGGACCAAGTCTTACAAACGCACCAGCTGTGCATACTAAGTTACTTCAATTAATCACAGATACAGCTGATGAGAAGGAAATACCTTACCAACGGTCAGCAAGTTCAAGAAGTACAGGAACAGATACTGATGCTTTTGCATATAGTAACGGAGGTGTACCTTCTGCATTAATTTCATTACCGTTGAGATATATGCATACAACGGTTGAAATGGCACATAAGGAGGATATTGAAAATGTTTCAAAGCTAATCTATGAAACACTTCTTAAAATAGAAAACAATCATAACTTTAAGTACTTTTAGTGAATCCAGTAGTTGAATATATCAATAATTGCGATGAAAAATCGCAAGAAATTATGTTCACCTTACACGATATTTTCATTAATGACTTTGGGCTTTCGCCCAAAATCAAATTTAGAATTCCATTTTACTACGGTAAATCTTGGGTAATATATGTT
>CAYOIL010000421.1:0-2855 GCA_964403985.1 uncultured Saprospiraceae bacterium
CAATAGTAGTCTTCTTAGTTCGTTTTTTCTTCTTTCTAAAGCTGGTGTATGATTCCAGCCGCCTACATGATCAAATGAAGTAAATGCATCACATTTATGCATTACTTTTTTAAATGGAATACTGATTTTATAAGTTACACTTCCTGAACCCATCCCATTAGTACTCATTTCAATGTTTTTAAAATTTACAATTGAATATTTTCCCTCCTTAAACAGTGCCTTTAATTGATCTCCAACACGTCCTGCCATTTTATTTGAAAACTGATGCGCTATATCTGATCCTTTTTGAAATTCTGGTCCAATATATGTTCCAGTACAACTTGTATCTGAACATGATATTTCATTGGTTTCTAAAGAAGTAATTTCTGTAGAAAGTTGTTTTGTTTTGTTTAAGCAACTAAATAAAAACACTGAAATAATAAGAATATGAATTTTATGCATTATTAATTTATTTCCAATAAGAGTACGAATGAACTAAATTAATAACTTCATGGACAGCTGTACATTTACCAACTTTAATAATTATATTATTAAGCTCTTCTCTATCGATATGAAATTTTTTCTTCGAAATATTAATATAGAAAATAACCTTTTCAATAAACTCATTAAGCTTAATTATTCTTGGCTTTTCAGTAAACTCAGGTTGTATTTTATACATCACGCTTAGGTGAATAATTGACGGGATTACTAGTACTTTTCCCGTTATTGATGCTTTTTTAAAAGTAAAACAATTCCCTTTGTAATCTATTATTTCGATAGACAATGGATAGTAGTAGTTTACATAATCTTTGTGACTCAATATATACCCATCTTTTGTTATAGGCCTAACCATCTCTTTTCCCTCAATAAACTTTAAAATTGGTGTTTGAAAATTCATTTTCTTATGTTTATTCCGAGTAATTTATTAATGCAATCTTTTGGAGTAGATTGTCTCTTATATTAATCGGAATGTAGTCGATAATTGATTAAGTTAACAATCTCATTACAATTTTCGATGGTCATTTTTGTCACACAATTTATTTCTTGGTCCATTGTCTTAAGTGTAATAGTTCCAAATTTATCCTTTTCTTTACCTTCAGAGTTTATAAACACTTGTAAATCTTGACAATTTTCAATTTCAATTGCACCATCCTTAAATAATTTATAATCAGCAATGTATTTTATTTCATTATCTGAAAATGTTAATAGTTCTTGTCCAAAAGAATTCCATAATGTAGTGCGAAGGAAAAATATGGCAGCATAAAATAAAGCCAAATTAATAATTAATGATATAGCTGTTACCTTTTCATAACCTCCAAACAATCGATAAAGATAGGTGAAAGCAACTATTAAGCTAAGTAAAGTTAGTATTGCTAAAAAACATCTTAGAAGTAAAGGAGCTTTTTTTACTCGTAATTCCAATTTGTTTTCGTGAAAAGTATATTGGGAATTTTTTTCAATTGTCATTTTATTCAATAAAGATTATTTCATTTGTTGAGAAAGATAAAACACTTATTTGCTGTGAAAGAATAGGGTAGCCAATTAATCCATCGATTGTAAGATTGTAACCTTCATTTATATGGGAAATGTCACTGTAAACCGTCGTTACATTTTCAAAAGATTTATCTCCAATTTCCATTTTATTGATTTCACCTTTATTAATAACACTTACTTTTTTATCAGCACCTGTTAATTCGTCTGTCGTTAATTCACTGCAAAATTGTTTTGTAGAATCAAATAGATCATCGTCAAGTAAATTCGATTCTGCTCCCGTATCTAAGCCAAATGAATATATTTCATTTCCTATTTTAGATTCAATTACTGGAATATGACCTTCCATCTTAAAAGGTACTTTTACTAATGATTTTTCTCCATATTTTGAAGTTAAAAAAGATGTCATTTCTGATGGTAAAACAAGGTAGATAAGCATGGATTGATAATCAATAATAAGATCGTAATCTTTAATGATTTCAAAGCCTATAAGGCCATGAATTTCAGTATCTAAAGCTTCTTCAAGATGAGAAATATCAATAGATACAAGTGATTGATTTATTAATTTAATTCTATTTAAATTAAAACTATCTATTTCTTTGATATCCATTCCAGAAATACTTCCTCCTACACCTTTTGCACTAGAAATAGTCTGTTGTGAAGAGTCTTGATTACTTGTGTATTTTGAATTCAATATTAGTATTGGCGCACCAGAATCTAAGATAAAAGAGCGTTTTTCGCCATCAAGCATTGCTTCAATTAAAACTAAATTTCCAGCCATAGTGAATGGAATTTCTATAACATTTTCAGTAATCATTTCAAGTTTGGTGTCTTGATCCATAGTCTTAACTTGTATTTCCAATAATTCAAGCTTTTCTATTTTATTGTTTTCATTAAAAAGAAAACTCGCTTTTTTAATTCCAAGCGGAACATATTCGACTTCATAAGTAAGCAGTAAAGTATTGTTTTCTTCTACTTTTATAAGTTCAGTATATGATTCAACTGTAGCATTTAATTGAAGAATTAATTGGTTTAATACTAATTTAGCGATGGCTCCAGTTTGTCCAGCGATCTCAAAATTTTCAGCTAAATGGTCTTCAAGAGAACCTATTGATTTATTATCAACAGCATCCATCGTCATTTTAACAATTTCTGTACATTGAGTATAATCTTGTCCTTGTACTTGAATTGCAATGGCTAAGCAAATAAAAAATAGTATTGTTTTCAACTTATAGATTGTTCCTTGTGTAAGTTAAAAGCTTTTTATTGATCTTACATTTCAATTAAAACTAATTTCAATTAATGAAATATTTAATTTCTTCAACAACTTAAGATCATGTCCCAAAACTAGTTGAAAATATAAGTTGAAAAAAAGAGAGGGTTAC
>CAYOIL010000422.1:0-2850 GCA_964403985.1 uncultured Saprospiraceae bacterium
TGGGGAATAGAAAAACCGGTTTTTAGTATTAAAAACAATTTAGGTCGTTACTTTGTTTCAACACACACAACTGAATTGATTGAAAAAGTGAAACACCTTCATTCACAAGATGGAAAAGTGATTGTTATCACCGGTGCTGATGGCCTTGGTAAGAGCTCATTTTTAAAATGGTGTTATCAAGAGGTTCCGTATTTAGACTCAGAATTATTATTTCTTAATTTTTTAAATGTTAAAGATAAAGAGAATCAGTTATTTTATAAAATTGCTGATTTTTTCGGCGTACATAAACAAGGGAGAAGTGCTTCTGAAATTTTAGAATGTTTATGTTTACGCCTCAGTGAGCTTGATAATGAAAAAAGAAGTTTTAGTATCATGATAGATCACCTGCCAAGAGATTCATTTGAAAACTCGATTCTTTTTTTAAATAGTTTCATGCAAATGACTAAAAACTTAGGCGTTGATTTTAACTGTTCTTTTACTATGAAAGAAGAGGACTATTTATTTTTTAAATCACTCGATCAGGTTGATAACAAGATATTGCATCAGCTTGAGTGTGCTCCACTAAATAAAGTTGAAGCTCAATCGTTTATTGCGCATATGTGCACAGCCTCAGGGTTGGCTGCCAATATCTTTGATAAAAACGCTTTAAACACTATTTATAATTTTACAGATGGAAATCCAAAGTTGGTTTCTGCTGTATCAGAAGAGTGTTTGGTGCGTGCTAGTATAGCGAATGAAAAAGTTGTCAACAAGCTCATTGCGAATCAAGTTATTAAAGACTTAGAAAAGTCATTGTTCGGAGACAAAAGCACACTTAAAAATAGTGCTTAGATATGAAAAGTTCTTTAAAAATAATTATTATATTATCCCTTGCGATTATTGCCTTAAGCTATATCGCTAATATCGCTGTGGATAATTCCTATTCTCATAATTGGATTCGTAATGTCATTAATGAGAATATTGCTGACTCTACCAACATCAGAGTCGATTTCGATAGTATTTCTGCAAAAATCATCCCCTTGCAAGCTCAGATTTTTGGAATTGCTGTTTATGCAAATGAAAAGCCTGATGAGCCACTTCTTAAAAGCTCGCGTATAACAATGAGCATTTCACTGTGGGATTTGCTCATGAGTCAAAAAAGAATTCATTCATTAGTGGTCAATGACTTAGACTTGCAATGGCCACTACCTGTAAATTTAGATTCTTTAATTAAAAATAAAAACTCTAGTCAGACTAAAGAAAAATCTACTTGGCCACCAAAGTTTGATTTACCTGTAAGCAATATCAGTTTGATTAATGCAAAAATAGTCTCTCAAAATAGGGTTTTGCGAAAATTTCCGAAGAAACCAGTGCAGTTTATAAGTTATTTAGATGGGCTTATTTTAAAACTCAAACTTCGAAACTGGAATAACATATCAGGTTCATTAGATGCTTCGGTTGTAAACTTCTCAAGAGATGGTAAAGATTTTATTAAAAACGGCGGATTAGAAACAAAGTTTAAATTTAGAAATGGATTTATTGACTTTGAGAAGCTCGATATTATCGCCGATAATATCCAGTTAAAAGGCAAGATCAAATCAAGCTTGATTCGAAAAATTGTTGAGCTCGAGAATAAAAATAACAAATCCTCAATAGAAAAGTATTTGGATAAGGTTTCGTCAGGTGAATTATCAAAACGTGAGTATGAGCTTAAAGGATTTAAGTTAAGCCTACCTTTAGAGATAACCGGTGATCTCAATTTTTTAGGCCACCTAGCTAGTATTAAAGAAACATCGGGGCCTTTTTCAGCTAAAGGTGAGTTGAACCTTGCCCTAGGTGCTGAAAAAAATCCTGAATTTCAGTTCAATTTTAAGAGCAAGGTTAAGTCTGAAGATGCTAAGATTGGTGGTTTTAAACTCTTACAGAGTGAGGTTGACCTAGAGATTGCTGATGATGCAATTCACTTTAGTGAAATAAAAGCGATATCTGAAGATCGTCTGATTTTATCTGCAAGGGGCTCATTGGGCTTAAAGCAAGGCGTACCATTCGGATTTGAAATTGATGGATTAAATACATATTTATCTGATGTCATGAAAATTATTGAAGTAGATTTTGATTCTTTAGATTTACTACTAGAAGAAGGCAAGCTTGCACTGTCAGGCATTGGAAAGCCTTTTTCAATGAATATTAGTTCAATTGAACCTGTTGTGCTTAATAAATTCAATAGTAGCTTGAAAATTAAAAGAGATAAGTTTTTAGATTCCCCGGTATGCATTGGTGATCTTGGGTTGGATTTTAATCGTGATGGTTTTAAATTCAATGATACAAAGTTTAATTGCGACCCTGAAAAAATTTCAAACAATAGCAGTCTTTTAAAACTAGATGGCGATATTAAATTTAAAGCAGATTCAAAAGTTAATCTAAAAATAAATAGCAATGACTTTAATCTTGGTTTATTAAGTTATTTTTTACAGGCTCCATTCGCTGGTAGTGGGTTGATGGATGTAACATTATCAGATAAATCCGGTAAAACAATAACAGATGCGGTTTTTTCTATAAAAAATAGTTCTGTTGTAGATTTTGATTTTGGCGATTTGAATGGTGATTTAAAAATATATAAAGATAAGATGTCTTGGAAGAGCTTAAATGCAAGCATCTCTGGCCAGTCTTTTTTAAAAAGTACCAATGGTCAAATTGATTTTTCAAAGTTAAAAAACGCAGATATATACCTTGAAGCGGCGAACTTGCCCGCCGAAAATGTTAATAAAATGGTTGCTTACTTTGCAAAAGAGGAAGTTAAAAAAACATTTGAAGTTAGTTCTTTAAAAGGGCGCTTTAGTGGTCCTCTGTTAAAACCGCTTGCTTGGAACA
>CAYOIL010000423.1:0-2815 GCA_964403985.1 uncultured Saprospiraceae bacterium
TCCAAGATCATGTATGTTCGCGTTATCATCTCTGGACATGAATCCATATCACTCAATTGGGATATCATCATGAAACTTGTGCTATCTATTCCACAACTATCAAATACACTTCCGCCTGCCGACAAGAATTCTGACAAGTCTACATACATTGGGATCTCGTCTATACTACATTGTGTCTCTACATCTGGTGGACACGTCATCTCTGGTACATCTTCATCCAGGATTGTAATAATATGTTCACATATTGCTGTATTACCGCATAGATCAGAAATGGTGTATACTCTTGTTACAATTTCAGGACATGTAGCATTATTGCTTACTTCCGAAAGCATAGCAAAACTACCTATGTCAATTCCGCAACTATCTATTATTTCTCCTCCTGCATCAATAAATTCTTCTATAGTTGTAAATGGATCGATTTGAGTTATATCACATGATACCATTGAAGTGTCGGGACATATTATAATTGGAGGGATTGTATCATTAACTGTTAATTCTTGATTACATGTTGCACTATTTCCACAAAGATCGAAGATAACATACGTTCGTGTAATAACTTGAGGGCAATCTCCATCAGCTGTTTGAGTATTCAATAACGCAAAACTTGTACTATCTATACTACAATTGTCTGACAATGTTCCACCGTCATTTACAAAATCTTCGATAGTCAAATCTCCAAATCCATTTGCATCACATGAAGCAAATTCTGCAGGAGGACAAGATATCATAGGAGGTATAGTATCATTTATTGTTATTATCTGAGAACATGTTGCCGTATTTCCGCATATGTCTGCTATTTCAAAAATTCTTTCAATCGTTGCTGGACATGTTGAACCAGAATCAATTTCATTAATTAATGTAAATGTTGACGAATCAATCTCACAATTATCCGAAAAGTTTCCACCAGCAGTGATAAATTCGCTAGCAGTTAATACTGGAGGTAATTCCGAAATATCACAAATTAATGTCTCATCAATTGGACAAGTAATCAATGGAGCAATAGTATCATTTACAATAATATTTTGGACGCAAGTCCCAACATTTCCACATGAGTCAGCTATTGAATATGTTCTTGTAAATAACTCAGGACATGTGTTACCATCTGAAACCTCTTCTACAAACATGAAAGTTGTCTCATCCACTCCACAACTATCCATAATTGAACCACCTGCTGAAATAAATTCACTATAATTCATTAAAGGCGGATAATCAAGAATCGAACACACAATAGTCGTATCTGAAGGACAGATTATTTCTGGTGCAAATTCATCATTTATTGTAATTACCTGACTACAAGTTGAAGTGTTTCCACATTGATCAGCTATCAAATATACTCTAGTTACCGTTTCAGGACATGTTGCACCATCCGAAGACTGAGAATAGAATTGGAAGCTTAAAGAATCAATCGAACAATTATCATCTACTGTACCACCATTAGCAAGGAATTCATCTAAATTAACATAAGGATCAATTTCGTTAATATTACAAGTTGTATTTAAATCACTAGGGCATGTTATAGAAGGTGGTATTGTATCATTTACTAGAATCACCTGCATACAAGAGCTTGTATTTCCACAGAAATCAGCAATAGTGTATGTTCTTGTTATTATCTCTGGACAAGAATTTCCATCAGTTTCTTCCTCAAATAATTGGAAAGTAGTTTCATCAATTCCACAACTATCAAATGCAGATCCTCCTGCACTTACAAATGCATCATAGTCTAAATATTCAGGCAATTCTGATATACTACAAACTAGTGTAGTATCATTTGGACAAATAATCTCTGGAACATTTTCATCATTAATTGTAACTAATTGGGAACAAGTAGCAGTATTACCGCATAAGTCAGAAATAATATAAGTTCTAGTAATTGTTTTAGGACATAAAGCACCATCATCAATTTCATTAACTAATGCAAAAGATAAAGAGTCAATTCCACAATTATCCGATAATAGTCCTCCATTATTCAAAAACTCATCTACAGTTGTGTAAACTGGCATTTCAGAAATATCACAATTTGCAAAAATATCATCAGGACATGTTATCTCTGGAGAAATCGTATCATTAACAATAAGTATTTGTTCACATGTTGAAGTAGTACCACATTGATCTGCAATACTATAAATTCTAGTTATTGTTTCAGGACAAGTAGCATTATCTGAGTCTTCGCTCAAAAGAGTAAAGCTTAATGTATCTATCAAACAATTATCGGTAACTGAACCACCAGCGTTTATGAATTCTTCAAGGCTTGTTAAAACCGGACTTTCGTCCAAAGAACATACAAGCTCGGCATTTGGAGGACAGATTATTTCTGGTGCTATGGTATCATTTACGGCAATTAATTGAGTGCAGCTTGTGCTATTACCACAAGCATCAAATACGGTAAATGTTCTTTCAATTTCCAATGGACAAGCAGGATTCAATACTACATCTATATAAACTAAACTATCGATACCACAACTATCAAACACTACTCCACCGGCTGTAGTAAAGTCTGATTCTGTTATGACCACTTCTACATCACTAAATACAAAGCCTGTTATTGCACTCTCGTCACAACCTTCGATTACTTCATCTTCTGGACATGTAATCTCTGGTGCTGTTGTATCATCGATGCTGATCAACTGAATACAACTTGTACTATTGCCGCATGCATCAAATGCTGTGAACGTTCGCTCTACTTCTAATGGACATTCTGTACTTAATACTACATCTATATATACTAAACTATCTATTCCACAACTATCAAATACTACTCCACCTACGCCTGTAAAGTCTGATTCTGTTATGATTACTTCTACTTCACTGTATACTA
>CAYOIL010000424.1:0-2752 GCA_964403985.1 uncultured Saprospiraceae bacterium
ACTTCGCCTGTCATGCCAGCCGGTAATTGCGCCTAATCGCCAATCCGCAAACTTCTCGGCGCTGAATCGTCGTCGGGCTTGGCGTCGGCAAGTGCTTTGGCAATGGCACGGTCTACGCGCTCTATGTGGGCGCTCCAAGCGGTTTTGGCATCGTCCGCGAGCTGAAACAGCTTGGTCTCAATAGAGCAGTTTTCGCACCCAACACAAACCTTACCGTTCATTGAACGCCCAAAGTGAGCGGCACTTCCACACACGCACTTCCGCAACACAGGCTCAGGCTCGGCGGCAAGGTGCGCGTGCTTGTCTATGATGTCGCGAATTCGCTGAACATGAATGTCATATCCGACATCGTATTGATTATTCCGCTCGTCCACGATCTCGCGCAGGGCTTGGGCTGCATCAGTCATGCGACACCTCCACTGTCACGGCGCGGCCTTGCAGTAGCTCGGCTATCTGCTGGTGGGATATATCAGGGCCGGTGTGGTACGCATCATGCCCCATGTCGTTTAGCGATGACGGGAGCATCGGCTGACGATTGAATAGCGCAATATGAATATCCGACAGCGCATGACTCGCTGGCGCGTAGAACACTTGCGGCATAGACGCGCCTCCGTACTGCTTTTTAGTTGCGCCCTCGACCCGAGCCGAAACACACATGCAGCAGTGCGCCGTGTCGTCATCGTTACACATTGATTTCCGATGCTTTGCGCTCGTCTGCAGCGCCTCACATAGCTTGTCAACATGCCCCGGATACCTTGCATTGAACTCGTCCAGCGCGCCGGGTATGGGGGTTATGGTTGTTGTGTTAGTCATTGCTCGGCTCCGATATCAGCTTGAGCGTATCTTTGTCTATGTAATTCACTTCCTTGATTCCTGTTGTGCCGTCCTTCTTGACCATAAGAAATCCGGGCTGTACTCGACGTCTGCCGTATAGGTATGAACTCCTGTATCCAGTGATACTCTACGACCTTCGTTGCGCCCCTATCAACATGCGTAAAGCGGCTCCCGATAGGGTGTTCGAATAGATCATTGCCTCGCTCGATCAGCAGCTCAAGTCTGAGATCAATCGCCTCTTCTGCGGTTTGCTCTGCTACTTTGATTTGAGCCTCAAGGCTGTCTATCACTGCGTCGTGCTTATGTGGTTTTCGAGACTTCACGCCACATCCTCCACAGCCCGCCCCTCGGCCTCAATAAGAATCGTCGCTCGGTTTACGCCGTTCATGCGGCCTCGCTCTGTTGTGTGGGCGATAGCGCCTGCACAATTGCATCGCGCCGGTTGATGCACGCCTTGATCTGCGATGCCAGCAATTCAGCAACATCAGCGTCAGGCTTCACGAGCACATGCGCTGCTGGCAGATCCGGGTGGTATGCGTAGAAGTGCCAGCTTGTGCGCTTAGTCACCAGCATGGAGAACTCGATCTGCATCCGGTAGTCGCTCGGCACTGTGCCGTGTTCGGCTATGTGCGTGATCGTTGCCATGTGCTGTGACCCTAATGCGCACTTGATTTCTAGCCCGCTGTCATCGCCTACAAGCCCGTCAGGCGAGCAACCGTACTCACCGTCATCGGCAAGGATAAAACCGTGTTCAGTGACGTCCAGATCGTGCTCGAACTCAAATTGCGCCCTTCCTACTGGCTCCAGTTCATTACCTCTTTCGGTCGCCCAGTTGCCACCGAATGTTTCAAGCGACTTGCCTGCCAGAATCTCACCGGCAAGCTGCATTGCGTAGCTTTCAAACTTTGCAGGCTTGAGCGTTTTCGGCGTGACTAGCTTGTCTGCCATTGATGCGGTGACTAGGCCTCGTCGTGCCTTGAACCACTCTGTCGATCCTTGATCGCTCATTCGCCCGACTCCTTCGCGCTCGCCAGCTTGTCCTTCAATCCCTTGAGCACCTTTGCAAACGAGCTGCGCGGGATCAGTAGCCCGAGATCGTTGTCGGCTTTGATGAAGCTCGCCGCTGGTCCCTCGCGCCATCGCTTGTCGGTGCCAGGTATCGCGTCCTCACAGGCTGTGAGCATGTCTACTACCTGCCGGATTTCGTCATCATTCAGCGTCTCGACTACCGGCGCGGCCTGCGGTACGTGCGCGTCTGCGTCGTCCGATGTGGCAAGGCCGATCAGCGCCGAGAATGCGTGCCGCTTTGCGTAGGTGATTGCTATGCCCACCGACTGCGCATCATTAACGACAGTGTTGCCAGCTTTTGAAGTCAGGCCCGGCATTACCGGCATGGTGATACTTGCGCTTTCTGTGTGGCCTTGAGCGTGCGTAACAGAGCAAACCGCTGTCACTTCTTTGTCTGCCTGATTGATCTCAAACGCAAACGAAAATCCATAGCGCGATAGAACCGGGCCAGCCGCTGCAATCATGCTGTCCAGATCGGCATAACGTGTGCGGAGATGATCATTGGCCTTGCCGCGAAACACGGTAGGCATGTCGCCGCGAGCTAGTGGCATAGCTGCGTGGTAAGCCTTTCGCGCCTCGCTTGCTTCATGCTCTCTCTGTAGTGCCATAAGCTCACGAATCACCTCCGGTGTGTATCCGCCTTGTGCGGCCATAGCGACCAGCGGAGAGACGCCCTGCGGAGCATTGACCCCCGCCTCAACCACCGCCGCCTGCCGCTCAATCTGTGCAACCGATTTGCGTTGCTCCAGATCATCCTCGCCCGGCATCGGCTCTAATACTGCGCTCATACTCGTGTCTCCTGCCCGCCAGAACGACGGGCTTGTTGTGATCGTTGAAACCGAGCCCGCAC
>CAYOIL010000425.1:0-2696 GCA_964403985.1 uncultured Saprospiraceae bacterium
AGTTTTCTTAGAAGATGATAAAGTATTCATTAATGATGCAGAAGTAATTATCGCTGATATTCTAACAGACAACGGTGTAGTACACGTTATTGATGCAGTAATTTTACCTTATCCAGCAACAGTTGTTGATGTAGTAGTAGATTCAGATGTACACGGAACATTAGAAGCACTTGTTGGACAAGCAGGCTTAATCGAAACTTTACAAGGAGAAGGACCTTTCACTCTATTCGCTCCTACTGATGAAGCATTTGCTAAGCTTGATCCAGCATTATTAACAGAATTAACTGATGCACCAGATACTAAATTGACGAACGTACTACTTTACCATGCATTAGCAGGAACTGAAGTATTTGCTGAAGACTTATTTGACGGATTAGCAGCTGAAACTGCATTTGGTCAAGAAATTACAATTACGTTTGATGACGGTAAAGCATTTGTAAATAATGCTGAAATTGTCACAACTGATATTCTTACCGATAATGGAATAGTGCACGTCATCACGGATGTCTTACTACCAGAAGGAGTAGTAAGTAACAAAGAAGAACGTTTCGAAAAATTAAATATAACTCCTAATCCAGTGACAGATTTTATTCAAATCAAATTAGGTGAAAACATTGAGAATAATACAAAAGTAGAAATTTACAATGCTCTTGGTCAGATTTTAATGACGCAGGAATTAGTAAACGATTTTATAACTATTGACATGACTGAATATCAAAATGGGTCTTATTTTGTAAAAGTTTCCAATGATACGAAGTCAACAGTTACACAAATATCAAAGCTATAATATAAAGACATACCATTCATTTTGCTTTAAGATAAAGTGAAAGATTGGTTTTATTGACAATCAAGTCATCATGGGTTGTCAGGTTTAAACTAGAATTACGCATTAGGGCTTTGTCAAGATGAACGAAAGTGTAATAAAATCAGGAGATTTTGAAGATTTAACACAGCATCGCTATTGTGAATCTGAAAACTCAAGTGAAACTATGATTTTAAAGTAGTTTCGTTACGCAATAGATTGTCTAATGCCTAATTCGGGTTAAAATAAGTGTAAGTGAATTCAAGGAGCTGTTTGCCATTTGGTAGGCAGCTTTTTTTTATGCCTAGATGAAGAGGAGATATCAATATTGAAAAGAACTTACATTTAAATTATATCGGTCATAAACTAGCCAGAATCTTCCTACTTCACTCTTTATTTTTAATTGGCTTACGCCCAAAATTCAGACATTCATCTGATAAAAACACGGTAATTTGGTATAAAATATTTTTGGAATACGTTAGAATATTTCTAGTAAAAGTGCATCATTTTACCTTTCCTTCAGCATTTTAAAAGTGACTACTAACCTGAGTTCGGGTTAAATTGCGCAGTACAAATCTTAGAAAACGCCAGTATTGAGGCGAGTTAGTGAACATTTAGCGGGCTAAATGGAGCTAACTCAACGAAGATAATGGTGAGTTTCTATGATTCTTCTTACTGAAAACTATTTAAAATTCTATTTTATGCTCAAATTGCCACACTCCTAATCAATATAAACTCTTAATAATCAACAAAATGTATAAGCTAGGTAATCCCGAACTCAGGTTACTATCTTTACCTAATTTTCCAACCATAGGTCACATAATAATGATATACAACAGGATTAGTAAGTGTGCTTACTTCTATATCGTCTGTACTTTTGAGGATATCTTTTCCAAAAATAGTATTTGAAAAGTGTTTTTGTGGAGTTAGATATTCAGTTTTTACAGGAAACTCTTTCATATTATACATATTTTCCGATAGCCGAGTCATGTTTAGTCGATCAGTAGATTTTGATGCGAGATACCAACCCCATTCGTTAAAACTAGGAACATTATCGTGATAAGGTACAATATTAAAACCAGCTGCGGCGAGTGTTTTACCAATACATATATATGCTTTATGAGCGTGAATAGGGCTACTGGACTGGATGGCGAGAAAGCCGTTTTCTTTTAAAAGAAGGTTTACTCGGGAGAAGAAATATCTAGAATATAATTTTCCTAAGGATTCGTTTCTAGGGTCTGGAAAGTCGATATATATTAGATCGTATTGCACACCTGTAGCCACTATTTCTTCAACAAATTTATATGCATCGGCATGCAAGACTTGAACAGAATCAACGGTATAAAGCTTTAGTTCCCCTGATGCATCTCTTTCATCCTTAGGAACTTGGATGGCTTCCTTTTGAGCTTGACTCATAAAATCAATAGTCTTAAAATCAATGGAAGAATTCAAAAGTGAGGAATCATTCATCGTCAAAAATTCTGGATTACTCTTAGCCAATTGAACAACGGCAGGATCAAGATCTACAAGTGTGATATTCTCTACTTGTTCATATTTTTGTATTTCTCTAACAGCCATTCCATCTCCACCTCCCAAAACTAAAACATTCAATTTAGCAGAAGGTCCAGTATACATCAATCGATGCGTCATGGCAGGATGAACCAAATTTTCATGATAAATATGTTCATCTCTTGAATTAAATTGTAACGCTCCATTCAAAAACAACATCACATCATCAGTCTTAGCATTTTTAGTTAACACTACACGTTGATATGGTGTTGATTCTTTATGAATTATTTGCCCCGTGTATAATTGTTGTTCTGCAACATCTGCAATATTCCCAGAAAAATACATCCCGCCTAAGCCAATAATACAAGCTATTGCAATATAAATC
>CAYOIL010000426.1:0-2669 GCA_964403985.1 uncultured Saprospiraceae bacterium
CACACCTTGTTCTTTCAAATATGAAATTAAAAGTATAAATATTTCTCCAATTATCGCTGCTATAAATACAGCCGATCCTCTTACATATTTAATAAAAAATGCAATTACAAAAACACCTAAAATCACCCCATAAAACAAAGAACCTATATAGTTTACAGCTTCTATAAGATTATCAAACAACGAAGCAAATCTTGCAAATATTAATGCAAAAATGCCCCATGCCGCAGTTGTTATTTTTGCAACCAATAAGTAGTGTGCGTCTGTTTTACCCGGATATAAACTCCTTCTATAAATATCCGATACGGTACAAGTTGCTAATGCATTTAATTCAGAACTAGATGAAGACATCGCAGCTGCAAGTATAACCGCTAATAATAAACCTACTAAACCTATCGGTAGATTATCTGTAACAAAATTTATAAATACATAATCAGTATCTTCAGCCTCAAGCTTAACTGATTGATCTTCTTTATCTAATTTATCAATTATCTTTTCAACCTCAGTTCTTAAATCCTTCTCCTCATTTACATAAAAGTTAACCTCATTTTGTACTTTTTTGACTTCAAAATCGGATTTAATAGCGGCATCAAGTCTATAAATTGCATCCTTTTTTAATGTTTGAGTTCTGTTATGCTCTTCTTCTAATTGTAGGTATTCTTCAGAATATTTACTCTCTTTGATGATTTCTACATTCGCTTTATTAAAATGTAACGGAGAATAATTGAATTGGTAAAACATGAAAACCATAATACCTACAAGTAATATGCAAATTTGCATTGGTACTTTGAAAATTCCATTGAACAATAAACCCAGCCTACTTTCTGTCAATGATTTCCCTGAAATATATCGTTGAACTTGAGATTGATCAGTTCCGAAATAACTAAGAAATAGAAATGTTCCTGCGAAAATACCTGACCATATATTGTACTTGTTATTCCAATCAAACTTCCAATCAATTACATTTAGTTTCCCCATCTTTCCAGCAATGTTCAAACTATCTCCAAGAGAAATTTCTGGTGGAAGTTTGTAAAGAATAACAAGAAAGGCAATGAACATACCTGACAGTATAACAATCATTTGTTGTTTTTGGGTTTGACTAACAGCAATAGAACCACCCAATACAGTATAAAAAATGACAACTAATCCAATAACAAGAGTAGTCCATTGTAGATTCCAACCCAATATGGAAGAAAGAATAATTGATGGTGCAAATATTGTTAATCCGGCAGCTAAACCTCTTTGAATCAAGAACAATACACTCGTCAGAATCCTTGTTTTTAAATCGAATCTATTCTCCAGATATTCATAAGCCGTAACAACATTGGTTTTGTAATAAAGGGGCAACACCCATATACATAATATCACCATTGCAATAGGTAGCCCTATATAAAATTGTGCAAATCGCATACCCTCGTCATACGCTTGACCAGGAGTAGAAAGAAAGGTAATAGCACTAGCTTGAGTTGCCATTACGGAAAGGCCAATTGTCCACCACTTTAAATCCTTATTACCAATAAAATAGGATTGACTCCCTTTTATATCCTTCGTTTTATATATTCCATATGCTACAATTGCAAACAGAATAATAAACATTACTAACCAGTCTATTAAATGCATTAGCTATAGATATTCGTTAAATAAGTAAAGAAAGCTATTAATAAAACATTCAGGAGTAATACTGCAATATAGATATTACGCCACGAGCCAAGAATTGGTGGTTTATCTTCTTTCATTATGGTCTATTTTGTTGACCATATGAAATCAAATTAGCAAACAATCTATAAGCGCCAGGAACTCCGGCAGGTAGCTCTCTAAAGAAACTATATCCCGTATACACAAAATGACCACTGCCATATTCTGTAACCAATAGACCACCTTTTAAACCATCTTCTCCTTTATCGGAAGAACTTAAAAGTGCTGTATAATTTTCGTCCCATTCATTTGGAAAATATAAGCCTCTTTCTTGAATCCATCCATCGAAATCTTCCTGAGTAATTTTATTCGGATAATTTAGAATAGGATGATCTTCATCTAAAATTTTAACTTCAGCATATTCATCTGTTACTCGTTTTCTACTTAATTCGAAAGGGTAGGGCCCTAGTTGATCAGCTTTTAATCTCCTGCTGGTATTGTATTGAGTAACCACAGTTCCTCCATCATGAACATATTTCATTAATGTTTTATGATGAAATTTCATATTGTCCATCACATTATATGCTCGGATACCAACAATAACTGCTGGATATTTATTCAAGACCTCTTCTCGAATATCGTCTTCACTAATTACATCAACTACATATCCTATTGCTCGTAAAGCATCAGGCACCTTATCTCCAGCGCCCATGATGTAAGCTACTTTATTTCCAACCGATTTTATATCAATACAGATTGCATTAATCTCATTCGTTTGTAAAACTTGTTGCGTTGGAATATGATCATAGCTTATGGTAACTAGCTTATCTGTAAATGTTTCTCCTTCAACTTCTAACATAAATACCATTTTACTTGGATCTTGAATATCAGGAGCAGTTACTTTAATATCAACAAGTTGTTTTTCATTTTTTGAGTCAAGCTCAAAAGGAATCTTTTCAGGAGTAACTTTCCATTTACTGTCGTAACAAGGAATGAGTGTTCCACTTACATTGTCTTTTCCAGCTGTTATTTCTATA
>CAYOIL010000427.1:0-2624 GCA_964403985.1 uncultured Saprospiraceae bacterium
GTGCTAATATTTCAGCGGCATCTTCATCTGCATTAGATAATGTTAAGTCGTCTGCTCCGCCTTCGAGATTATTGATTGTACCTTCAGTAAAATTGCGGCGTGATTCAATGATACTGAGGTCATTAGAAAGCCCTGCACCAAAATCTTGTATTTTAGTTTGAGCGATATCAAATTCATTAATTGATTTTTCTATATTTGAAAAACTATCATAATTTAAATTTGAAAAACCTAGACCGCTTGAGGTGAAATCAATCCCTTGGGTGGTGAGTGAGGACGAGCCGTTCAATGTAAAGTTTGTTGTTAAATTATCATTATCAAGCAAATTAATACCTTGGATGCCCGAGTCCGAGACAAGCCCATCAAGTTGTGTTAAAAGATTTTCAACCTGGCCTTGGATGACATTGGCTTGATTGATTTGTAAATTATCGACACGTTGTTGTAAATCATCTTGGGATAGTGCCGAATTATAAAGAGCGAAATCTGCAATGCGGCCTTCGAAATATTCACCGTTTCCGCCTTCGGCGCCGTCATGAAAAAAGGTTCCACCTGCGTTACGTCCGATGGCAACCGCACCCCCATGGGCATTTAAAGGTTGTGTGACAGCCCCAACCCCAACGACTTCGCCGTCTAAATATCCAGTAAAAGTTCCTGCGTTTGAATCGAGCACAAAGGCCGCTTGATAGGTTTGGCCTGCCTCAACTTCGGTACTGATGCTAAAAGGCCCGAAATCTCCCGCATCACGGGCAGCAAAATAAATTTGATCGTCGTCTAAATACACAGCAATAGCGTTACCTGTTCCGCCCTCTTCGAATAAGACTTGTCTGCCGTTTAAGTTATCTGCTTGAAAAGTCAGCTCAACGGTTCTTTCGGGAACCGCAGCTGTATTAATTAATGGGCTGTTTGGAATGGCAATACGGTCATTGACGCCATCAAACCTTGCGGAGTAGTCACTTAAATTAAAGGATAACGCACCCGCATCTAATTCGACCCCGCTTTGATATGTTCCGTTTAAGGTGGCACCGCCTGAACCAAGATTATTAGCAGTCGTGCCAGAAGTTTCATCAAGACGGAAATAGACCACCGGATTATCAGCCAAAATGATGTTTCCAATGTCTTCTTGGTTTGATCTTAAGTCAGCGAGACCTTGGGTGGCGGTTGAAGAAATTTGAGTTGTTAAGTTTTCAACCGCATTTCGTGCATTTTCAGCGCCCTGAAGCGCGGTAACACTTTGGGTGATATTATCCAAAACACGGCCAAAATTGCTGGCGGTTGAAGATAAAGACAAGGACGCAAAGTAATTTTGCGGATTATCCAATGCAGAATTTACCCGCAAGCCCGTTGATAAGCGAGTTTGCGCATTGTCTAAATTATTTTGTGTTTGGCGGATAGCGAAGAGCTGGTTGCCCTGAGAACCGCTAAGGATGTTGATTTCCCCTACCATATTGACGACCTCCCTAATAGATCGAAGCCCATATGCATGGGCTCTACCTACCATGATAGGTATAAATACTTACTTTTTGGTTAATTTTAGCGAATAAATAAATTACATAAAAACTGCAGAAATCTGCTATTTTTCACTGGATTTTTAGGGCGAAACCCCTTACACCTTGCGGCTAAGAAACAATCTTTACAACAGAAGTAGAAACGCCATGTCCAGAACACCAGAAAATATCCGTAATATTGCGATTATCGCGCACGTTGACCACGGGAAAACCACTCTTATTGACTCCATTTTGGCGCAATCTGGGTCGTTTCGTGAAAACCAACAAGTTGACGAACGCGTCATGGATTCCAATGATTTGGAAAAAGAACGCGGGATTACTATTTTGGCAAAACCAACCGCGATTGATTGGGATGGCACACGCATCAATATTATTGACACCCCAGGACACGCCGATTTTGGCGGCGAGGTTGAGCGTGTTTTAAGCATGTGTGACGGTGTTATCTTGTTAACCGATTCTGCCGAGGGCCCATTGCCGCAAACAAAATTTGTTTTAGGTAAGGCGTTGAAATTAGGCATGCGCCCCGTAGTCATGATTAACAAAATTGACAGATCAGATGCACGTCCAGATGATGTGCTCAATGAAGTGTTTGATTTGTTCGCGTCTTTGGATGCCACAGATGAGCAATTAGATTTCCCGATTTTATATGCGTCAGGTCGTGATGGGTGGTGTTGCGATTCATTAGAAGGCCCGCGTGAAAACTTAAAACCTTTATTGGAATTGGTCTTAACCCATGTGCCTGCGCCATCAGTAGACACAAGCGCGCCATTCTCGATGTTATCGACGTTATTGGGCGCTGACCCTTATTTAGGTCGTACGCTAACGGGTAAAATTTACAGCGGTGTTGCCAAAGTGAACATGCCTGTTAAAGCGATTTCGCTTGATGGAAAAACAGTAGAGACATTCCGCCTAACAAAATTAATGGCGTATAACGGCATTGACCGTGAGCCAGTGGACGAAGCAATTGCCGGAGACATTGTGTGTATTGCCGGTATGGCAAAAACATCTGTGGCCGACACCATTTGTGATACGGCAGTCGATACGCCCATCCCATCTGACCCTGTTGACCCACCGACCATGGCGGTGACCATTACGGTGAATGATTCCCCATATGCGGGGCAA
>CAYOIL010000428.1:0-2616 GCA_964403985.1 uncultured Saprospiraceae bacterium
TCACGTAGAATGTTTTTAATACCCTTAACGCTAAAAAACAAAATTACAAAATCCCCCCACAACAACTCGACGCGCTCTTACACAAATATTGCCGCAACTATACGACCCTGGCACGCCAAGGCCGCTTTGATCCGATTATCGGCCGTGACACCGAAATCGACCAAATGATGCTTATCTTACTGCAACGAAATCGTAAAAACGCGGTCATGCTTGCCCCAGCTGGTGTTGGTAAAACCGCCATCGTCGCAGGCCTTGCCCAAGCCGTCGTGGCTGAACGCGTACCAGTCTACCTCAAAGATGCCCAAATTATAGAGCTTGATTTGCCGGCCATGGCCGCAGGAACAAATAGCCCGGGTGAATTCCAAGAGCGCTTCATCCCCATATGTAAGGGAATAGCCGAGCGCTATCACGATTTTTCTATTCCTCGATACATCATGTTTATCGATGAAATCCACACCATCATGCCGTCTGTCACTTCTTCTGCCTATGCAGGCCTATCCGAAGTAATGAAACCTTACATGACCGTCGGTGATTTACACATTTTGGGCGCCACAACTCTAGATGAATTCCGCGCCTATGTCGCGGTTGACCCAGCTATGGATCGTCGCTTCCAAAAAGTCCTCTTACGTATGCCAACCGCCGATGAAACGCGCACAATTTTAAACGGAATTCGCCCCGGATACGAAAAACACCATCGTCTCAAAATATCTGATGAATGCTTAGATGTCATTGTTGAAATGACCGAAGAACATATGCGTAAACGTACCCAACCAGATAAATCAATCATCACCATGGACGCGGCTTGCGGCTGGCATAATATGTTCCGCAGCGAAACACGCGAGCTTGGCCTCGAAGCCATCTACCGCATGGTCGCCAAAGAAACTGGCTTAAACCCCGCGGCTTTAACGGATATGGAGATGGGCGCTATCGGCAAATACAACCCTGATGACAACAAAGTCACAACCGGTGCACTAGACGCCGACCTAGACGATTCTAACGCTAGTGACGATAATAAAGACTAATCCTCTAAATAAAACTGTATGGTTGATACCACACGAACTGTTTTATTAATCTGCTGCGCTTCTGGCAAGCTATAGGTCTGATCGCGCGGTAAAATTTGAAATACTCCTTGTGACGCGTATTTAATACGGCCTACTTTTTGCCCTGAATGTTCGGCAAACTCTGCTGCCCCAGCTTTTGCATTCTTGGTTGCTTGCGCAATCATATCCGGCTTTAACGCATTTAACTTGGTAAATAAATAGGTGGGCGCGGTTGATCCACTACTCGAAAACACAACATTTTGTTTAATCAAGCTTCCCAAATCTTTTGACGCCTTATTTATCGCATCAATATTATTGGTTCTTACCAAATATGTTTGTGTTAAAATATATCGGCTCGTATTATTCTGCCTATATCCTTGCGCCAATAAATCCTGCACCCTCACTTGTTTCAACTCAATCTCATCATCCGACAAACCATGCCGATGTAAAAACGAAACAATCTTTTCACCATTAGCCTCCATTTTACCTTGCAACTCGGTCAACTCATTCCCTGTTTCTGTATATGAAATCGGCCAAATCGCTAAATCTGCAACAACATCTTGTTGCGCCAACCCTTTCATCGTTACAAAACGCTCATAATTTCTAAAATTCTGCAGCCCATCGGCAATCTTCATCCCTGTATAGGCGACACTTAAGCCTAAAATCACAATAGAAACACCTAAAATAATGAAATTTTTTTGGTTCATGACTCTCTCCTCTTCAATTGAAATTATAACCTAAAATATGGCTTATTTTTGCGTAAAATTATTTTGTTGCAAACAGAACTTTAAATCCATTTTGCTCAACTATTTTCTCAACACTCTTAAAATTTTTTTCCAAAACTTTTTCATACGGCAAAAAATTATTCGCAACCATATACAACATACCATTTGCTTTTAATGAACGTGCTGCATTCTCAATAAATTTCAACCCAACATCAGTATCAGTATTTTTACCTTGATGAAACGGCGGATTCATTACAATAAAATCATATTTTTTACCTGGCACAGTCCGAACCAAATCTATATGCATGAAACTTACTTGGCATTGCGCATCTTTTAAATTTTCTTTCGCGCATTGTATCGCATTATAATCTGCATCAATTAAATCCAGTAATTTTATATTTTTATTTGCGACAGACAGGCTCAAAAACCCATACCCACAGCCAAAATCAGCGCCATATCCTTTTAAATTCTCAGGCAACCTATTAGACAATAACTGTGATCCATTATCTATTTTATTCCACCCATAAATACCCGGCTTAGTCGTAAAATTCAATCCATTTGAAACAACTTGCTGAATACCATATTTATTTAGATATTCATCAATAACGTTTTTATCAATATCTTTTTTATATGCCCACACAATACGTTGTTTTTGTTTTGATTCTGATTGCGCGCTTACGCCAAAACTTTCAAACCACTTCTTCAATCGCTTGCCGTTTTCATTATTGCCCGCCATACAAACTAATACACCGCCCTCTTCCAATGCATCAAATCTCTGCGCCATTATATATAGGCTATATTATTTTGATTGCGGAATTTGGAAAAAAATTGTTTTAAATGTTTTTTATGGT
>CAYOIL010000429.1:0-2581 GCA_964403985.1 uncultured Saprospiraceae bacterium
GGATAAATTCCTGCAAGAAACAATCCGGTCAAAAATCTTGAACTTATTAAAGTAAGGAAAGATCCTCCTTCCCAAATTAAAAGCATATTCACAACAGCTCCTGATATTCCGCAAAATAAAAAAACCAAAGAAGGAGAAAATCGATCAACTATAGTCAAAATAGCGAATATTAACGTCCCCAAAATAAACCCAAATTGTACTGAGGAAGTAAGATGTCCTGTAGATTGTTCAGACAAATTATATGCTTGTATTAGCTGTTCTGAAACGCTGTTACCTGCAAACCATAAAGAGGTACAGAAAAACTGAGCTATAACAATTATTGGAAGTACATGTTTTGAGGTAGGCATTTAATCGTTCTAAAACTCAATATAGATAATTCCTTCAATAATTCAGGCTAAGCCAATATCTTTTGGATTATTGTCGTTTGAAACTCAATTTGAAAATTCTTACTTTAGTATACATTTTGGGCGTAAGCCTTTTTTAAACTAACTAACAAGTATCTAAATGCCTCCAATTAAAGTAAATCGAACAATATCAATTAATGCACCCAAAGAAAAAGTAGCTAATATATTAAGTGACTTCCATACATGGCCAAAATGGTCTCCATGGTTAATATCAGATCCGGATGCTAAAGTAGATGTTGAAGCAGATGGTAAATCGTATACGTGGGAAGGAAAAAGAGTAGGTAGTGGGGCAATGAAGATTGAAAAAGAAGAAGCCATTGATTCGGTATATTGCGATTTACAATTCTTTAAACCTTGGAAATCACAAGCCAAAACACATTTCAAACTAAAGGAAATAAATGGTGCAACTGAAGTTACATGGTTTATGGATTCTAGCTTGCCATTCTTTATGTTTTTTATGCGTAAATCGATGGAAGCATTTATAGGCAATGATTATGAGCGTGGCTTGAATTTATTAAAGGATTTTACTGAAGATGGTGAAGTACATAGTAAATTATCATGGCTAGGCGAAAAATCTTTCAAAGGGACTAAATTTATTGGTGTCCAACGGGAATGTAGCACTGATGATATATCAACGGTAATGTCAAAAGATTTTGAAAATTTGGCCAATTTAGCAGCTAATATTGAAGGGGCAGATGTTACGAAATCGTTTAGTCAATATCATAAATTTGATTTTGTTAAAAAGCAAGCGAAATATACTGTAGGGATTCCTGTTTCAAAATTACCTTCTTCAATAAGTGAAGGATTCATTACGGGTGAAATACCAGCAACAAAAATCTATACTCTGGAACATCGAGGGCCTTACAAACATCTAGGAAATGCTTGGGTTACTATGTATAACATGAAAAGATCAAAAGAATTTAAAGCTAAAAAGTCCATTCACCCTTTTGAAACTTATGGGAATAATCCTGCCGATACGAAAGAAAATGATTTAATTACGTATTTAAATTTTGCAATAAAATAATCTTGTTGTTATTCAAAAGGATAACTCAAACCTATTTGATTTCGAATAGAGTATAGTAAAATACTGAGTTCTATACTGTTTTGCCAAGACCATTGTGCACTTTCATTTTGCCCATTTTGAATAGCTTCATAACAAGCCATGATTTCATGTGAATAACCTTTTCCTAACCGAGGCTTTTTTATTTGCTCAGTTGTTTCTGTTTTTAATGTCAAAGCATCAGCTTCATGCCATCTGCCATGTATTGTAATTGAACCTTTTGACCCACTAATCAAAGCGTCCATAGGAGAAACTGAATTTAAACCCCAATATAAAGATGCTTCCGAATCAGGATAGGAAAAGATAGAACTTACTTGTAAGTCAACTCCAGTTTTCGCGAATTTATGACTGGTTTTTATTTCTTTGGGTAAACCCAAAAATAGGTAGCTTAAAAATATGGGGTAAATGCCAATATCTAGAGTTGCTCCTCCAGCCAGTTCTGGATTAAAAAGTCTACTATTCGGGTCAAAAGTAGCAGAGAATGCAAAATCTGCTTGAATATATTTTACCTCTCCTATTCTTCCAGAGTTCACTAATTCAAATGCATGTTTTATAGTGGGGTTGAATCTTGACCATAATGCTTCCATTAAGAATCGATTGTTTTCCTTCGCGCATTCTATCATTCTTTTGGTTTGCAATGTATTTACTCCCATTGGTTTTTCGCAAAGCACATGCTTGCCAGCATTTAAAGCTTTTATTGCCCATTCTTCATGATTATGATGAGGTGTAGCTATATAAATAATATCTATTTCTTTATCAGTTAGTAAACTTTCATAGGACCCATAGGCACTTGGAACACCAAATTGCGCTGAATATTCCTTAGCCCTTTCAATGGATCTAGAGCCCACAGCTTGAATTACATGCTTGTCTTTTAAAAGCAATAAATCAGCAGCAAAATTTTTAGCAATTTTACCTGGGCCTAAAATTCCCCACTTTAAAATCATAAAACATTATTTTTTTCTTAATTCAAGTTAACAAGGTAAATGTATTAATTTATGAGGCTTATCGTATTAGTTATTTGCAGTAGTTTGAATTTTTATTAGCTTTATTCAACTATGGATGTTGTGCTAACCGCTAAAAACTGGACTATTAATAAAACTTACATATAACTCCTTAA
>CAYOIL010000430.1:0-2551 GCA_964403985.1 uncultured Saprospiraceae bacterium
GCCGAGCGCTCGCTCTATACCTTCAAGACCGCCAATCAAATTGAACGCAGCAAGTCCTGCCGCCGACAATACGCCTGCAAGCAAAAATAGGGGATTAGCCCTTAACGCGAAGGCCAGACGTGTCGCAGCGACCGCGACAAGCTCAAAAGCGGCTGTCAATCCGACGCCTATGGCTGTCGAAATTGCCGCGATATTTGCGATGGCCAGCGTGCCAAGGAATATGCCAACAGCAACAGATGCTTGTTCAAGAATGGCCGGCAAAACATCAATCGCATCGGCGAGCGCTAAGATGCCCTCAGCAAAGACAGACGTGGCCTGTGACGCAGACTCGCCGACCACGCGGCCCACAGCGTTTCCTAAAGCGGTAAAGCTCTGCTCAACAGTCGGTGCCAAGCCTTGGAATGTTTCGTCAATCTCCGAGGCCTGTTCCTGAAGCGCTGAAACGACGCTTTCGGCTGTCAAAGACCCTTCAAGAACTAAAGCCCTCAACCCGCCAATGCTTACATCAAGCCCTTCGGCAATTTGTCGAGCCAGGAACGGCGTTTGTTCAAGAACCGCATTAAACTCCTCGGCCCGCAACACGCCGCCCGCGAGACCCTGGTTAAGCTGCCTAATAGCGTTGCTGAACTCTTCGGCGGTCGCTCCGCCAATCGCCCCGGCCTGATTGATTGTCTCAACAAGCTGCAGTGTCGCCTCGTTCGTCTCAAGAAATTCGCTTGCATTGTTCCGAAGGCCAACAAACAGACCAGCCGTATCAGCAAAGGCTGATCGTGTTCTTTGCGCGACCTCGAAAACGCCGTTGGTCACATCTTCAAGCTCGCGCGCTGAATCCGTGACAATGCCAATCGAGTTTTGAACCTGAACCCAAGCGTCTGAATACTGAATGATCGCTCTGACAGAAAATGCCGTGGCAAAAGCTGCCGCTGCCTGCAAGGCCAAACGCTGAACACCATCAAGACTGCGATTAAGATTACCCAATGCTCCTTGGGCCTGCTCTACATCATCGGTTAAACCGGTTGTACTTTGTCGAAACTCATTGAATGCGCCACGACCACGCTCAAGCTCGCGTGTGTCTACTTCAATACCTAAGCGGGCAATTGCATCAGTCATGCTAATCTCCCGCTTTCGTTTTGGCTTTTTGAATGCGCTGGGCTATTTCACAAAACACGCTATCAAGCATGATTATGAAACTCAGTTCAATACGCGAAAGGTCCAACCCTTTCAGGCTGGACCATGCTTTTATTTCAGAATATGGGATTGTGGATATGCCGGAGAACGAAGGTCTGCGCTGTCTTATCAGCTCAAAGAACCAGTTCAAAATATACTGGCAAACCTCTGGACACGGCGGGGGCTCAACCTTTTCGATAACGATTCCGCGCATAGCCAAAACGGCTAAATGCGCGTCGTCGCTTCCAAGAGCATTGCCCCCGCCGAGCATCTTTTCAAATCGATGCTCGGCGTGTTCCTTTAGAGCATTTGCTAACTCTGCATAAAATTTCCATCATCCGCCAAGAACTGGTCAACCTGCTTCGTCACCCAAACCATCGACGGATTCGAATAAACCGCGAGCTTGTTTTCTTGTGTAGCTGGGTAATCCAGAATCTCCTTGGTAACAGGGTCAATCAAAACCCAAGATTCTGTGCAAGCCGCCGCCGCCGCCGCGCTGTCATGGCGAACCTGCTCAAGCGTTAACTGTTGCTTACGTGTGCCGCGCATCGCGCTTTTTTTAAGCTGCTCTCGCTTAAGGTCATCGGTGGCGTCTGAGTTGACGCTCCGAAGCATGATATGAGCGGTCTGGCCGTCATGGCTTTCGATCTTAACACCAGTGGCCGGGTGAATAAGATCAAGCCGAACCGCGTCGGTTCCGATTGAAAGGTTTGAGAGAATAGAGTTTTGCATTAGACCAGCTCGCTATCTTGAATCACAATTGAAGTTTCTTCGAAAGCTGGATCGTCAGTCTTAAGAAGGGCTCGGAAATTACTGGTTTGGGTAACACCCGCATTAGGATCGTCCCGCTCGTTTGACGTTAGCTTAACGCGCGGCATATAGAACGACATAAACGCTGGCGGCTCGGATGCGACGCTTGGACGCTGGTATATTCCGGCAATACCGACTTCCAGTTCGCCGGAAAATGCCTTCCAGAACTCTTCATCCTCGACAAACGCGGAAACTTGACCAGTGATGTTTGCGGCACGTCCGTAGAAGGTTTTGACTTCTGAGCTTTCACCTGTCGTGACGCCCAAGTTCACATCAAGATTAAACCCAGTTACGCAGCCCACTTTTCGACCGCCAAGAATGAGTAAGCCAGGCGATGCTGCAAAGCCGCCAATTGTCGGCGCGCAACCGGTCGGCTGCACAAAGTATGGGGCCTCTCCCGCAATAATCGCGTCTGTATCTGTCGCCGGGCCATAAAGACGCTGACGACCGCCACGAAGCGGAGTGAAATCAATTGTGCCCGGCCCTTGAGCTGGCACGCGCAAGCTCATGCCGCCGATAATAACGTCAGGCGTCACGCGACTATATTGGGTGTTGCTGTCATAATCCTCATACG
>CAYOIL010000431.1:0-2044 GCA_964403985.1 uncultured Saprospiraceae bacterium
GAAGATCCGATGGAACAGCTCTGGGGCTGCATCGGCGCCGTCTTCGGTAGCTGGGGCAATGACCGAGCAGCCGATTATCGACGTATGAACGGCATTCCACACGAATGGGGTACTGCGACCAACGTTCAAGCAATGGTCTTCGGTAACCTCGGCGACACCTGTGCAACGGGCGTTGGCCTGACTCGAAACTGCTCTGACGGAACACCTGGTTTCTGCGGCGACTACCTGATCAATGCTCAGGGAGAAGACGTTGTTGCCGGTACTCGAACTCCTAAGCGAGTCGAAGAAACTCTGCAGATCGACAAGCCGGAAGCTTTCGAACAGCTGACCAACATCGGCAAAACTCTGGAACAGCACTACAAAGAAGTGCAGGACATTGAGTTCACTGTTGAAGATGGCAAAGTCTGGATGCTTCAGACTCGAAACGCCAAGCGAACAGGTTTCGCCGCCGTACGTATCGCTGTTGACCTGGTCAACGAAGGCCTGATCGACGTCAAAACAGCTTTGTCCAAAAAACGTATTCCTGCAGACGACCTGAACCAACTTCTGCAACCAATCTTCAACCCAGCCGACAAAGCCAAAGCCGAAGGCGACAATCGCCTGCTGGCCAAGGGTATCAACGCTGGTCCCGGTGCAGCCACCGGACAGATTGTTTTCCACGCGTCTGACGCAGAAGAACAATGGGTTGCCGACAACGACAAGCAGCTGGTTCTGGTTCGAAAAGAAACCAGCCCGGAAGACCTGCGAGGCATGAAAGTGGCCCAGGGAATTCTGACAGCATTCGGTGGAGCGTCTTCTCACGCGGCTCTTGTGTCTCGCCAAATGGGCAAGACCTGCGTCTGTGGTTGCGATGCACTGGACATCGATTACGAAGCCGGCACAGTGACCGTCAATGGTCAGGTGCTAAAAGGTGGCGACTGGATTTCTGTCGACGGTTTCACTGGCGAAGTCTTCGCTGGCAAAATCGAAACCAGCCCTTCAGAAGTCATGGAAGTCATGACTGGCAACATGAAGCCAGAAGAATCAGAAGTGTATCAGCGATACGCTCAACTGATGGCATGGGCCGACGAACACCGCAAACTGAACGTGCGAGCCAACACCGAATCTCACGACGCAGAAATCAGTCTGCAACTGGGTGCTGAAGGCGTTGGCCTGTGTCGAACAGAACACATGTTCTTCGACCACCTGGACGAAATGCGTGAAATGATATTCTCAACAGAAGTTGCTGATCGCGAAGCCGCTTTGGGCAAGCTGATCAACTTCCAGCGAGACGACTTTACTCACTTGTTCAAAGTCATGGCTGGCAAAGCTGTCACCATTCGCCTGCTGGAACCACCGTTGCATGAGTTCCTTTCAGAACACCACATGCACGAAGATCCAGCCCTGGCTGGCAAGCTGGCGTCAACTTTCGGCGTGACTGAAGAAGACGTCAAACGACGTGTTGCTGAGCTGGTTGAATCCAACCCAATGCTTGGTCACCGTGGTTGTCGTCTGGGAATCGTGTACCCGGAAATCACAGCCATGCAGGCTCGAGCGATCCTTGAAGCTGCCTGTGCATGCAAGAAGGAAGGCATCGAAGTACTTCCTGAAATCATGATCCCACTGGCTGGCTACAAGGCGGAAGTCGACAACCAGACTGCCGTGATCAAAGAAGTCGCCGCCAAGGTCTTCGATGAACAGGGTGTCACTGTCGAATTCATGACTGGTACCATGATCGAAATCCCACGAGCCGCTCTAACCGCTGGTGAAATCGCCGACACGGCTGAATTCTTCAGCTTCGGTACCAACGACCTGACTCAAACAGGTCTTGGAATCAGTCGAGACGACTACAAGGGCTTCATCGGTTACTACACCGAAAACGACATCATGCCAGCCGACCCATTCCAGACTGTTGACCAGACTGGTATCGGCCGACTGATGAAAATCGCCGTTGAAGATGGTCGAGGCACTCGCCCAGACCTGAAAATCGGCATCTGCGGCGAACACGGCGGAGATCCAAAGTCTGTCTACTTCTGCCACGAAATCGGCCTGAACTACGTCAGTT
>CAYOIL010000431.1:2054-2529 GCA_964403985.1 uncultured Saprospiraceae bacterium
ACCGCCGAGTTCGATGAATGAGAAAAAGAAAAGGGCAAGGTTCAAACCTTGCCCTTTTTTGATGCGCTGACTTTTGAACCACGAAAGGAACGAAACACACTAAAAAAACGCAAAGCACAGATGCTCAGTCCTGCACTCACCGCCGACTTCGAACCTACGCGCCGTTGTTTTCTTCTGCGATTCCTTTCGTGTATTTCGTTCTTTTAGTGGTTGTAAAATGCGATTCAAAAACATCACTGGGACACCAGCACGCTAAGCCGCGACGCGTAACTTCCAGCCGCGAATTGAAAACCACGAACGGAACGAAATACACTAAAAACGCAAAGCACAGATGCTCACTCCTACACTCACCACTGACTTCGAGACTACACGCCATTGTTCTTTTTTGCGATTCCTTTCGTGTATTTCGTTCTTTTAGTGGTTGTAAAAATGCGATTCAAAATTACCCCAGCAAAGCGATGCCCATGTCAGACCT
>CAYOIL010000432.1:0-236 GCA_964403985.1 uncultured Saprospiraceae bacterium
CTATATCATAGAGGAGGCACTTTTAGAAAGTATGAAAATAAGGGAATAGTTATTTCAAATCATCTTGCCGTGGTTTATCGAGATAATAATATTTACTTCAACTCTTATTACAACGCAAGACGAATCGTTGAGCTATCAGAGTATTACTTAGAAGCAACAAACGAAGATGTAGAAGAGTTTACAAACGGAGCTATTTTAGAATTCGAAGATGCACTAAGTTTTAGTGAGGATTTAAA
>CAYOIL010000432.1:246-2520 GCA_964403985.1 uncultured Saprospiraceae bacterium
ACGCAATATTTTTCAAAACTTAACTATTGCAGAAATTCAGACACAAGCCAATCAGCTAGGGATTGATTTCAATTATGCTAATGGCTGCGTTGTAGTTCCTACAGATAAGACTTATGTTAAACAACTTATTAAGTTCTTAGATGAAGATTACTTCATAACACCATTAACACAAAGACCATGCGTAACTAACTCAAAAAGAGAAATTAATATTTAAAAACAAAAAAGCATGAATAGCAAATTAGGTAACGGAATCAGTATATAATAAGTTCACCTCTTTACTCCTTAGATAAAAAAATACGAGTTGCATCAAATATTAAAACTCAATGAAAAAATACTACATACAAATCTCCAACGAACAACAAGGACCTTTCTCAATAGAGGAGTTAAAGGATAAAGGCATCAAACTGAGCACACCCGTATGGCATGAGGGACTTGAGCAATGGACAACAGTTAAACAAGTTGCAGAGGTTAAAAAACTTCTGACTTCAATACCTCCCCCCTTGTCTTCGGCTAGTACGGCTCCACCGCCAACCCCGCAGCCTCAAGCAGTTTATCATGACCCTCAGCCTAGTTCAAAGAAAAAGGTAGTAAGTTTTTTGATCATGCTCTTGGTGTTAAGCTTAGCAGCTTTTGGCGGATACTATTTGATAAACAATTCACAGAAAGACGAAAACGATAGTTATGACAGTTCGCACAGTGCACCTTCACCGTCTAGTAAAAGCTCTCAAAATGAAACAAGCGCAAACGCCAGCCAGTCAATCCGCTACAAAAAAGAACCGAGCTCTCAGGAAAAAGTAGAGAGCATAGCGGAAACAGAAATGAGACAAGCTTCCAAATTTTTGAAAGTGGATGGCAATTATAATTTTAACCTCACTGGGCGCAAGGTAAAAATCCGTGGAACGATAGCGAATTATGCCACGGCTGCTTCGTTTAAAGATGTGGTGGTCCGAGTTACTTTTCTGACCAAAACCAATACTAAAATAGGCTCTGAGGACAGAGTGTTGTACGAAGACTTTCCGCCCAACTCTCAAAAAGAGTTTTACTTAAAAGTAAAAAAAGAAAGAGCTTGTAAGGCCGTAAGCATGAGAGTAATCCGTGCAAGGCCGAACTAAAAAGCTTAAACAATATATTACAACAATCCATTTATCCTTTAACCAATAAAAACTAAAAACAATGAATAGCAAATTAGAAAACAGAATCAGTATGTACTATAAAGTGGCGGAGTTTTTCTCCAACCATCTTACTACCCTAGAGGCCACGGCCCCGGCTTTGACAAGCAACATTGCCAACTTTAACACCCAAGTCAGCGAGCTAGATGCCCTCATTATCATAGCCGATGAAAACACGAGCGGCTACGCCACTCGAAAACAAAACAACCGAACCGCTATGCAAACGAGCGGTCTTAGCATTTCTGGAGCGCTAAATGCAGCGGCTTTGCTCAACAATGACCCTACCCTAGCCGCCAAGGCCTATGCTACCGCCACGAGCCTAAATGGCAAGCGAGATACGGATGTGCTTTATTTCTGCGAACGCTTAAAAACAATGGCAGATAATAATGCAGCGGCCCTAGCGCCCATGGGCATTGATGCTGCGAAAATTGCTGCGTTTGAAGCAACGATTACTAGCTTTAAAAACGTAATACAAGAACCGGCTGACAAACGCAGTGAGGGCAAATCAGCCTTTGTAGAAGCAGACGAAAAAGCTAGTAAAATCGGCGATACGCTGCTCATTACCGATGCAGTGATGCTTGCCATTAGTGAGGAGCATAGCCTTTTATACGGCCAATACCGCGCCAACCGACTGATAGACGACAATGCCAGCGGCCAAAGCAATCCGGACATAATAGAAATCATAGAAGCCGCCACAACGGAAATTTTGTATGAAGTGCCCTATTTAGAAAGCCGAAGCTTTAAATTGAACAACCCGAGTAGCGAATCGCTACGGTGGGCTTTGTCGGAAGATGGAGAAAATCCTATTGAAGAATGGCAATCGGTGCCTGCGGGAGCTTCTAGTACTCGTCAAAGTAGCACCTTAGGCATCAACGGTAGTAGTCTGATCGTAAATAATCCAGGTGCGACCAATGCTCAAGTAGAACTCAGCGTAATCGAATAAAAACACAACAAGCCCTCATGAACAAATAGAACACTAGGCAAAACCTAGTGTTTTTTTTTAGATAGTGGCCATAAGCCACTCCTTTACAAAAGCTTACCTAAAAAATGAAAATCAATTTTAGGTCATTTTTAGCCTTTTGAAATTGCTTTTGCCAAAAACTAC
>CAYOIL010000433.1:0-1536 GCA_964403985.1 uncultured Saprospiraceae bacterium
GAAATGAACCAGTAGATCTCAAAGTAGATGACTATCAATTATCCCTTTGCAAAGATGAAGTAATATTTTGCACGCCATTAAATACAATAAAAGTACCAAAAGAAAATGAGGGTCTTTTAGCATTTGTTTTTAACAAAGAATTCTTTTGCATTCAAACTCATGATGACCAAGTATCGTGTAACGGCTTCTTATTCTTTGGATCTGCACAAGCACAAGTCATAAAACTAGATGGTTTTAATCTTGAACAATTCGAACTTATGCGTAAATTATTTTTAAATGATCTTTCTGTAAAAGACCACTTACAAGGAGAAATGTTAAGATCATTATTAAAAAGATTGCTGATAGTATCTACTAGATTGCTCGAGAAAAACTTACCTGATCCTTCTTTGAGTAGATCACATATGGATCTTATAAGAGAATTTAACATCCTAGTAGAAAAACATTTTAAAGAATATCATAAAGTAAAAGAATATGCTAATCTACTTTTTAAATCACCAAAAACTCTATCTAACCTTTTCTCCAAACATATAGATAAGAGTCCTTTAGTTTTAATTAATGAGCGGATACTATTAGAAGCAAAAAGATTATTGCTTTATTCAGATCTTTCAAATGATGAAATTGCTACCGAACTAGGATATAAAGATTCGAGTCATTTTTCGAAATTCTTTAAAAAACATGCTGACGTTAATCCTAGCGCCTTCAAAAAAACCAAACTAACCAAAATCAACGAATTTTCTTAGCAAGAAAAAATATACAAATATAAAAAACATACAAATCAAGCGATTTCGATAGCTAATTTTAGATGACCAAATGCTTTAAGGGCAAAAGAAAATATTTGCAATTATAGAATGAACGTCTCACATAGAAATCTACTTCTATATTCCAATATAGTAGATAATACTTCAAAAGAATCAATTGAATAAATTAAAATTTCACAATTGAATCGTGTATATATATATAATACATATTAGATCGAATATTAGAATAACACATTTAGCCCATTCAACTAAGATGGCTCAAAACTCGATTATATATATATATATATATATGATAAAGCCTTTACTTTAATTAGTATTCTTAAAGCACGTTTATAAATATAACTCAATTAAAAGGCTTGCTTACATCATTAGTAGTCCAATAAGGCTATCTAATTTATAGATCGATGTACTTATATATATACTATATCCTATGTGCTATTTATGTAATAATTTAAGGATGATTCATAATTCTTATCCAAAAAAGAGGACAATTGTATCAAAACAAGTCACTTTATCTCTTATTATTTATGAAAAAAACACTAAAAACACACAACAGGGAATAATATACATTTTTTCAGGAAATATAGACCTGAAATTAACCTTAATATGGTCGCATCTTTGTATTGTCAACGAAAGGGAAATATTTCCCGCAAAAAAAATAAATATTTTATCATGACTACATTTAATGTTCCAACAAAAAACGAATTAAGTTATAAAAATCAAGAAATATTCAACAATTTAGAAACAGAAGTTCACATCAAGAACTACTGTTCCGTGA
>CAYOIL010000433.1:1546-2515 GCA_964403985.1 uncultured Saprospiraceae bacterium
GTTCCAAACATTTATGCAACAATGGCTACAAGTGAAAATGCTTTAAAAAACTTCCTTGACTTTGCAAATTCAAATTCTTCATTGAAGAATAAAGAAAAAGAAGTTATTAATCTAGCAGTGAGCGAACTTAACCAATGCCAATATTGCCTTTCAGCACACACTGCTATAGCAGGTATGAATGGTTTCAAACCAGGCCAAATTATTGAAATGAGATCAGGTTCAGCATCATTTGATTCAAAATTAGATGCCTTAGCTAAACTTTCAAGAAATATAGCTTTAAACAGAGGAGCTACTAGTCCAGAAACTTTAAATAATTTCTTTGCTGCAGGATGGACTAAAGAAAATTTGGTTGATACAATTAATCAAATTGGTGAAATCACTATCACAAACTATCTACACAGAACAACTGAAGTGCCAATTGATTTTCCTATAGCTAAATCACTTGAACTAGTTGAAGTTTAATTAAACAAACTTTTAAAAATCAAAATAAAATAAGAATTATGAAATTCATAACTAAAAAAATGCATGCACTTATAGATTATCCAGTCGCATTAGCATTAATCATTTTACCCTTCGTTTTAGGACTTGGAGAATCAAATCTAGTAGCTTTTTATGCCTCGGTTGCAACTGGAGTCGCAGCATTACTACTTACATTAATTACAGACCACCAAACTGGAGTAATAAAGATTATAAGCTATAAACTACATTTAATTGTAGACTTCATGGTAGGATTAACATTTATTATTCTACCTCTCATACTTAGCTTTCAAGGAATTGACCTTGTATATTATTTAGCTAACGGTGCAGCAATACTTTTTGTAGTAGGATTACAAAAAAGTGAACAAAAATAAGTCCTGTATATTCATAGGCACACTCGAAATCGAGTATTAAAAAATATTAATTAAAATTTAAAATATGATGTTATCCCGATAAATAACTGGACACAAAATTAGATTAAAAAGTTTTAAT